>CALHOU010000057.1 GCA_938035945.1 uncultured Granulosicoccaceae bacterium
GGTGAGCTTGACCCGGTGGTAAGCGATTTAAATTTTGCCGATGCGATTCGACATGTTTATGCAGCGGGGCTCGATTACTTTCAGCCGATGGATATTTCATTACCGCCAGGCGATATCACACAAGACATTCCGTTTCATGCAGGACCTGCCATTTTTAACTTAATGACAAACGAGCGTTTGCTTGATGTTGTTGAATCATTGATCGGTGCGGAGATTACCTCCAATCCAATTCAGCACGTTCGTATAAAGCCGCCGGCAAAAGAGCTCAGTGGCGATGAAGAGCGTGCGCATATCACTTCAACCGCTTGGCACCAAGACAGAGCGGTGACTTTAGAAGAAGCGGATAACACGCGCATGGTGACCGTGTGGGCGGCAATGACCGATGCCACCGTTGAAAATGGATGTTTGCAAGTTATTCCCGGTAGCCATCGAGGCCAGATGCTTGAGCATTGTCCGGCCGGGCAGCTCGCCATCCCAGACACTCTGTTTGATCTGGCGCGTGCCACACCCGTACCGGTGGCCTCAGGGGGCGTGGTTATTTTTCACCCGTTGACTGTGCACGGCTCTCTTGAAAACCACACCGACGATATTCGGTGGAGTTTTGATTTGCGCTACAACGTCACCGGCGACCCGACGGGGCGGCCGTTTTTCCCCGAGTTTGTGGCGCGCAGTAATGCGCAGCCAGATACCGTATTGCAATGCAGTGACCAATGGCGAAATAGCTGGCTACGGGCTCGCAGCGAGCTAAGCGGCTCGAAACCGGTTGAAATCCATCGCTGGGATGGTAATTCTGTGGTTTGTGCCTAGTTTTTACTACCTTTGAGTGGCTTGCTAGTTGCTACTTGAGTGACCTGTATAAGCGATAAAAGTGTGGCTGCTCGTGGCGCAAGCCCTAAACGAAGAAATACCAGATCCAGAGGTTGGTGCTAAGCCAACATCTGCACGGTCCGAATCAGCAGCGCGTGATGATAAACGCCGCGTTGTCGCGGATGCTTGGTTGGCTTGGCAATGCAAAATGGTGGCTGGCGTGTTGCGTGGAGCGGTGTTTTCCACCAGCGAAGGTCGACTAAAAGCCATCCTGGCCCATTGGCCCGCTACCGATAATCGCGCTTCAGCCTTAGGCATCTTTGCCAGCCAGGCTTTGGAGTCGGGTGACGTGCTCATTCATCCAGGGCAAAAAACCGGCGACACTAAAACCCAAACTCAAGACCATATTGCCATTCCCATATCCAATGATGGTGGTGATTTTGTGGTTGTTATGCATATTGTGGCGCGCAGCCAATCTCAACAACAAGCTGTGGTGCAGCTCGTTCAATGGGGTGGAATGTGGTTGGGTTCGCTTGACACCGTGGTCAGTCACATCTCCGGTACCGCATCGAGTGTTTCAGTTCAACTCGCCGAACAAGTCTTAGCACACGACGATCTATACGCCGCGTGTTTGGAAGCGGCGAACCGCCTAGCGATTGATTTGCAGTGTACGCGCGTCAGTGTTGGATTGAAGAAAGGCGCCATGATTGATTTACAGGCAATATCGCAAGTCAGCAATTTTGATGATCGTCGTTCACTGGTGCGCGCGTTGGAGGCGGCAATGGAAGAGGCCGTTGATCAAGAATGCATTGTGAATGTCTCTGAAACCAAAACCGCCGACCTGATTTTAACGCGTGCCCATGAAGAGTTGCAAAGTGCTCACGGAGCCTTAATTCCTTGCACAGTACCTTTGTATTGCAACGGGGAAACCGTAGGCGCGGTATTGCTAGAGCGTGAGGCTGAGCAGGGCTTTGCTCCAGAAGTCGTCAACCATGCATCGAAAGCCTTGGCGCCAATGGGGCCGGTACTGCAACTAATCCGCCAAGAACAACGCTCGGTGATAACGCGATTGCGTGATTGGTTTAAGTCGACATTTAATCGAAGTAATATCCCAAGCACGCCAAAGGGTCGAATGATTAGCGCGGCGGTTTGTTTAGGTTTACTGGGTATCTTGTTTATACCCGTTCCGCATAACGTATCTGCTCGCGCAAGCATTGAAGGTTCTGACAAACAAGTATTGGTGGCACCGCACGCAGGTTATATCAAATCGGCACATGCTCGCGCAGGTGACAGTGTTACCGCAGGACAAGTTATCGCCTCGTTAGAAGATCGTGAACTATCAATTGAAAAAGACAAATGGTTGGGCGAATTAGGCAAGCTTGAAACATCACTAGCACGCGCATTAACTGTGCGTGATCGTTCTGAATTAGGATTGCTGCAAGCAAAGAAAGCGCAAGTGGATGCAGAGCTTGCTCTTGTTGACGAGAAGCTTAATCGCTCGCAGCTAACCGCTCCGTTTGATGGTGTATTGGTAAGTGGTGACCTTAATCAAGCGCTTGGCGCACCGGTTGAAGTAGGCCAGGTATTGTTTGAATTGGCATCAATGGAAGAGTATCGTTTGGTGCTTGAAGTCGACGAACACGATGTTGCCGGTGTTAAAACAAACCAACACGGTGTGTTGCGTTTTTCTGCTTTGCCGGGCAACAAACATCAAATTAAAACCAGCAGCATTCTACCGGTGGCGTTAACCAAAGATCGTAAGAGTGTCTTCTCGGTCGAAGCACAGTTGGGTAAAATGAGTGATGAGCTTCGCCCAGGCATGCGCGGTGTGGCCAAGATACGTGTGGGTAATAAGCCGCTGATCTGGATTTGGACGCACAGTCTGTTCGACAAGATACGCCTGTGGCTATGGAAGTCGGGCCTGTAAATGAGTGACGGCTTTGTAAGCACCGAAGAGATTTGGTCACGTCTGAGTGAGCTGAGTCCAAAGCTACGTAAACACATTCGCGTTCATGTGCATGTCTATCGTGGCGAGCGTTGGTTTCTTCTTCAAGATGAATTATCCAGTGAGCAAATGCGTTTAAACACACGTGCATATGGCTTAGTGGGACGCTTAGATGGTAAGTGTACGCTCGATACCATTTATCAATATTTGGTTGATAATGAATCTCCAGACCTGTCACAAGCGGAAGTGGTTGACATCATTGGTCGTCTGCAACGCATCGGTGCCATATCCAATGTGTTGGATAAAACCACATTAGAGCTCGTAAAGCAGTATCGCGATCGCCGCCGCAGCGTGCGATTGCGCAAGCTGATCAGCCCATTGCTGATTCGCATACCCATGTTTGACCCCGATCAAATCCTGGAGCGTATTACACCGACATTTAAACCACTGATAGGCGCCTTGGGTGCTATTTTGTGGCTTCTGGTTGTGTTGCCAGCTTTTGTTTTGGCACTGCAACATTGGAATGATCTTGCGGCCGTCTATTCAACCGATATTCTAAAGCCATCCAACTTACTGTTGTTATGGTTGTTATACCCAATCATGAAGTTAGCACACGAGTTTGCACACGCTATTTGCGTAAAGCATTGGGGTGGAGAAGTGCACGAGATGGGTATAACGCTATTGGTGTTAACGCCTATACCGTATGTGGATGCCTCTGCCGCCACAGCGTTTAAATCTAAACACAAACGTATGATCGTTAGTGCAGCCGGTATCATGGTCGAGCTGTTTATCGCATCACTGGCTTTGTTCTTTTGGCTGGGCGCCAGTGATGGCTTGCTGCGTGATTGCGCGTTTGGTGTGTTTACGATTGGCGCTGTCTCTACCGTTCTGTTCAATGCCAATCCACTGCTCAAATTTGACGGCTACTTCATATTGCAAGACGCGATTGAAATACCCAACTTGATGTCACGCTCGGCTCAGTATTATCGTTACCTATTTAAGCGGTATGTGTTGAAGCTTGATTCGCAGCTATCACCTGTTACTGCGGTAGGGGAGCGTCGATGGTTTTTGACCTACGGATTTGCCTCATCGGTATATCGACTATTTATTTTGTTTTTTATCGTGGTGTTTCTATCCAGCAAATACTTGTTGTTGGGTGTAGCGCTTGGCTTCTGGGCCGTGTTGCAGCAAATTGTATTGCCACTGGTCAAAGGCATCAAATTTCTATTGTTCTCACCTGAAACATCGCAACGCCGTTCGCGTATTAATCGCGTGGTTTGGGGTGGCTTAGCAGCAGGGGTTTTAATCGTAGGCATTATCCCGTTGCCATCATCAACGCGCGCTCAGGGCGTGGTATGGGTACCCGTTCAGGGGGAGATGTTTGCAGATGTCGCAGGCTTCGTCAGAGAGATGGCCGTAGCGCCAGGCGAACAGGTGAAAAAAGGGCAGCTACTGTTAAGGCTCGAATCTCCAGAACTGGAAAAAAGCGTCACGGTTCTACGAAACGAATTATTGGCTTTGGATATTCGTGCAGAACTACAACGCACCTTGGACCCTACAGAGTATTCATTGCTCCAAGAAGATTTAGCGAGCCTGCGTCGATCAGTTGCAGAGCTTGAGAGTAAGCGCGATCAACTTAACCTAGTGGCGAAAACCGACGGTGTGTTTACGCCGAGCCAACAAAATCGGTTAATCGGACGTTACTTTGCCCAGGGTGAACTAATCGCACACGTTGTTGACCCTAGCGATTTGGTGGTAAGAGTTGCGATTCCGGATGCCGACAGTGGCCGAATGCAAACAGGCGTTAAGTCTGCAAGCGTAAAGCTTGCAGAGCACATCAGTAACAGTATTAAAGCAAACGTTGTAAATGAGGTGCCTGCCGCAGATCGAAAATTGCCTAGCGCAGCACTTGGTGCTGCAGGTGGCGGCGGCATAGCTATTGCGTCTTCTGACCCAGATGGTTTGACCACTGTAGAGAGTATTTTTCATCTGCAGTTGGGGCTGCCAGAGAACACTGAAATTTTTGGGGTTGGTGAACGAGCATATGTAACGCTAAGACACAGTGCAGAACCTTTGGGTAAGCGCTGGCTTAGATCGCTCAGGCAAGTATTTTTGAAAACGTTACCAGCTTAGCTGGACATACAACATATGGTTTAACCATGCAGATAATCGAAAAATTCAGTCCAGTTGCTCTTATCCCACCAACGGTGTTTGTTGTGGCGGCTTTAGTGTTGCCATGGGGTGGTGATGCGGATGCGAGTCGTCAGGTATTATCCAATATTGATTGCGTTGTGCAGCCGGGCAAGATTGCATCTTTAGGCAGCGCCGTACCTGGCGTATTGTCGAAAGTCCATGTGATGCGTTCAGACTATGTTGCAAAGGGTACCGTGCTGGCTGAACTTGAATCGGATGTTGAACGTGCTTCATTGGATTTAGCCAATCGTTTAGCGTCTTTGAACACAGCAACAAGATTGAGACAGTTGAATGCAGATTTTGGATCACGCACATTGCAACGCAACCAGTCTTTATTTCAAAAAGCATCCATATCGAAACAAACATTAGATCAAGTGAAGACAGAAGCTATGATCGCAGAGATGCAAGTACAACAGGAACGTGAGAACAGTGAAATAGCGGGCATTGAAGTTGTTCGCGCCAAAGCGGTATTAAACCGTCGTACTATTCGTGCACCCTTTGATGGTGCCATTACCGAAAGCTTTAAGACCGAAGGCGAGTACATCGCCGATGATGCTGTGCTGCAAATGGCCAGCCTTGACCCTTTGCACGTTGAAGTAGTTGTTCCCTTGAGCGAGCTGGGCGTAGTGGAAAGTGGTATGACGGGCGAGATCAGCATGGATGTCCCCGGTTTTGAAGACACCACCTTCAATGCAACCGTTCGTCGTATTGACCCTGTGGCTGATGCTGCCAGTGCGACTTACGGTGTTCTGCTTGAGCTACCGAATCCTGATCTAACGATTCCAAGTGGTGTTCGCTGCAAGCTGGATTTCTTGTCAAATTGATCAATAAAGCACTACCAATATGGGTTAACCGAAGCGTTTAGTGCAGGTGCCCTAATAGGTGGTTGTTTCTAACCGTTAACCCTCATAAGTGTATGAAAGTAAATAGAATATAGGCCGCAATGCGCTCTATAGTCTTTACTTGCGCTGCCGCTATAAGTTCTACCAAGGGCCTTTGCGCCCATTAAACCGATCAGATTGTTTGGAGTGATGCTACAACAGTCATCCGCCAATTCGACCTCGGCTCTGTTTGTATGCGAGCTTAATCATCTGCGCTCTAGGTGCATTGATGGAGCGCGCACGTGAAGAACAAAATATTTCGCTTTTTCAAATCACCGCTTGCCCGTATAAGCTTTGGCTTGGTTATGTTGACCGTGTCTTTGCTATTGATTTCAGATTTTCTTGGGCTGATGCCAGATTCGCGGGGCAACGAAGTTGCGTTTCGTCAGCACATAGCGCAATCGTCTGCCGTTCAAGTTTCGATGGAAATAGGTGAGCGCAACCCTGCAAAATTAGAACAAATTCTACGTTCAACCGTTGAACGTAACGAACGTGTATTGGGTGTAGCGGTTAGAACAACAGATGGTGTGCTGATGCATGAAGCCGGTGAGCATGCAACGCACTGGTCACTACCAGCATCGGCCGAATCAACCGTTGAACAAGTCAGAGTATCTCTGTACACACCCAAAGGTGAGTGGGGTGATTACGAATTAGTTTTTGCTCCCATGCCTATGGGCGAATCCATGTTCCGAGGTGGTAGCGCTGTATTGAAGATAGTGCTCTATGTTGCCTTGGCCGGGTTTGTTGGTTTCTATTTCTTTCTAAAAAAGGTGATGCGCGAATTGGACCCTGATCAGGTGCTGCCTGATCGAGTGCGTAGTGCCTTGGATTCTTTGGCCGATGGCTTGATGATTATCAACCATGAAGGTGTGATTATGTTTTGTAATCATGCCTTGGCAAAACGCATTGGTATCAACGCGAAAAAACTAACCGGTAAAGACAGTGGCTTTCTTGATTGGGTAACCGATGATGAAGATGCGGCGCTTCCGTGGGAGTCGGTGCTTGATGGTAGCCAGCAGGTGGCTGAACAAAAAGTACATCTGCGGGTAGGTCACCACCAGAAATACCAGTTTGTGGTTAACGCATCCCCTATTGTTGGCGACAGCGATGAAGTCCGTGGCGTACTCATTACGCTAAATGATGTTACTGAATTAGAGAAAAAACACGCAGAGCTCGAATTGACGCTTGCTAACCTGGAAGAGTCCAAGAACGAAATTGAAGAGAAGAACAAAGAACTGTTCACCATGGCAACGCGCGACCCGTTGACGAATTTGTTTAACCGTCGTGCATTCTTTGATGCCTTTGATGTGCACTTTGAAAAGGCCCTACGCAACAATTCACGCCTAGCGTGCATTATGCTCGATATCGATCACTTTAAATCGGTGAACGATACTCACGGTCATGGTGTGGGTGATGAAGTCATAAAATACCTGGCAGAAGTGCTCACTGAATTTTTAGGTGATGTGGATGTGGTCGGCCGATTTGGTGGTGAAGAGTTTTGTATGCTCATTCCGGATGCAAGCATTGAAGCTGCGTCGGCCCGCGCTGAGAAGATTCGACTGCATATACAAGATGGCATCAACGCCAACTTCTCGATTCCAGTAAACATTACCAGTAGCTTTGGTGTTGCGAGCATGCCGAGTAAAGCCCGCACACCGAGCGAGTTGATTGAGTTCGCTGATTTGGCATTGTATGAGGCAAAAACTTCCGGTCGTAACCGAGTGGTGAGTTGGCAGGGCGATGCTGGCGGCAAACTAGAGTCGGCTAACCCAAGCACGGCTGTTTCGCAAATACCATTAAGACGATCGGATACGCAAATCGCCCGTCATTTCTCAAAGGTTTCAGCTAACGCAGATGTTGCATCTGTTGCCATACGACCATCAGAGCGCAGACGTGAAGATGATGTCGGTGTAGGCGCATTGGTGCTGGTTGAGCCTGGCAAAACGCTAACGCAGCGTCAGTTGTTGGCAGCCAACATTGAAACTGCAATTAAGCGGGCGAAGAAAGAGTCGCACGTCATGGCTGTGGTTGTGCTCGATGGATCGAGTTTGCAGCACATAGCGAATAATGTTGATTTTAATATTGGCAATAAGTTGTCGGCTGTGTTGGTTGATCGGATTAAGAATATGCTTCGCTTGGCAGATGTCGTGTCTCAAGGCGAAGCGGATGAAATGACAAGCTCTGTTACGCAAACCGAGCAAAATGAAATTGCCGTTCTGCTTAGTGATATAGATGCAAAAGAAAGTATCGCTGGCATTGTAGAGCGCTTATTAAAAGTGTTCGATCAGCGCATTGTTATTGGCGGTATGGAGTACGTGGTTGACACCAATGCCGGTATCAGTATTTTTGGTGAGGACGGGCATAACGCTGAAACGCTATTACAAAATGCATGTGTGGCGTGCAGCAATGCGAAAATGACAGAAGGTCGAAACATTTATAGTTTCTATTCAGCTGAAATGGACGAGGCGGCTAAACGTTATTTGCGTTTGCAAAGTGACTTGTACTTGGCGATTGAACGCGACGAGCTTGAAGTGTTTTATCAACCGAAAATGGATTTGAATTCGGGCGATGTTATAGGCTTTGAAGCATTGTTGCGTTGGCATCATGGCACCATGGGCATGATTTCGCCGGGCGAATTTATACCCATGGCAGAAAAGAGCGGCTTAATCCATCAGTTAAATCCTTGGGTGTTAACTGAAGTGGTTGATCAGATCAAGCGTTGGCAGCAATCAGGTCATCGTGTTGATTCGGTTGCGGTGAATGTGTCAGCGGTTGAATTAAAAGACCCAGTGTTTGCCGTTAAAACCTTGGATATCATGACCGAGCTAAACATGCCGCCGAGTGTGATCGAAATTGAAATCACCGAATCCATCGGCATCGATGAGCTTGATGTGGCACGCGATAACTTAGAAAAGCTACACAACGCGGGCATGACCATTTCGATCGACGATTTTGGTACCGGATACTCATCACTGGGCTACCTGCAGCACTTCCCGATTTCGCGCTTGAAAATTGATCGAATGTTTGTCAATGGCTGTACGGTTGACGAGAAGAAGGCAAGTGTTGTCCGCTCGATCATCACCATGGGCAACAGCCTTGGTATGCGCGTACTGGCGGAGGGTGTTGAAACTCAGGAACAGCTATTGTTTCTGCGTGATCACCACTGCGATGAAATACAGGGTTTCTTCGTGAGCAAGCCGGTTAACGGGGCCGAAACCACCGCCCAACTAGAAAAATCTGGTGCGCTTAGCCAAATCATTTTGTCAGCCACCATGGGTGCCCGAGCGCTCAGCGAAGGCTCTACAACCTTGCCACTTAGCGGTTTAGACGCCATTTTGTCGCGATTCCCAACGGCTGCGAATGACGCACATGAGAAACCGGCCGACTCTGGCGAGCAACAGAGCCAGCAGGCCAGCTAATCCTACGGCAGAACATGCCGTTAAGTGTATGAAGTTAGTCGGTTCTTCATGCTAAAAATCTCGAAATCGACTATCCTTACGTCTTCGGTGCAATTCAGGCATAGCCGCCTGCACCGAGCAGTATCGTACAAAGGCTGAATGGCAGAGTGGCTATGCACCGGATTGCAAATCCGTTTACCTCGGTTCGACTCCGGGTTCAGCCTCCATTAACCGATACTATTGCCAAAACAGTCTCCACGTGGAGACTATTAAGTCGTGACTTTCACGGCTAGCCCTCCCGACGCCCGGGTGGCGAAATTGGTAGACGCAAGGGACTTAAAATCCCTCGGTAGCAATACCGTGCCGGTTCAAGTCCGGCCCCGTGCACCAATGAAATCAATGAGTTACCGTTCTGCATTTGTCTCCGCCCTCACGGAATAATAGAAATGTAGACGGATAGTAGACGCTTGCTTAGATATTGTGCAGCTGTCGATTGTAGAAGTCTGATAACCGATTCAACTTGAGAT
>CALHOU010000058.1 GCA_938035945.1 uncultured Granulosicoccaceae bacterium
ACGCTGACACAGGGGCAACCGTCCCTTACGGACGTAGTTCCAATAGGAAGTGTGACGCGTGAGCAGTTGTTATCGTTGATAGGGTCATTAGAGAGAGATTCTGCACACCCTCTGGCCGACGCAATAGTGGCAGGTGCAGAAGCGTCTAAAGCGCCACTTTTACCAGTCGCGGATTTCGAATCTGTTACCGGCATGGGCGTTCTCGGCACCATTGACGGATTCAAGGTCTCATTAGGCAATACCGCGATGATGACGCAGCAAAAGATCAAGCTCGAAGACCTGCCTGATAATGTTCAAAACCTGAAAGCTGAAGGTAAGACAGTGATGTACTGTGCCGTGGACGGTGTCCTAGCCGGGGTTATTGGCGTGTCTGACGCTATAAAACAGACGACACCTGCAGCGATAGAGCAGCTTCGGGAGCAGGGTATGAGAATCATCATGGCGACCGGTGATAGCCAAGCAACCGCTGAAGCCATCGCTCAGCAATTAGGCATTGATGAGAGTCGCGCTGGTGTGTTGCCTGAAGATAAGTTGGCCATTGTCAATGAGCTTCGCCAAAGCGGGCGTGTCGTCGCAATGGCCGGGGATGGTGTTAACGATGCACCGGCATTGGCCAGCGCCGATGTTGGCATAGCTATGGGAACAGGGGCAGACGTTGCGGTTGAAAGCGCCGGTATCACTTTATTAGGAGGTGATTTAACCGGCATTGTTAGAGCCCGAAAGCTTGCGCGTACCACGATGCGAAACATCAAGCAAAACCTGTTCTTCGCATTCGCTTACAACGCAATTGGAGTGCCCATAGCTGCCGGCATTCTGTATCCCATAACAGGAAGCCTGTTGTCACCCATGATCGCCGCTGCCGCAATGTCACTTTCATCAGTGTCCGTCATTGGCAACGCTTTACGACTACGCAGTCTGCAACTCTAAAGTAGAACGCAACCCGTCCATACTGGTCCAATTCACTGCGGACACACGTTTGTTTTAGACTCATAAACTCACTGAAAACTAATGTTCACACGCTTGCAAGCAGCTCACGTGCAATGCTACTGCTGGTGGCTAGATGAGTAACATAGCCACCTTTTATAGCCGCCCTTGCTGATACACCGCGACCCGCTCCTGCTGCCACAAGCAAGGCCATCTCTTTGTTTCGCATTTGCTCAAGCGTGACACCAATCATACGCTCTTCTACATCGGCGACGACCGAATGCCCATCACCATCGATCAAGCGTCCACAGATAACGCCCACAGCGCCCTTTTCTGTATAGTGAGATAGCTGATGCTCAGCGATTAAACCGGTCTGTACTATATGCGCATCAGCAACGCAGGTTCCACACGCAAACAAGACTTTATTGCAGTTAGATAGGGCAGCTAATTGTTCTGCAATAACAGGTTCTACGCACAGAATATCGCGCACCGCTTTAGTCGAGAGTAGAAGAGGAACATGCAAGTTGATACAGTGACCGTCCAGCTTTTGTGCCAACATAGTTGTGCAAGCTTCGGCTGCAAAACCAAGTGCTGCCGGTCGCGAACCCAGCAGTTGCACAACCGTTAGCGCATCAATTGGGTGTCTGCTTAACTGCTGGGCCAAGCGGTATATTGTTTCGCCCCATGACACCCCGAGTAAATCGCCAGGCTGTAAAAGTCTTGGTAACCAATCCGCTGCGGCTCTGGTTACTCTATCGACATCGCCTGCAGTGTTTGACGAATCATCTGGTACTACCAACGCTTCTTTGAGCCCAAAGGCATCGCACAGCTCTGCTGAGAGCTGTTGTCCAAGAAAGACATCGTTGTTCAGGTATACGCGAACCCATCCGCGCTTTCTGGCCTCACCGAGGTAATTGACAACCGATGCTCGACTGACTTGCATGCGCTTGGCTATATCGTTTTGGTTCAGACCGTTGTGATAGTAAAGCCAGGCGGCTTCAATGATTGGCGTGTCGCCACGACTGGAAATACCAGCCGGCTCCTGGCAGGCTTTACTGGACACTTGAGTTGTATTGTTTATCAATGGCGCGACTCTTACGCGAGTTCAGGAAACAAGGCTGTTAATGCGTCTTCTGAAGCAGCGCAAATACCGCGTTCAGTAATAAGCCCGGTCACGAGGTGATTGGGCGTGACATCAAAAGCAGGATTGCCACCGGCGGTTCCATCGGGTGATACCTGAACCCAGTCGATTGAGCCGTCTGCTGTTTTACCTTGTATATGAGTCGTTTCGCGTAGATTGCGTTGCTCAATTGGAATCTCTGCCACGCCATCACTGACGGACCAGTCAATCGTTGGCGAGGGAAGGGCAACATAGAAGGGCACATTATTATCTTTCGCTGCCAGTGCTTTTAGATACGTACCAATTTTGTTACACACATCGCCTCGGCGAGAGGTACGATCAGTGCCGACGATGACCATGTCTACCTGACCATGTTGCATCAGATGTCCACCGGCGTTATCCGTTATATAGGTGTGCGGCACGCCGTGACTACCCAATTCCCATGCAGTTAAAGCACCTTGATTGCGCGGTCGTGTTTCATCGACCCACACATGCAAGTCGATGTTTGCATCATGTGCCTGAAACATTGGGCTTGTTGCCGTCCCCCAATCAACCGTTGCCAACCAACCTGCATTGCAATGTGTGAGTAGCTGGACGGGTTCACCGGCAGGTTTTCGTTTGGCTATCTCTTGGATAAGCTGTAAACCATTAACACCGATATTGCGGTTGATCTCAACATCTTCGTCAGCGATTTCATGCGCAAGCTTCAGCGCAGATGCGGCGCGTTCAGTTTCTGGTAATGTTTGCAGATGTTGTCGACAACGGTTCAACGCCCAACGTAGATTGACTGCGGTTGGGCGAGTTTTTTCTAGAAACGTCCAAGCTTTTTCTAGATTCTCGGTAGAGGAGTCTTCTGCCATAGCTAAGGCCATGCCATAGGCAGCGGTTGCGCCAATCAGTGGTGCACCACGCACTCGCATTTCACTAATCGCGTCTGCAAAGTCCTGCATAGTCGCAACTTGTTGTTCGCGAAAATCGTGCGGTAGCCAACGTTGATCAATGATTTCGAGTACATGGTCGTTCTGGTTCCACCAAAGCGAACGGTAGTGCTTGCCATTTACTTTCACAAAAAATCCTTGCTGTTGTAGGTGATGGCCAAATCGCACACCTGTGAAGCGCTTTTTATTTCGCTGGCACGCTCGATAAGCTCTGCCCCCATCATAAGGTTGCGCGCTTCAAGTGGTGCTCTTGCGGCCGTATCTTCAATGTCTTCAAAATCCGCATTGTGTGCCAGGGACAAACAACGCCTGTGCATTTCAATGCCGCAAATAGCCCAGGCATCAGACCAGATTCCTTTTAATACGGCATCGCATGCAGGCGCACTGTCCTGACCCTGATGTTCGAATAGGGTGGCCGGATAAAGCATGCCGGTGCGTTCGCTAGTCCAGAGTCGCCTGAATTCTGCGTCGAAGGTTTCACAGGTGTCCTGGATAACACTCAATATCCAATTTTGATAATCGATAAGATTGTCACTTCGATGGGCTGGTTGACTGAAATACGCCATCAGGAAATTCGCACATAGCATTCCAACATCAAAACCCATCGGCCCGTACTGCACAAATTCAGGATCGATCACCCGCGAATCAGATTCGGTGGACATGATAGAGCCCGAGTGCAGATCGCCGTGAACCATGGTCTCC
>CALHOU010000059.1 GCA_938035945.1 uncultured Granulosicoccaceae bacterium
ATGTTTTACGACTACGCCGAAACCGGTAGTTGGACTGAACAAACGTTTAAAGATAATACAAATGACTTCGATCAGATCCGTTTGCGACAGCGAGTTGCGGTTGATATGGATGGACGTAGTTTAGAAACGAAGATGATTGGCGAAGATGTAGCTATGCCAGTCGCACTCGCGCCAATTGGTTTAACCGGCATGCAAAACGCCGATGGTGAAATGAAGGCTGCTAAAGCGGCTGAAAAATTTGGCGTTCCCTACACGCTTTCAACGATGTCAATATGTTCAATTGAGGACGTTGCTAGTGTGACGACCAAACCCTTCTGGTTCCAGGTGTACACACTAAAGGACGACGATTTTATGCAACGCTTGTTCGACCGTGCGAAGGCTGCAGGTTGTTCTGCAATTGTTATTACCGTTGATCTGCAAATATTAGGACAGCGACATAAAGATCTTAAAAATGGACTTTCAGCGCCGCCCAAACTAACACCTAAGTCAATCGCCAACATGGCCACCAAAATTCCATGGGGGCTTGATATGTTAAAAACTAAACGTCGCTTCTTTGGCAACATTGTTGGCCACGCAAAAGGTGTAACCGATCCCTCTTCTCTTTCATCCTGGACAGCAGAGGCATTTGACCCATCGCTTAATTGGGAGCGTATTGCACAATTTAAACGAATGTGGGGCGGTAAGGTAATTCTTAAAGGCATACTTGACGCCGAAGATGCGAAAATGGCGTTAAGCGTTGGAGCCGATGCCATT
The DNA here is from genome assembly GCA_938035945.1 of uncultured Granulosicoccaceae bacterium. Taxonomy (GTDB): domain Bacteria; phylum Pseudomonadota; class Gammaproteobacteria; order Granulosicoccales; family Granulosicoccaceae; genus Granulosicoccus. The sequence goes on from CALHOU010000059.1 coordinate 754, forward strand.
ATTGTTTCCAATCATGGTGGCAGACAGCTTGACGGAGCTATTAGTTCGATAAAAGCACTGCCATCAATACTGGAGGCCGTCGGCGATAAAATCGAAGTACATATCGATGGTGGCATCCGATCTGGGCAACATGTACTTAAGGCCATGGCCATGGGTGCAAAGGGTACTTACATTGGGCGCTCGTATGTATACGGCCTTGGGGCCATGGGTGAACGTGGTGTTTCAACCGCGTTAGAGGTGATCCGCAAAGAGCTCGATCTATCTATGGCACTGTGTGGTGAACGCTCTATCGAAAACGTTGGCAAACACAACTTGCTAATTCCCAAAAACTTTGGGCACGAATGGCAAACATGAAACTCCCGGAATGGACTTTATTGCTTTGTTCGCTTGCGCTAATAGCAGTAACTGCACGCGTTCATGCTAACGAGGCGGATGCCATTAAAGACGCAACAATACTCACGAATTTTGGCGAACAACATGCAAATTTTAACTGGTATGTGCAAAACGATACTGTTATGGGCGGCAGAAGTTCGGGTAAATACATTATTGATAATATGCAGCTAGTTTTCACCGGGGTTACCAATACCAACGGCGGTGGCTTTAGCTCTATTCGCACGCGACCGCTTCGTCTTGATCTGTCCGAATACGCAGGCATACAACTAAGCCTGAAAGCCGATGGTAGACGTTACACCTGGCACATACAAACCGATGCCACTTGGCGCGGCCGCCGAATCAGCTACTGGGCGGACTTCAACACTTACGACAATGATTGGATGACCATCAATATTCCGTTCACAAGTTTTCAACCACAATTTCGTGGATTTCTGTTAGAGGGGCCAGTGCTGGATATTGCCAATATAAAAGAACTAGGCTTGTATATTTATGACAAGCAAGATGGAGCATTCAAACTACAGCTCGATCATGTTTCGGCATACACAGCTGAGTAAGTTGTATTGCTCTTTCCAATAGGTATTTGTAGAATCTACTTATAGCTAAGTGAAGCAGGATTAGGCCCACCATGAGCACCAAAGAAGAAGGCGCGTACCACAATATTAGTATACCGGCACAAACAAAACCTACGGGTTGTCCAATCGATCATGACTTTACAACCTTCACTAGCGAGTATCTGAGCAACCCCTACCCGCAGTTAGCTCAGATACGAGAACAAAATCCAATTTTCTATTCACAAAAATTGGGCTATTTAATAGTCACCAGGATGGAAGATTTACGCGAAGTGTTTCGTGACCACGATGTGTATTCATCAGGCAATGTGCAAGACCCTGTTTTTCCCATTTGTGATCGAGCCGCGGCAATACTTGCTCATGAGGATTTTAATCCAGTCGCGGTAATGTCGAACCGACAACAACCTGATCACACACGCATTAGAAAATACACTCAAGACGGATTTTCTAACCGTCGAATGAAAATACTGGAACCTTATATACGTCGACGCAGTCAAGAATTGATTGACGCCATGATTGAACATGGCGGGCCTGTTGATTTTGTCAAAGCCTTCGGTCATCCACTTCCAGGTCAAATTATATTTCGTTTTATCGGCTTTGATGAAGCCGATGATGAACAGCTGATTTCATGGACTGGAAATAGATTGGCTTTTACATGGGGCAACCCTGATGAAGACGAACAGGTAGAAATTGCTCAGAAAATGTTGAAATACTGGCGTTACTGCCGATCATTTGTGGCTAAGCGATTTGAAGATCGTAAAGATGATCTAACCTCTGAACTACTCAATGCGCATGAGGCTAATCCTGAGGACTTGGCCTATCGCGAAGTTGAATCCATAATCTATGGCCATTCTTTTGCAGGACACGAAATCGTCAGTAACTTTATGAGCAATTCCCTACTATGCCTACTGAATAGACGCGATGATTGGGATGCGATTTGTGCAGACAGTTCGCTGATTCCCAATGCCCTGGAGGAGGTACTCAGGTATGAGTCACCACAAACTAGCTGGCGCAGGCGTACAAACGTCGATACTCATATTGCCGGTGTTGATATTCCAGCAGGCACCCAAGTGTTTCTAAGTTTAGGCGCTGCAAACCATCAACCTTCTCTGTTTGATACCCCTTCAGAATTCGATATGCGGCGTAAGAATGCCCGCAAACACATCTCTTTCGGCCACGGCATTCATTTTTGCCTTGGCGCACGCTTGGCAAGATTGGAAGCGACAGCAGCCATTGAAGCCTTATCTGAGCGATTGCCTAGCTTGCGACTGGTTGAGGGGCAGGAGCTAAAATATTCTGCAAATATTACGTTTCGTGGACCAAGTGAGTTACTTATCGACTGGGATAATTAATACGAGTGGTTTTTTATCGAATAGAGAACTTTTTAACAACTCTTATTGAAAATTTATTGCAATCGGATTGAGGAGCGGGAACGCACACCTCTACTACAAGTAGCCAGCGCTACATACCCGCCAATTCTCGTTTTAATTCGTCCTTGTTGATTTGATTCTGATCGCTTTGCACCAATGGTAAAGATTTTCGATACACAATACGGCTTGGCAACATATAGCTTGCCAAGTGCTTTTTGAGTTCAAAGCTTATCTCCTTTTCGGAAATTTCACTTGGCGCTGAATAGACCATGACAATCTCCTCCTCAATTTGAGGGTTATCCATACCAAAAACAGCACACTGTTGAATTTGTGGGAGATTTTTTTCCACAACCGATTCTATTTCGTAAGGGGAAACACGGAAGCCGCTCGTTTTGATCATGTCATCGCGACGCGAAACGAAATAGTAATATCCTTCTTCATCTTTATAGACATAGTCACCCGTTGCGACCACGATTTCATCGGCTAACTGACCTTCTATTTTTATAACATCTTTTAGAATTTGCACAGACTTAAATCGTTCTGCAGTCTCTTTTGGCGCATTCCAAAATCCTCGATAAATGTAACTGCCACGGTGAATCAGCTCCCCTACTTCTCGGGTTGCGCATTCCTTGCCTTCTTCATTAATGACATATAGCTCCACATCCGGAATTGGCTTGCCAATTGAATCTGGTCGAATTTTTATTTGTGAAGGGTCTAGGTAGGTTGAACGGAATGCTTCGGTTAAACCGTGCATCGAAAAAAATCGTGCATTTCTAAATGTTTTTTCACAATCTTCTATCATGCGATTCGTAACGTTACCACCCGATGAAGTGATGGTCCTTACATTATCGAACAGCTCGATATTGGGTTGTGTGTATAGATCCTCATCAAACATCTGGGAGATGTTAACCGGCATCAAAGGTAAAACAGTCACCTGATCGTTGATTAAATGATTGAAAAAATCGTCCGGTAATATAAAACGGTGCAATGCCAATGTTGCGCGGTTCATGATTGAGCAAAAGATCTGGTTTAGACCATAGTCAAGATTAAAAATAAGCAATCCAGATATAACATCGTCTTCAGTTAACTCTAAGTATTGTGATACAACGCGTGCAGAATCTATTAAATTTCGATGCGATATAACAATACCCTTCGGAGTTCCAGTGAGCCCGAACGAGTATGTAATAACCGCATTTTCATGTCCGTTTATATCGCAACTAAACGGTTTGTTGTAATACTTGAATATTTCCTCAAACGAAGGAATATCCTTATCGGCCGTTTCAATGGAGACCACGTGACCAGTGAACTCAATTTCTTCTATGCTTTTAAGTTTTAGCTTATCGGTAATGATGCACTGAATTTCACAATCATCAATGATGTATTGCACCTGCTCAGGTTTTAACAAGCGCGTTAAAGGAACCAATATGTAATCGGTAGAAAGAATCGCCAGTATCGCTATAACTTGGGAAATGCTCTTGTTCGAATACAACCCGACCCGCGTGTCTTTTGGCATGTCCAACTCTTGTAAATACAGAGCTACCTGATTTACGCGAGTTAAAAGGTCCGCATAGGTAATCTTTTCTTCGTTATAAGTAATTGCAACTTTATCGGGATGAGATAGAGCGGCGTTTTCCAACAAAATGCGTATGCAGTTTATTGACATGATGCATGCTCCTTAGCGCCAATAGTCCAGATATCGTAGTTACGGTCGATTACAGTAACTGGCTTATGATCTGAATTGAGTATTTTTCGATAGAAAAACGCGACAACATCTTCTATGTCTTTTTGGTTTAACACCTTTGTAATACCACCTGTGAAGACGATTGAGTTCATTGCCAATAATTTAAGCGTTACATAGGAGGGTCGATAGTGAGACATCTCACTGAGTACAAGGAATATGGCCAACTGCATTATCACTTTGGTCGCTTTTTCACTGTTTTCTTTATAAATATTCTCAGTGACTTTTAAATGCATCAGCAGTTCGTAGGCAAACTCATTTTGCTCTGCTGTATAAACAAGTGATTGGCGTGATTTATAAACACCTAACTTCTTAAATACGATTCGATCATGGCCTTGCTCAGTCACGATATTGTCGCTAACCAAATCTTTGGAATAGTGGACGTCGGTGGTAGCGCCTCCAATGTCCAGCAAGATAAAAGGATCTGTGACTGAAAAGATGGCATTAATATGCGGTAATGATTTATTAACCACATAAGGGGTTGAATAAATCTGATTCCCCGTAATATCGTATAAATTTTTTATGTCTTCTTTACCCTCAATGTCTTGTTGATAAAGATTGGTCAAGTACTCTTTTAAGTGCGCCTCAACGATGTGAAGACGATCGTCAATGATGTTCGGCAACACTACCAAAGACTTGATTCGCTCATTAAGATCTTGCGCATCGGGAGAGTTGCCGACAAATACCACATTCGAATAGTTCAGTTTTGAGAGATAACTATCGAGCCGCTCATCGAATACGCCACCATTTGTATCAATTCCGCCAACGATTATCACAACATCAATAAGATCACTCGGAATAGAGTAATCCTCAATGTTTTGAAAAACGATCGATTCAATAATGTTAATTCCGGAATTGAACGCAATATTAGACGCATACTTGAGTGAATAGGATTCGGTTAACCCGATAATAAGCGTACTGAGGCCGCCGTTAGCAGAAGAACAGATATGAATATTGTCAGGCTCATAACGTTGAACGGTTTCACCACATTTGTGATTCAGATCATCCAGGATTTGCTTATTGAAATCCCTAAAGTGTTGCTCTATTGATGTATCGGTACTGACCTTAAAATAGGTACTACCAATATCGATCAGGAGTTTATCGCTTACGTTGCTCACATCATTATCCCGATATCGTGGATGATGTCATTTACAATATCCGTTGTATCTTTGTTCAGGTCGCATTGTGATTTTTCATACTCAAAGCAATGATCAGGTATAGGTACGTTGCCACGATCAATTATTCGAATATTTTTCTGTGCATCCCGAATGGTGATCATTTTATTGTGATTTATTATGTGTGGTGAAAATGGCACGTCAATAATGCCGCTCTTAATACAGTTAAAAACTTTACGCCAAAGAGTATCCGCCGGATCGTTAAACACCGCTTCCATAATAGCGTGCACTTCAGCCGTTAGAATTTCTTCTTCCTGCTCATCTACAATTGCAGGCAAACCACTGAGTATGTTTAGCGTGTATTGGGTATTGGCAACTGTTTGCGCATTAGCCTCTTTTGTGGGTATGCCAATTGCCTCTTGATTGGTTTTGGTGATAATTTTATCCGCACCTACCATTGATGCGATCACCGTTGACATATTGATCAACTGGTCGGCAGAATTTGCATCACTGGGGAATGCCCCCATCCATTGATGGTAGACAAGGTTGATGACCGCATCCTCACACCCAATTTTCTCGGCGTAATAATTGGCCAATTTTCGCGTCACGGTACCTGTTACCACGTCTTGTAGCATCGAGCCTTGCTGTGCAAATGATACTGAGAACGATTTGACACCCTCTTCCAATGACAACAACATCTCCAATAACTGAATCACAATCGTGATTGATGGCGGTACCAGGGTTGCGGTTAACGGACCAAACGACTCTCGATTAATTGGCTTATTCAATGTTGAATAGTCGGCACACACTCGTTCTACATATTTCCAATAGAGAAAGGCCTTATCGAGTGGGAAGTTTTTTGAATACGGTAGCAAATACGTGATTGGCCCACCTTCGATCTCAAATATCCCAGACGCAATGGCAATTTCTATTAATAATCTCGCATCGGGTGTGCCATGGCGCAAACTTACCGGGTGATTGAAGTGCGTCATCATTTTTCGCGTGCTGCGGTACCCGTGATTAACTAAGGGGTAGCCATTGAGCATATCGATTTCATTAGCCTCACTTAAACGCAGCATCTTCTTAGCTGTTGTGTAGTCGTTTAAGCGCGTATTCGAATCAATCGTTAGTGGCAATACATCAACATTGGCATCGACGAAAAATTCATACAGAGCAAACTGCTTTTCGTAGGTCGGAAAGCCACCACGAGGTTGCACTAGCATTTTGTCTTTGTTTGCAAAGTGATGTGATATAAAAAGTCGCTCATCAGCGCCTTTTACAAATTCACGTACTTCATCGAAATCAAAAGCATCAACATTTTCGTTACCGAGAATGATCTCGCGTTCTTCTTGGAGTTGACTCATGCGTGTTGGTGTTCCTTGATGTAGTCTTCAAGCATGTCTAAGCCGGTGTTCAAATCAACTTGATGACACACGAGATCAAAGCCGTAGTTCTTGTAACGCGGCACAATATCTTCAGCATTACCACTGCCGACGGTCAGATTGCCCCCAATCATCATGATTAGATTATCCAAGCTTTTGTATTTAGATTTAAGCAGTTTGACCTCACGCCCCCAACCTTCAGCTTCACCATTCAATGAAGATATTAGAAGTATCTCGGCGCCTGTCTCTACCGCTGCATCGAAGAATTCTTCGAGATAGGTATTCACACCCAAATTGAATACCTCGTACCCGCGCGCGTTGAGCGACAGGTCCATTAACCGATTGGCAACAACGTGAATATCGTTGCCAATCACACCCGTTACGACTTTCATGGTTTACGTGCCTCGTATCAAGCAGCCATAGTATCAAAAGTGACCATGTAGAGCCGGTTTGAGATGGTAGAATTGTGCCAATTAGCTCGATAATCACGAGCGCCCAGCTAGCACCGGAGAATCAGGCATGGCCGACTATACAGCCGACTTTTGCGATAAATACCCAGATAAAGTAGCCGTTCTTGGCCCAGGCTTCCAAAACTACGGCGCAGCAATGATGTGCCAAGGCAAAATCGTCACTATTCGGTTAAACCTCAATAACAGCGACCTAATCACATTGTTACGCGATGAGCCTGGCGATGGGAAGGTGGTCGTGGTGGATGCCGACGCGGCTTATTTCGCCATTGTCGGCGAAATGCTGATGCAATTTGCGCACAAAAATAACTACGCGGGCATTATCGTTAACGGCTACATTCGAGATACACAACAGATAAAAGACATTCCGGTGGCGCTGTTTGCGCTTGGAACTTGTTCAAAAAAATCCATACCAGTAACGGCCGGCGAGCGAGATATTCCACTTTCGTTTGGTGGTATTGAGTTTCGGCCTGGAGACTATCTGTACGCCGATGCAGATGGTGTGATCGTAACAGCCGAGGCCTTTTAAGCCTCAGCCCACGTCAAATCCACTTGTGAGTCAGCGTTGAAAGTCAGGATTAGCTGCCGAATGAAAATCAAGACAAAGCGTAGAATAAATAACCCACAAATAGCGCACCCAAAAATAACCACAATCTTATTAGCACATTGCCCTGAGAATCAAACCACAACAACAACCGTTGTATTCGATTTGTTCCAAGCAGTAAGACGCCGAAGGCTGATATAACTAATACAACACCAAGCACTTGAAAGATAACTGGGTATCGAGCGGCTGATGCCGCGTATAGAATACTCACACCGATACCACACGCATAAGAGCAGCGCCAAGCAGAGCTTGTTGCAAAATCAACCATTAACTAGATTCTGTGAAGATCAAAAATGAGAAACAATAACGCTCAAACGCAGCAATCATGCATTGCGGGCACGGTTTTGGTTGAAGGCCGTTCTACGGGCGAATTGTTAGTTTCACACGTAGGTATCAGTTTTTGGGGAGGGATAGACACAGAGACCGGTGTTGTTATCGATGAGCATCATCCGCTTAAGCACAACAATGTAAAGGACAAGATACTGGTTATACCCAGTGGTAGAGGATCTTGCTCCGGCAGCGGCGCACTGTTAGAACTCATACTTAACGATTGCGCGCCGGCAGCACTGGTATTTACCGAAGCAGAAGATATTCTGACTCTAGGAGTATTAGTCGCCCAAGAAATGTTCGATCGAACCTTACCTGTTATCAGAATAGAACATAACGACCTAGGAGCGCTCAAAACAGGTATAAGAGCAGAAGTAGACAATGGCGTATTAACCTTGCCGGAGATTGATAATAGATCAAACTCATTAGACATTAACGCAGCTAAAATAACCGAGCGGCATGCCGCGCAAACAATTGAATTAAGCAAAAATGATCAAGACATGCTTAATGGCATGTATGGTGATGCGGCAAAGATGGCGATGGAGATTTTATTGTGCATTGCAAAAATTCAAGGCGCATCGAAACTCATTGACGTAACTCAAGCCCATATCGATGCCTGTATCTATCACGGTCCCTCAAGCCTTGCATTTGCACAGGCGTTGGTGAAACGCGGTGCGAAAGTGCGCATTCCAACCACACTTAATGCAATATCCATTGATGAAAGACGCTGGCGAGAACACGGCATCAGCGAAAACTTAGGGCAGCCTGCAAGTCAACTCGGCTATGCATTTATGGAAATGGGGGCAAAACCCAGTTTCACCTGCGCACCCTACTTGTTAAACACTGCCCCCGAATTTTCCGAGCAAATTGTTTGGGCGGAATCTAACGCCGTTATGTTTGCCAACAGTGTTATCGGCGCGCGCACCCAGAAGTATCCAGACTTTCTCGATATTTTCATCGCGCTAACGGGCCGTGCACCTGCGGCTGGCAGCCACATGGACGATGGCAGGCTACCCACGCTGTGCATAAGAGTCGATCCGCTGACAGAGCCTGATGATGCATTCTGGCCATTACTGGGCTATCACATCGGCTTGGTCGCAGCCAACGATTTACCCATGATTTACGGTCTCGACGGCTATCACCCTTCACTGGATGACTTAAAAGCATTCAGCGCCGCGTTTGCAACGAGTTCTTCCGCAGCGATGTTTCATATGTTTGGGGTGACACCAGAGAGCAATGACGCACATTCGTGGTGTGAAAAAAAGGCGCTTATTGACAACATTCATACAATAACGAAGCAAGCTTTAACCACAAGTTTTAATGAACTTAACACAGCAAAATCAAATGCCGTGGACATGGTTTGCATCGGCAACCCGCATCTTTCGCTCACAGAATGTGAGACTCTGGCTCGACTTGTTTTAAATAAAAAACGAGACGCAAACGTAAGATTCATAGTTACGCTTGGTCGAGAGATTCATAACGAAGCAGCGGCTCATGGCTATATAGATACGTTAGAAAGATTCGGCGTTGAAGTCATCACGGATACGTGTTGGTGCATGATAACCGAACCGGTTATACCTAAAAACGCAACTATTCTAATGACAAATTCTGGTAAATACGCGCACTACGGTCCGGCCTTGGTCCAGCGCGATATGCACTTTGCTAACCTTGAAAGCTGTGTTAAAGCAAGCTGTACCGGCGAGCACAGGCGAGAGCTACCGATGTGGTTAGCCTAATCGCAGTATGATTCGTTCACACAACGATAACTAGAACTCAGTGTTTAATGCTTCTGCTGCAGGGATTTCATGTTCCCGACGCGCGATATACTCTAACAAAGCTTCATTCACTGACTCATCAAGCTTTGGTTCCTCGTAAGCATCTAGCAATGCGCGCGCTTCTTTAAGTGCGCGTTGTGTAATCTCTGTACTACCCTCTGCTGCCCACTGTTCAATGGAGTTGTTGTCAAACATGCGAGGCATAAAAAACGCTTCTTGAAAGTTGGCCAGCGTGTGCTCGTGACCCAAGTAGTGCCCACCGGGCCCGATATCTCTAACGGCTGATAGAGCTTCATCAAAGTCGTCCCACCGAATACCTTCGGCCATGCGATAAGCCATCGCGCATTGCTCGGCATCGACAATAAACTTAGCCATTGAACAATGCATACCAGCTTCGTTCCAACCTGCAGAATGCCATAAGTAATTGGCTCCAGCTAAGATTCCAGCCATCATAGTGGAGGCGCTTTCATAGCCGGCTTGAGCATCAAATGTTTTGGCGCCACCTAAGGTGTTGGACGTACGCCATGGCACATCGTAATAACGGGCCATCTGACCAATCATAAAATTCATCAAACTAATTTCCGGCGTGCCGGCCATCGGCGCGCCAGAGGCCATGGATACGGTTGATAAGTAATGTCCATAAATGGCGGGGCATCCTTTACGGACAACCTGCGTGTAAGCCAATGCGGATAAGGCTTCTGCATTGAGTTGAGCGACGGCCGGCGCTGTTGAGGCTGGCGTGTTTGCCCCACCAAGCACGAACGGGGAACACAATACGGGTTGATTGCGACGATTAAACGCTCGCATCGCCGACAACATCGTCTCATCCCATACAAGCGGAGAGTTACCGTTACAGTTGCCTGTGACAACAGCATGTGTTTCTAAAAATTCTTCACCAAACATGATTGCGCACATATCAAGCACATCTTCGGCGTTCTTGCCAGATGTGGTCATACCCATAAATGTTTTGTCAGAGTGCTTCATCGACGAATAGGTAATGCGTAGATGGCGGTGTGAGATGGCATGATCCATGGGCTCTACGATGTGGTGCGCACTTGAATGTATGGCCGGAAGCATGTGTGATAATTTATGGAAGTTGGCCAAGTCGGCAAGTGTTGGGCCACGGCGCTTGTCGTCAAGATCGCGCAAATAAGGCGCACCCGTCATGGGTACAAAAATAGAATGATCATTGCCGAACGGGAGATTGTTATGAGGGTTGCGAGCATGAAAAGTAAAACTTGATGGAATGGTTTTTATTAACTCGCGAATCAGACCCCGATCTAAATGCACTCTATCGCCGTCTTTGATATCCGCACCAACCGATTTCCAATCAGCAATTGCTTGATCATCACGGAATACAACACCGACTTCTTCAAGTATGTCCATTGATGCATGGTCAATCTTTAAAATCTGCTCTTCGCTCATGGGTTCCACATGAGGTAGCTTTCGCTTTAAAGCGGGCAGCATATTGGATGAGCGCTGTGCTCTTTTCTTTCTTAGAGCAGCGCGCCCTCCCCGACGTTGCCGCCCTGGCATCATCCTGCTCTCAGTTGTATCACTCAAGAGCCATCTCCAATTAGCGTAGACAAAGTGTTCATTTTAAGTAGTTTTCCAAACGCTGATACAAAACGATATCCAACCTCCAATTAACAACACGCCACCGAGCGGTGTAATCATGCCAAGCGACACATTGCCCGTCATTGCCATGACATACAGACTTCCGCTAAACAACAAAATACCCATGATGAATAGCACTGCCGTAACCGTTATCGATTTACTCGCCGTGAATAGACCACAGGCCAAAAGCGCCAAAGCGTGCGTTGTTTGATACTGAGCACCCGTTTGAACCCAGCCCAAGGCTTTAGGGTCCAACACCGCTTTAAGCCCGTGCGCGCCAAACGCCCCGATCATCACAGCCATACCAGCGAAAATCCCGCCTACCAACAGTACCCACCTAGTCACAACGCGCTCCACTCCTATTTCCGGGGACAGTTTACCTAATTGCTGACTATGCGCAGAATGGCATGGTTTCGGAGTATTCTCGAAACGACCTTGTGACGCACCCTGAACAACGATTTGCAGGCTTATTGTTCACCCCAGTAGCGCATTATTCTGGAACCTGCTGCCGCCTTTAAGTAAACTGTCCCCAGAAAGCCATGAGAGCGGATATGCACTACGACCCACGACACGATGAACGACCAGTCCGGTATGACCCGTTTAAGAGCTGTACGGTGCCCAGACCGATTGGTTGGCTCTCTTCTGTATCTAACGATGGCGTGCACAATCTGGCGCCTTACAGTCAGTGGCAGAATCTAACCTTCGATCCTCCGATGGTTATGTTCGCCGCTAATCGTTATCCGGATGGACGAAAAAAAGATACGGTAGTCAATGCGCAAGAAACCGGTTGGTTCGTGTGGAATATGGCTACCTGGGAGTTACGTGAGGCTGTCAATCGTTCTGCGCAAGCATTTTGCGCCGATGTCGATGAATTTACCGAAGCTAAGGTAACTGGCATAGACTGCGTAGATGCACCTGGTTTACGCGTTGCTGAATCTCCCTGTCACTTCGAATGCAAATATCTCTCGACTCAACATTTGCCTGGGAATAGTCCTGTTGGCAGCGTGGATGTTGTTTTCGCCGAGGTAGTGCGTATTCATGTTAAAGATGAGGTTTTAACCAAGGATGGCAAAATTGATATTCCAACAATAAAGCCCATAGCAAGACTTGGTTACTACGACTACTGCGTCGTTGACGAAGTCTTTGAGATGAAAATACCCGGTGGCGGCGCTGCAGCAGATGGACTGGAAGGGCGCAAATAATTATTAAACTGCATTACCGTTAAGTCGTCAACAATCTTTAACCTGTAGATAAACTAGGAACTCATACTGTGTACATCAAACCCTTGGCGTTGAACTTTGGATGAATGAGTTCGAAACAAAGTGTGACTACAACTTAGCCAAAGCCTGTGTTGATAGTATAACTGTGGCAGAACTCTCAGACCTCTGTGGGCAAAGCCACGATAGCGTTAGCGAACTACGGTCATTTTTAAAAAGATATCGCGCCATAACCCGAGCAAACCTTCAATTGCTTAGCGCATGGGTCGACAACGAAGCGCATATTAATTGGATTAAACCCTTATCAGGTACAACGGCCTTATTAACATACAGTACTGATATGCCTTCAAGAGAGTTTTGCGTTGCTCTGTTGCAAGATACAGGCGTGATGTTAACGCCGGGCTCAGCTCTGGACATGGAAGGCTACGCACGAATTGGGTTTGCAAATAATACTGATGTTTTAAAGGTAGGATTACAACGCCTTTCCGGCTTTTTGCAAAAGAAACATAATCAGATAAGCTCGGATTTACCCTGATCGTATTTGTAATGGCCGATGTAACATGAAATTAAAGGCGTATACATACGATTACATTATTGTCGGTGCAGGTTCCGCAGGGTGTGTGCTTGCGAACAAGCTGAGTGAAGATCCTAACAACTCAGTCCTGCTTCTTGAAGCTGGTCCAATGGATCGAAATTTACTCATCCACATACCAGCCGGTGTTTACGATGTTTATAACAACCCCAAGCTCAACTGGAATTACAAGACTGAATGTGAAGCGGCGCTAAACCAACGCCACATTGATATACCCCGCGGACGCGTTGTTGGTGGTTCATCCTCGATAAATTCCATGGTATACATGCGCGGCCACCCGTTGGACTATGATCGCTGGGCGAAGGAATTTAAACTCCCTGAATGGGCATTTGCCCGATGTCTCCCCTATTTCAGAAACGGTGAAAACAGCGATCGCGGTGCTGATGAATGGCGAGGTGATCAGGGTTTATTAGGGGTTTCGAAGGGTAGTTTTAACAACCCTCTATATGATGCGTTTATCGAAGCCGGCCAGCAAGCAGGCCAAGGATATTCCGACGATTTAAATGGGTATAAACCTGAAGGTGTGGCACGTCTGGACGCTACAAAGAAAAATGGTCGCCGCTGCAGCGCCGCCGTCGCGTTCTTAAGGCCAGCTCTAAAGCGTGACAACTTAACGCTAATTACCAATGCAATGGTAAAACAAATTTTATTTGATGGCCGCCGTGCCAGCGGTATACGATTTGAATTCAATGGCGCGCAACACGATGTTAGCAATCACAAAGAAATTGTTCTGAGCGGCGGTGCTGTTAATACACCCCAATTAATGATGCTCTCAGGTTTGGGCCCCGCTCAACACTTACAATGTCACCAAATAGATATAGTCGCTGATTTGCCGGGTGTCGGGCAAAACCTGCAGGATCATCCAACCGTTCATATCCAGTACGCCTGTAAAGAACCAGTTTCCATTCACGCTTTAGCGCAACCACACCACAAAGCCATGGCAGGCATCCGTTGGGCGATGAGAAAAGATGGGGTCGCCGCATCAAGTATATGGGAGGCTGGTGGCCTTATACGTGCCAACGAACATGCGACTTATCCTAACGTGCAATATCATTTTGGACCGATTGGTACCAGCTCACAAAATGGAAAGCTAAAACTTGAGCAGGCGTTTACTGTTTGTATTGATCAGCTCAGACCTTCTAGTGTTGGTTCCATCGAACTCAAATCGGCTAACCCCTTAGATAAACCTGCTTTACACTTTAACTACATGTCTACAGAGCGTGATAGGAAGGAAATGATAGAGGGTGTTCGTGCCGCACAGGATTTGGTTAGGCAGAAAGCGTTTGATCCATATCGTGGAAACCCAATCGATGCCATGCGCGGCGCGCAGAGCAACGCAGAGATTCTTGACGCAATTAGAACGATGACTGATACGGACTACCATCCATGCGGTACATGCCGTATGGGAATCGATTCGATGGCGGTTGTTGATGAACAGTTACGAGTGCACGGGGTTGATGCACTACGAGTGGTTGACGCATCTGTCATGCCGCAGGTGATCAGTGCGAATCTGAATGCACCGACTCAAATGATCGCTGCACGCGCCGCTGATTTTATCTTAGGACGGGAGCAGCGAACTCCCATCCATGCTCGGTATCACTTTAACGATAATGAGAGCTGATTTACGATGTGGATTAGGCTTTTTGTATCTAGCTTTTTACGTCCGCCGCATCTTTCATGGCATCAACGCCCTTCTTCCATAAATTACCTTGCCAAAGCTCATCCAGACCCGACTCACCACTTGCACCGCTCGTCGTTAAGTAGTCGTAGTAGGACGTTGGCTTGGTGCCTGTTAGATTGTAAAAATCTGGGCTACAACGGCAATAAAAACCGTTGGTCAGGTATTCGAAAAACTCTGCGCGAGTACTGCCGAAGTCATTCTCAAAATCATGCATGCTTTGCGCTCGATACTCAATTTTTTTATCCATCGCTCGACCAAGATCAGCGGCAATTTCATCCATGTTTTGCGGTTCTGGGCCGGTCAAGTCATAGAACTTGTTACCATGTTTGTCGGGCCCTTCCAACAACAGAACCATTGCAGCAGTTGCTATATCGCGTGTAGCCACAAAGGAATTTCGGGATGCACCAAGGGGGTTACTAAACCAACCTTCAGATTGGATGGTATCGCAGTCGGTTTTAAGCAGATGATTCATGAAAAAGTTATTTCTTAATACACTAACGTTCAAGCCAGCATCAATCAAAGATTTTTCACCCCACCAATAGTGTTGCAGCATAAGCGGTATGGCCGCACCTTTTCGAGACGAATGCACATCCGGGTTGTAAGAAGCCGTGTTGGTATCCGCACCCATGCAACTCACTCGAACAACATGCTTTATTTTCTCAGCGCGTTCCCCCATGGCTTTGCTAAAATCCAGATGCCCTTCCAGCATTGGATCCAACGACGCAGAATATACCGCGCTCACACCATCCAAGGCCGCGTCCCACGTCGAGTTGTCATTGAGATCGAACTTGACAACTTCATGCGCGCCCAGAGCTTTCAAAGAATCAGCTTTATCCATCGAGAAGCAACAAGCCCGAATATTAAACGCACCATCTTGTGCCAATAAAGCCACTAATTCTTTGCCTATTCGCCCAGAGGCGGAGGTAATAAGTACAGTTGGTTTCACTAAGTTTGTTTCCATAATTAAATCCGGGGACAGTTTATATAATTACGCAATACGACGTTGAATACACTGTCCCCGAATTAAATCGGGGACAGTTTACCCATTAGGAATTCACAGCCTTTCTACCCGGCTTTTTTCTTATTAATTCACGACCAGTAAGGGCCTCCACATTTTCTATAAACGTCTTATCACCCAGTGGTCTGCCAGTACTTGAATGCATCGATATTTCCTGCCGTTCACTTACATCCACTTCAACATCCAAATACTGATGCCAATCATCAACCAGTTTTTTCATTGGCTCCACATTCACCAGCTGATTGCTTCGCCCCCTAATATGCGCTCTAGCGCTCGACCAAGGCCAATCTTGCGCGTGTTGGCAGAGCGACGCTGCCACCGGATTTCGTTCGATGTAGCGTACGGCAGCCATCAGGTGACGATCGTCCATTGCGTAAGAATGGAAGCGTTCCTGCCACAGGTGGCCCTGCCAGCCTTCTCGCTTATTAATGTAAGTTGTATAGCGACGATGCGCCTCGGCAAAGGTATCTCGTAGCCCATCAGAAGTTGACGGCACCATAACGAAATGCACATGATTTGGCATGAGACAGTACGCCCAAATCTCCGTACGGGCCCGTTTCGACGCGTTTGAGAGTAGAGCTATATAGCGACGGTAGTCAGAGTCACAAAAGAACGTATTCTGCCGCCGATTGCCACGTTGGGTCACGTGATGTGGGATTCCAGGAACTACAACTCGGGCCATTCTGGCCATACCTACCTCCATGTAAGTGATCTCAATATCAGTATACCGATTTGCTCTGATAATGCCTATTGGCCTTGGTGTCTGGTCAGACTCGTGGACTAATTAAGTACACTGTCCCCGAATTTTAGTCCTTTAGAAATAAGTAAACTGTCCCCGTAATTAGTGTTTCTTTAGCAGCCATTGGAGGAGTGTGTTGGTGATTAGGACCCAAAAGGTGAAGCCTGCTAAGTGATCGGCCATCGATGCGTTTTTGGATATTGTGATGACTTCATGCATCTTGGCAAGCGGGATGGGCTTGATAACTGACTGCACGGGTAAATCTGGGAAGATAATTTGGTAGTAGGTGTAGAACACTTGGGGAGCTGCTGTGAGGAACAGCAGATATACCACGGCAACTATCACGATATTGATCAAACAATAAAGACCTTTAACAGCAAGTGTAGAATTGGTGGATTTTAATATCCAGGATTTGGTTAGCCGATAAAATACAAGCGATACACACCCAATCAACACTGTTACTAAAATCACTAACCCGACTGCTGCTGATTTGGTTAACGTGTAAAAAGAGTCTCCGGGATACCCTTCCACTATTGACCTAGACACAGTGCGATGCAGAGCTAGGTTAATTACAATGCTAATTGCGCTTAGCATCAGTAAATTGTATCGCCCTAAATAATTACCCACAGACTATCTCGCTTGTGTTTTACCAACCTTCACTACTTGCGATAATCAAAGCTTGCACAAACGCCAGCCCTAAGATTTAATGGCAATAACCTCTATTTCAATCACCATGTTTTCGTAAACTAAATGCGGTATCGGAATTCCAGATGTTGCGGGACCGGGTTTAGTAAACGCGTTAGAGCGTATCATTAGGTTCTTATGCAAATCATCAGCTGATGCTCCTCCTTGATAAAATGTTGTGACCTTAACAACGTCATCCACGGTTGCTCCTAAGTCAGTCAATATCGTTTTGATGTTTGTTAAAGCGATTTTAGTTTGTTCAACTATTTCATTTGGATGTAAAACTTCAGCTTTACTATTAAGCGCGACTTGGCCGCCTAAATGAATCACTGGACCAAAGGCGTTGCCATGTTTATAAGGTAAATGCGAAGTCCAATCCCAATGCCCATCGGGCCACGAATACTGCACCTTGGGTGATTGCGCCACATCGCCAACGTGTTCTGCCGCAACACAGACGGCCATTTTTGTCATTAGACCTGCGCGAGCGAACCTGGTAACGGCGATACCGGTTGCAGCTGGCCCTGGTTCTGGGAAATGGCTTGCACGTATTACAGCAGGCTCAGTCCAACTTTGTGCTGTACCATCTCCTAAGTAAAACACATTTATTTTTAACGCATTTTTTGACGATACATTCGCAATTAATAGCAGATGTTCCATCTGCTGCATCATTACACGAGTTTGCTCAATCACATCATCCGGTGCGATGAGCGTATCCGTACTGTCAATCGCAGATATATCGCCGGTAAATACTATGTTATTACAACGTACAGCGTGTGAAAAACTGTTGGGTAATGGGTGAAGCTCAGTGGATTTAAAAAATTGCGGGTTTTGATCAGATTTATATTCCGGATCGATCGCAACCGCTTCGAGCTCAATGCGCATGCCTGGATAGCAGAGTTCAGGCAAACAAATCGTGGATACAACAGGTTGTGTTTGAGCACCGATTCTTGCGGCCAGTAAATCAAGAATTAACCGCTCGTCATCTTGCCCACCAGTGAAATACACAACAAACTTGATCACATCAGCCAAGGACGATTCCAAGTCTTTTAGAATCGTTTCAACATGATCGATGACATTCTTTGTTTGTGCCGTCAACTCACACGGGTTAACTACCTCTCCTTTCTTATCAAGATCTGCCTGTCCACCGGTAAATACAAAGCCACCACGACGAACACCATGATAGTGCGATAACTCTATCGGCCAACGCCAATGGTTCTCAGGCCAGCTATGCGTTTTCATCAATGGTTTAACATACAAATAATTACTTTCTTACAAATCTTTGGCCAATCTTAATGCATCATAGATGGCGGCATGGGTGTTTCGGGCACTAACCGCATCGCCTATGCGAAATAACTGAAAATTACCCTCTCTATTGCGCACAATGCTTTGCTTTTCACCGGCAATAAGCGCATCGTGATCGACTGCCCCACCGTTTGAACTCAACGGTTTTAGTTCTATATACAGATCGTCTAGTGGCATCGTGCCGTAGTTTACGATGACCTGGTCGTATTCCGATGTATAGGTGTGATCGCTGTAGTCGGTGCCTATTGTCGCTAGCAGTTTATTACCGTGACGCTCTACATTTAGCAAACGACGCGTAACAGTAAATGTGACGTCTTTGTCTTGCAGGGAGCGCATATAAGGCACCAGATTCATAGCCATGATGTCGGGCGCAAACTCCCGATCTGGTGTCATAATTTCTACTTTAGAGCCTGCTTCTGCCGCAACTTCTGCTGCTTGCAATGCCGGGTGATCGCCACTTTCATCATAAATAAGTACATCATCGGCCGGCTTGATATCACCCGTAATCATGTCCCAACTGGTTTCCACCAGCTCTGCATCTTGTCCTGTCTCAAACAACTCAATATTTGGTAAGCCGCCCGTGGCAATGATGACCACATCAGGATTCAGGGCGACGATGTCGCCAGTTTCCGCATATTGATTGAAATGAAACGTAACACCCATAGCCGTGCATTGTGCTTCGCGCCATTCAATGATCGAAATCATTTCTCGGCGTCGTGGCGTCATTGCCGTTATACGCACCTGTCCACCCGCATTAGCCTGTGCTTCAAACACATTCACATCATGTCCACGTTCTGCACTGATTCGCGCCGCTTCTAAACCGGAGGGGCCAGCACCAACCACAACCACTTTGCGTTTTATTTCAGCCTTCGGAATGTCATGAGGCATAGTTAACTCACGACCTGTTGCCGCGTTATGCATACACAGTGCTTCGCCGCCTTGGTAGATCCGGTCAAGGCAATACGTCGCACCAACGCATGGCCTAATGTCTTCTTCTCGGCCAAGCTCAATTTTTCTAACAATGTGCGGATCAGCCATGTGCGCGCGAGTCATACCCACCATATCAAGTAGACCACTTTTTATCGCGTGACGAGCAGTCGCAACATCCGGGATACGAGATGCGTGAAAAGTAGGCATGCCGGTTGCGCGTTTTACTTCTCCAGCAAAGTCTAGGTGCGGTGCACTACGCATGCCCTGCACTGGGATTATGTCGGTCATTGCAGGGTCAGTGTGAATACGACCTCGAATAACGTTTAGAAAATCCAATTGACCGCACTCAGCGAGTTTCTTAGATATCTCGATCCCCTCTTCTGGGGTAATACCACCCTTTTGTGCTTCATCAGCGGTGTAACGAAAACCAATAATAAAATCTGGTCCTACGCGTTTTCGAACAGCGTCCAACACATCCATGGGAAAACGCATTCTGTTTTCTAATGTGTCTGCGCCATACGGACCGACTAAATCATTAGTTAGAGGCGACCAAAACTGATCGAGAAGATGTCCATATACTTGTAGCTCAATACCATCCATACCACCGGCTTGCATACGCTCAGCCGCATCGGCAAAGTCGGTGATGATGCGTTCAATATCCCAATCTTCAATGAGCTTTGGAAAAGCGCGGTGCGCAGGCTCTCTGTGCTTAGATGAAGATACAGAAGGAAGCCAATTACCTTTGTTCCAAGTTGTTCGACGACCTAAGTGCGTTAACTGAATCATCACCGCGCAACCGTGCTCGTGACAACTATCAGTCAAGTTTTGAATCCAGGGAACAACCTCATCGGAATAGACTAATACATTGTTAAACACCGGTGGACTGTCCTTTGAAACAGCTGCAGATCCGGCAGTCATCGCCAAAGCAACTCCAGCTTTAGCTCGCTCCTCATGATAAGCACGATATCTATCCTTAGGCATCCCATCTTCAGGATAGGCTGGCTCATGCGACGTGGTCATGATTCTGTTTTTCAATCTCAAGTGCTTAAGATCGAAAGGCTGTAGTAGTGGGTCGTCAGACATAAAACTTACTCAATCGAATTACTGCGCTTATTCTAGCTGGACTTATTACCCATTGACTAGTCACCGCATTCATCAAAATCGTCATTCTCGCGTCGCAGAAGCTGGGCATTGCACCCATAAACGGTTAAAATTGCGTTCATACTCTTTAAATTTAACCACAATGCCCAAACCAAACGAGTTGCCGCAAAATACCCTTTTCATTGAAGTGTCAGGCGCAGGCCTACCAGAAGTTGATGGACTGTATGTACCTTCCACTGCCCCACCTGCCGAATCAGAGTCTGGCACCTTGTCCAGTATCGGCTACTGGAACGGCAAGATGGCATGGGATAGAGCTGATGGCAAAAGCGCCAGAAGCCCAGCTTTGTCTTATTCAAACAGCTATAAATCGTGGCGGATTTGCCGCCTGGATGGCCATTTAGCCTATGACAACACATGCGATGATGATCTACCACCCACTAGCAATAATTGGCACGTTTATAAAAAGGGTGTAGCTCCGGCACCATCCGTCACTATTCACTACGTCGATCCTCGAGAACCTTGCCCAAAACCCAATGTTATTTTCGTTATCGGTGGCCCTGGCAGTGGCAAAGGAACAAATTGCGAACTTGCCGAAGAGCAACTCGGATGGGCGCACCTCTCCACCGGTGAGTTACTTCGCGCCGAACTCGAGGCCAACGGGCCTAAGGCTGCAACGATAGACAAATACATAAAAGCCGGTGATTTGGTACCTAACGAGATAATGGTGACCTTATTAAAGGACGCCATGGAAACCCATACTAGAACCACTGGCAATATCAATTTTTTACTGGACGGTTTTCCACGTTCACTCGACAACATGGAAGCATGGTACGAAATATTTGGTCGCGATTCCGAACTGCCAACCATGCTTTATTTTGAATGCCCATACGATGAGCTTGAAAAACGCATCATGTCTAGAGCCAAATATTCAGGACGCAGTGACGATAACCTTGAAAGCTTAAAACTAAGATTCGATACCTATAAAGAAGAAACACTTCCTACGGTTGAATTATTTAAAAAAGCGAACAAGTGTATCGAGATAGATTCGAGCCAGAGCCGTGAAAAAGTTTATGCCGAAGTGGTTGCAACACTTGCACAATTCACTGAAGCGGAACGTATGCAAAAACCCTTGTCAAACAAAGCAGAGATTTTGCTTGGGCTAAGGCCCTACCCGAAAAAGTAATGCTTGCTGTACAAATTTCTAGTTTTATCCGGTAGTGCGACAATACAATGAGATTGCGCTGTACAAATCACTTTCTTTACAAAGAACTAAAAACAACTTGACGCTGGCAATTGTGCGGTTTGATTACTGATAAACCTAGGCAAGAATTGTTGCAAAAAACGAGTATCAGTAATTAGGACCAGGAGCATCAGTCAGGTCATATTGATCTCTGCGGTTACACTGCCAATTACCTTATGTGGTGATAGGCAACATAAACGGTGCGAAGAACTGAAGTAATTGTGAATGCGCGTCCAAAGGTAAGACGGTTGCAATGTGTTGGTCAGGCCTGACAACTACAATGCAACCATGTCTTTTGTCGATACCACGCATAGTGTAAATGTCGTTATTTAGCTTGCGGTCTATACAAAAACATTTCTCGTAGTCACGCAATCCATAACGACCTTTGTGTGGCAACAAGATTTTCGGTACGTCACAGATATTAATGGCGTGTATATCTTGTTGATAAACTGCACGTATATCAAAGACACTGTCAATATCAGCACTACTTGGAGTGTACCTATTCACTAAAGAGTTTTTGTCTGTTAAAAAATAATCACAGAGCTTAGAAAGCGTAGACGCTTTATCGCTGGGATGCGCTTCATCTGCAAACAAGAATATCCGCCAACGCCCATCCGCCAGTACTACATGGCCAAGATGCATCGGTTTGGCATCAGCAACTCGTACCACGGGGGCGGAATGGAACCGAGTGCCAATAGTAAAACCCGTTGCCAAACGTTGATATTCGCCCTCTGCAGAAATCATCGAAGGTTTGTATTGAATCGATGTTCCTGCGGTATAACGCGCATGCTTTACGAAATATCGTTGAAATTCTTCAGATTCAGCCGACGTCTCAGTTCCGATTTTGTCCTTTCTTTTATTGGCAGAGCTAACAATTTTTGTCCACTGCTGATCAAACTCAATAAGCTCCCTGGCCACCGATTGTCGCTCGTTTGAATAAGTGTG
The DNA here is from genome assembly GCA_938035945.1 of uncultured Granulosicoccaceae bacterium. Lineage (GTDB taxonomy): Bacteria > Pseudomonadota > Gammaproteobacteria > Granulosicoccales > Granulosicoccaceae > Granulosicoccus. The sequence continues at coordinate 23,560 of CALHOU010000059.1, forward strand.
TAACAGATTCGGCGAACACTTACCCTGTAATACACTGGCAAGCTTCCACCCCAAATTAAAGCTATCACGCATGGATACGTTCATACCCTGGCCAGCTTTGGGGCTATGTGTATGACATGCATCCCCTGCTATAAACACTCTCGGCGATTGCTTAAGTTCTCCATAAGGCACATCATCAAACTTATCGCACAATCGTTGCCCAATTTGATAAACCGACCACCACGCAATATCTTTAACGTCAATTTGATACGGGATAAATATTTTCTGCGCTTTCGCTATTAGCTGCTCTATGCTGATCTGCTTGCCCGACACTCGTTGATTAGCTTCAAGATCATCAAGCTCTACATAGAGTCGAACCATGTGCCCACCCTCTCTTGGAATAAGTACGATTGAACCGGCAGCGGACTGAATTAAACACTTAAAACGTATGTCTGGAAAATCAGTTATGGCTAACACATCCATAACACCCCAGGCCTTGTTTGCTGAATCTCCTTTAAGTTGTAAGCCAATAGATTCACGTACCGCACTACGGGCTCCATCACAGCCAACGACATATTTGGCACGCACCGCTTCTTGGCTAGTTTTACCTTCAGATGCATCCTCGAAATAGGCCGTTATGGGATAGCTATCTGATTCGGTCGAGGTGTTTTCAAGCATTTCCAAATGCTTAAAGGAACGTGCGTAATATGGACTAATCTGGCCAACTGATTTCGACATCAGGTCAAGAAAAAAATCATGTACTCGAGCTTGATTAAGAATAACATGTGGGAATTCTGACAGACCATCTTCTGTATCTTGTACCCGACCATGTCTGGCAATACTCACTGGGTTTTCCGGTGCCGGCTTCCAGAACACTGTTTCATTTACCCAGTATGCTTCTTTTACGACACGATCAGCAAAACCAAAGGCTTGAAACATTTCCATTGTTCTACAAGCAATTCCATCCGCCTGCCCAACTTGCAGGGGTTTAGTTTTTTGATCAACGATGGCAACGTGGATTCCGTGAAAATTGGCTAATTGTGCAGCTAATGTTAATCCTGCAGGCCCACAACCCACTATTAATACATCGACTTGTGATGGTAGAGGCAGGACAGGCTGCTTGCCCACAGCTTGTCTGTGCTCTACGGCAACGGCGGGATCACCGCATGTGTAACCATTTAGATGATATTGCATTGTCTCTTAAGCGTTTGCTTTAAATCAAAGCGTTTGTGTAAGCGATTAACTAAAGCCCCATTGATAATTGGGACCGCGTCACCGATCGCATAACCAATAAAACCAATTTTGTTGTAATGGCCTGGGCCGGCATTATTGTCCGCACGAATAGTGGCATATTTAACTTTACTTCCGTTTGAGAATACCAGAACAACAACATGGGAGGGCAGAATAACCCTCCCTTGCTTATTGCTTCAAGCGAACCAGACCGTCCATTACGGAATCTAAACCACCGTAAACTGACAGACTACCCACCTTCTCAGTAACCCTTTCCAGAGTTTCCAATTCTTTCAATCGCAATGCGATGCTGTTGTTTTCCATGACATTAGCCGTGTTCAACAACGAGCGAGTCGCATTGGTTTCTTCTCGACGACGTATAACATTGGCTTGGGCCACTTTTTCAGCCTCTACCACCTTTGCCAATAAGTTTTTCATGTCTCCTGGCAATATGATGTCTTTTACGCCTACGCTTTTAACCTGCAAACCCACGTCTTCGAAGCGGGTTCCCAGAGATTCAGCGACTTGCTTGTCGATAGCTGTTTTATCTTCAAGCAACGCATCCAAAGTTCGCGTTCCAACAGCCGCTCGCAAACCGAACTGAATTTCCTTATACAAGTGATCCATTGGGTCTTTGAGCTTACGCAAAGCCAGTGCGGCGTCTTTAAACTGATAAGTCGCCGTTACGTTTATGCGCAACGCAACTTTGTCTCGAGTGAGTATTTCCTGCCCTTGTACTTCTAAGGTTTTCATACGCATATCGAACAAGTCAATGCTTACCATACGCTCGGCATTAAAAAATGCGTGCAATCCGCTTTGCAAAGTTGCTGCTAGTTCACCGTCAACATAGAGTAACCCAGCATAGCCTTCTGGCACAATTTTACTTATAACAAGGTTGCGTGCGACCGCCTTAACTTGACCCGTAGATCCACTTACCAGCAATTGCGCAACTTCCTTGTCGATGGCTATACCAGATCTTAAGTCGTAACGCTCCACGCGAAGGTCTGCGTGATTTTTAAAGTATAACTTGCGCGTTGACGGGCCTACGGTTGCATAAACCTTGTCGTTAAAATATACGATGGCTACTTCGTTTGCTTGTGTTTCTATGACATCGAATACTTTATCTACTTGCTTACGCTCAACATCGAGCAAGTAGTCGTTTAAACGGTGATTAAACTCAGGTGAAGTGATATCGTGCACTTCTACCGTGTGGTTTGCACCAATTGTTAGGTAACGATAAGTCCCCGGCGCAAGGAAAGCGTGAAAATCTCCATCCTTGTACAGGAGAGCACGTTGTAACTTGCGTATTTTGTATTTTCGATACAGCAT
>CALHOU010000060.1 GCA_938035945.1 uncultured Granulosicoccaceae bacterium
GGGTGGCCTTGCTTTGGCTGCGTGTGTGGCCTTGGCTACCGTGATCGGCTTGAATGTTTGGCAAGGCGCTCCGGACTCAGGTAGCAATGTACAAACCATTGCCAATGTGCCAGCAAACCTGCCAGGCATTGTGTTGCCAGAGGTAGAATATGTATCGAATCGCGGCACCTATTGGGTAAATCCTGAAGTAAAACGCAGTGCGAATGCTGAGAAACGTTTAAATGCCTTATTATCTGCACACATTGAAAGCTCGCCAACCGCTGAACGTACTGGTATGTTGCCGTACTCGCGATTAGTTGGATACGATTCGGTTACCTCCACGGAGCAGTAATGAGCACGTTGCTAAACCGCGCTATCGGCCCATTGTTATTGGCATGCTTATGCGTGCCTGCGGCTGTTGCGGACACAGATCAGGTTTCTCCTGAATCGCTGATTCGGGACATGTCGAGTGCCTTAACCACGCTTAATTACGAAGGCAGTTTTGTGCATGTGCAAAACGGCAATATCGAATCCATGAGTATTGTGCACAGCAGCGACAACGGTGGCGAACTTGAATATATGTTGTCGCTAAACGGTGAGGCGCGTGAAATTTTTCGCAATCGCTCATTAGTTACCTGCATTTGGCCGAATTCGAATTCGGTGATTGTTAGCGATTCCAAAAAGCGCCAACTGTTACCTACGGTCGACGAATCTTTGACCAACAGTGAAACCTATGATCTGTCGATGGGTAAGCCTGATCGTGTTGCCGGCATTGATGCGCACGTTGTGGAGATTAAACCCAAAGACCACTATCGATACGGCTATCGATTTTGGGTCGATAAAGAAACTAAAATGTTGTTGCGCTCGATGTTGGTCGATGGCGAGAATAATGCCGTTGAACAAGTGATGTTTACCAACATTACCTATCCCGATCAAATTTCGCCAGAGCGTTTTAAAACGCCTGGCGGTATCGCAAAAGTTGAACCACAGAAACCGAGCTTGGCGGTAGTTGGTAAAGATCAAAATCGCGTGGACTTTTTACAACTTCCAGCCGGCTACAAAGAGGTGTCTGAAACCTATAAACCGATGCCTATCAACGATGGTCCGGTCAGCCATGTGATGCTGTCAGATGGCATGGCCTCTGTTTCGGTTTATGTTGAGTATTCGAATCAGCAGGCTCAGCCGGATGTGGCCTTAGGCATATCCACCATGGGTGCGATGAACGCATTCACGCGCAGCACTAATACAGCTCTAATCACGGTAGTGGGCGAAGTGCCGCCAGCCACCGTCGAAGCTATTGCACTCGCTGTTCGTCTAGTTGAGTGATCCGCGAAGGCACAGTCGGCGTAATTCCAACTGACTCGCAACGTAACTCCACTTCAGTACCCGTTATGCTCAATCCCTTGTCGGGTTGTGGCTCTTGCCAAGCGGCGGGCGGGTGCGGGATAAAACTGCTTCCCAGCTCACCCGATGCCTTGGTCGTCGATGCAACACAAGCTGCACATTTAACGTTATGTGCGGGTGATCAAGTTCAAGTGCACTTGCCTGATCCCGATACCGGTTGGTTGCGTATGGTGGTATTAGCCTACGGTTTGCCCAGTCTGGGAATGCTTTTTGGCGCTCTTGCAGGTTTCTGGCTGGCTGACGTCATGCAATTGTCACAATGGCGTGATGCCTTGAGTTTTCTAGGGTTTGTCGCCGGTCTTGGTGGTGGGCTAATTGCATGGAATAGGGCTGAAAAGTCGGTAACAGATCGCGTTAAGCAACACCTGCGCCCCGAGTCGGCATCCATTATTAAAATAATCGAACACGCAGCTTTAAAGTAGGAGATGTGAAATGAAAACGGCTTTGATCAGACTGATCACACTGAGCTTTTTACTCAGCCCGGGCTTGGCCTTCGCTTTGAGCGGCTTGCCTGACTTCACCTCTCTGGTAAAACAAAATCATAAAGCCGTTGTTAACATCAGTACCGAACAGTCGTTCGATGCCGGTAGTGATTTTCCTCGTACAGACGACCCCGATTTGGACCGACGCTTAGAAGAATACGAAAACGATCCACGCGCACCACGCTCACCGTTTGAAGGCAGTGGTTTGGGGTCTGGTTTTATTATTTCAGCGGATGGTTTTGTGTTAACGAATAATCACGTTGTTGAAGGTGCAGACACCGTTATTGTTCGACTGCATGATCGTCGAGAGCTGCGAGCAAAAGTGGTTGGTACCGATCCGCGATCAGATGTTGCTGTGCTTAAAGTAGAGGCGTCCGGCTTGCCATCGGTGGTGATAGGCAACAGTGATGCGCTTGAAGTAGGCGAATGGGTACTCGCGATTGGTTCCCCGTTTGGTTTTGATTTTTCCGTTACCGCAGGTATTGTCAGCGCTACCGGTCGTGCCTTGCCTAATGAAAGTTATGTTCCGTTTATTCAAACAGATGTGGCCATAAACCCAGGTAACTCTGGTGGTCCTTTGTTTAATCTCAAAGGCGAAGTGATTGGTATCAATTCGCAAATATACAGTCGTACAGGCAGTTTTATGGGGCTTTCGTTTGCGATACCCATTGAGTTGGCTATGGATGTATCCAATCAACTAAAAACCAAAGGGCGCGTATCGCGCGGTTGGCTTGGTGTGCACATCCAGGAAGTCACCATGGATTTGGCTGAATCTTTTGGTATGAGCGCCGCGCACGGTGCTGTGGTTAGCTCCATTCTTCCCGATAGCCCTGCATCAAGATCTTCATTGCAAGTGGGTGATGTCATCACGCATTTTGATGGTAAAAAAGTAGAGCGTTCATCGTCGCTACCACCGCTAGTGGGCCGCGTACGTGTGAATTCAGATGCGCGATTGAAAGTCGTTCGTGAAGGTAGACAGATCGAGGTTGTTGTCAACATCGGTGAGCTGCCGGGTCAAGAGCAATTGGCACAGCCAACGACTCGGTCCCCGAGCGTGCGACCCAATGTACTCAAATTTGATGTGGTGCCTTTGGATGACGCTACGCGTGAACAACATGGCATAGACAAGGGTGGTGTCATCGTTGATCGCGTTATCAATGGCGGGCCTGCCGATGAGGCGGGTATCGCACCGGGTGATATCGTATTGATGGTGGATAACAAGCTGGTCGATACGCCAGCGGACTTCAACACCGTCGTGCGGCAACTTGGCGACAATAAATTGGTGAACGTGCTGGTTGTGGGCGAGAACGGCCAGGGATTCGTCGCGCTACGGATCGAATAAGCCTTCGCTGTGCCGGCCGACAATACCCATGCTCGCATGCCCCTGACGCTGTATATGCGTCAGGGCTGCCATTTGTGTGAGGATTTGGAGCAACAGCTGCACGAATTGCTCGAACCGGGCACTTTTGAGCTCACTTTGGTGGATATCGATACAGATACTGCGCTAAAAGAGCGATTTAATGAATGGGTTCCCGTGCTCAGCCACGCTGATCAGGAAATTTGCCATCACTTTCTCGACCTGAAAGCGCTTCGCACCGCGCAGGCAGGCTACAATACCTCTATCGGTTGCGAATAGCGCAACACGCCCAAAAATTGGCCCCGAATAACGCTTAGTCACTAAGCTCGCTTTTATCGCATGCAGCAAAACATCCGCAATTTTTCTATCATCGCCCACATTGATCACGGCAAGTCCACGCTGGCCGATCGGTTCATTCAAGTCTGTGGCGGGCTCACGGAACGTGAAATGTCCGAACAAGTGCTTGACTCGATGGACATTGAGCAAGAGCGGGGTATCACCATCAAGGCACAAGCGGTATCGCTTGACTACAAAGCACGCTCGGGCGAGATCTACCACTTGAACTTTATCGACACCCCTGGCCACGTCGACTTCTCCTACGAAGTATCGCGATCATTGTCTGCCTGCGAAGGTGCGTTGTTAGTGGTCGATGCATCGCAAGGTGTTGAAGCGCAGAGTGTGGCCAACTGCTACACGGCGATTGAACTTGATTTGGAAGTACTGACCGTTTTAAACAAAATTGATTTGCCGGCAGCTGACCCTGATCGCGTCGTTGATGAAATCGAAGAAGTTATCGGTGTTGAAGCACACGGTGCGGTACACGCCAGTGCAAAAACCGGCGTTGGTATCGAAGATGTATTAGAACAAATCGTAGAGCAGATTCCACCGCCCAAAGGTGACCCTGATGCGCCTGCCAAAGCGCTGATCATCGATTCATGGTTTGATAACTTTGTCGGTGTAATTACCCTTGTGCGAATGATCGACGGCACCATTCCACGACGCTCAAAAATTCAGATCATGTCTACCGGTAGAACTTTCCAGGCCGATCAGGTTGGTGTGTTTACCCCTAAGCGTAAACCGATGGATGAGCTTAAAGCCGGTGAAGTGGGTTTTATCATTGCCGG
>CALHOU010000061.1 GCA_938035945.1 uncultured Granulosicoccaceae bacterium
ACCTGCCTCAATAAATGCCATTTCCATACGCTCACCGACCAACAAGGTTTGGGTAGCATGTTTCAATACAACACTATTTCCGGCAATCAGTGCAGGCGCTACTGAGTTAATGGCTGTCATGTAGGGATAGTTCCACGGCGCAACGACTAAAACCACACCGTGCGGCACACGTTTAATGTATCGATTGAAATGCTCGTCATCAGAAATTTCGATCGAAGCAAGTGCACGCTCGGCAATGGATGCCATGTAGCTCGCACGTTCATTAAAGCCACCAAACTCTCCGCCATATCGAACGGGCCGGCCCATCTGCCACGCCAACTCTTGAACGATTTCATCGTTCATCTCCCCCACACGTGCAACACCCTTCATCACCAGATCGATGCGATCGTTTAAGGAACGATTGGCCCAATCAAGTTGTGCTTTTTTAGCTTTAGCAACCACCGCTAATGCGTCTGTTTTACTGATAACCGGACGCTCGGCATAAACAGAACCGTCTATCGGGGAAATACACTGCAAAACGTTTGTCATTTTTTAGGCTCTCTCAAAACCTCTGGCTACTTCATAGTCGGTGACGACTCTGTCATAGTCTTCTTGCTCCCACTGACCTGCGCGAACATAATGATCAACAACATCATCCCCAAACGACGATCGCAACATCGTTGACGATTGCAAGCAGCTGATAGCGTCACGAAGGTTGGTTGGTATATCGGGACAACTATCGTCCGAATAGATATTGCCGCGCGTCTGCTCTGCTAACTCCAGCTTTTCATTGATGCCAGCAATCCCTGCCGCCATTTGAGCGGCTTGGGCAAGATACGGATTCAGATCAGAACCGCCAATTCGGCACTCTATGCGCACAGCTTCGCCATCACCACAAAGCCTGAACCCAGCGGTTCGATTATCCACTGACCATGCAATTTTCGTTGGTGCAAACGTACCCTTTGCAAATCGTTTGTAGGAATTAACGTAGGGCGCTAAAAAGTACGTGTAGTCGGGCGCGTATTTAATCAAGCCGGCGACATAATGCCTCATGGTTTCAGACATACCGTGCTTTGCAGATTCATCGGCAAACACCGCCTTGCCATCGGTAGTCCATAAAGATTGGTGTATGTGCGAGGCACTACCGACCTTGTCATGATGCCATTTGGCAATAAAACTGGCAGCATAACCTTGTTGCCAGGCGATCTCTTTAGTCGCATGCTTGGCAATGGTGTGATTATCAGCACAGCAAAGCGCATCGCTGTATCGAATATTTAATTCTTCCTGACCGGTTTCAGCTTCACCTTTTGAATTCTCTACCGGCACGCCTGCAGCGGTTAAGTGATTTCGCAAAGGTCGCATAACGCACTCTTCCTTAGTGGTTTGCAAAATATGATAATCCTCGTTGTAGTCACTGATCGGCGTTAATTTTCTAAAGCCTGTCTTGGCGATTTTCTTATACCGGCCTTCAAACAGAAAAAATTCTAATTCAGTTGCCATATTGGCTACCCAGCCATGCGTCGCCAAATCGGCAATCTGCTTTTTTAAAATCGCGCGTGGTGAATGAGGTACATCTTGATGGGTATGATGATCAAGCAAATCACACAACACCATCGCCGTACCTTCAAGCCACGGTAGCAAGCGCAGCGTATCCATATCGGGGCGCATAACGTAGTCACCGTATCCCGACTCCCAACTGGTAGAGGCAAAACCTTCAGGCGTTGCCATTTCAATATCCGTTGCGAGTAAATAGTTACAGCAATGCGTTTCTTTCCAGCTGTGATTGATAAAATTTTGTGCCTGGAATCGCTTTCCCATTAAACGACCTTGCATATCAACAAGACAAACCAGCACGGTGTCGATAATGCCGTCGTTAACTGACTGTTTTAGACTTTCAAAGCTTAACTGTGCTGCCATAGAGATGGGATTTTCCATGTGGTGAATGTTCAAAGGCAAAAGCGTCGCACACGGCGACGCTCTTGAACCAACTGGCTAACTAGCCGTAGCGGTATGGGCGACCCGCTTTTTGCATATCCGCGTTGTACTTACGGAATATTTCAACAACCTTGGCTTTGGTTTCAGATTCAGAGGCAATCTCGTCCCAAAACTTAACCGCCGCTTGTTCAACCTGTGCCCACTCTTCGTCAGGAATGGTGGTCAGTTTCATCTTCGGACCGTTCACGCGTAAGCTGGCTTCACCACCCCAGTACCACCACTGACGGTAGTAGTGACTTTGGTCGGTGCATACTCTAAACAGGGTTTGTAGATCTTCAGGTAACTCGTTCCATCGATCCATGTTAGCGAAGAAGGAGCCTGCCCATGCACCCGAAATATTATTCGTAAGAAAGTAATCGGTAACATCAGCCCAACCAACGGTGTAGTCCTCTGTAATGCCGGACCACGCTATGCCATCAAGTTCTCCGGTTTGCACCGCAACCTCGATATCTTCCCATGGCAACGTCACAGGCACGACACCAAACTGGGACAAGAAACGACCCGCGGTCGGAAAGGTAAAGACGCGCTTGCCTTTTAAATCTTCCAACGAATTAATCGGCTCTTTTGTCGCAAAGTGGCAAGGGTCCCATGCACCAGCCGATATGTGTTTTACACCAACTTTGGAATATTCTGCGTCCCAAATTTCATTCAAACCGTATTGATTGAACAACACGGGAACATCCAAGGAATAACGACTGGCAAACGGAAAATATCCGCCAAATACCGTCACCTCTGTAGGTGACGCCATAGAATCATCATCTGATTGTACAGCGTCAATGGTGCCTTTTTGCATAGCCCGAAACAGCTCACCGGTTGGCACTAGCTGATCTGCAAAATACAGTTCAATCTCCATTCGATCACCAGCAATTTTATTAAACATATCAATTGCAGGTTTTATAACGTGTTCACCCAGCGATGCACCCGCATAGGTTTGCAAGCGCCACTTAATTTTTGATTGCGCGATAGCTGGTGCGCCAATAATCGTAGCTGGTGCTACGACTGCTGCACTTTTTATAAACTTTCTTCTTGTACTCATGGTTTTCTCCCGTTTTGGTTGTATTTTCGATACTACCTTCCTACTTCGTTATTACTTGCCGTAAACAACACTTGGTAACCACAGTGCTAGCTGTGGAAACGACATGATTAATATCAGCATTAGAACCATCACCATAACAAAGGGGATGATCGATCTGTAGATATCCTTCATAGATATTTCGGGTGGTGCCATCGCTCGCATCAAGAACAAGTTATACCCAAACGGTGGCGTCATATAAGCTATTTGAGTAGTTATTGTGTAAAGCACGCCATACCAAACCAGATCAAAGCCGAGCACTTTTACCAGCGGTACATACAAGGGCGCAACAATCACTAACATCGCGGTGTCATCCAAAAATGTTCCCATGATAATGAACGATAACTGCATCAAAATGAGGATCATCCAAGGGTTAAGACCCAGTTGTTCGGTGAACAAATTGTCGATCGCGCGGACCGCGCCCAAACCATCAAACACAGCGCCGAATCCTAAGGCGGCTAGAATTATCCACATAAACATACAAGAGATCGCCAGTGTTTGACGTACCGATACTTCAAAGACTTTTCGCGTCATTCGCCGTTTCATTACCGCTGCCATAAACGCTGTCATCGCACCAATAGCCGAGCTTTCAACCAGCGAGGTATAGCCTTTAACAAAAGGGAACATCATGGCCGCAAAAATAAAAATCGGTAACAGGCCAGCTCGCAAAAGACTCAGCTTTTCACTCAAAGGTACATTGCGTTCTTCTTCGGAT
>CALHOU010000062.1 GCA_938035945.1 uncultured Granulosicoccaceae bacterium
GGTGGAAACGTCGATATCGACCAACTTCCGTGGTGAACAGGCCCCTAACCGCTCTCAACCGCTTGACACAGCAGCAAAATCTAGCGAAAATTAGCGGCTTGCTTCGGCGGCTACATAGCTCAGTTGGTTAGAGCACAACACTCATAATGTTGGGGTCCCTAGTTCGAATCTAGGTGTAGCCACCATTTTTACCGTAGTAAACCCCAACCCATCGTCCCTGCACATATTATCCATCTCGTCGTGGTGCATCACCTATAAGGCGAATTCACCACCTCACTTTAAAATGATAACTTGCGCCTCTTGGTCTAACAAAGATGTAGTCGGACGGAATAGCCATTGCGCAATCTTATATTCATCCTATTCGTCGGCGCGTTGATTTCAACTCAAGCGTTGGCACAAGCTCCTTCCACAGCCATGCGCTCAGGCTATAGCTTCTTCGGCTTAGGATTAAACGCTATCGACTACGAAGAAAATTTCGCTCCCGAAATAGCCGGACAAGAAGTTGATGTTGAAACAAGCTCCATACTCAACCTAGCCCAACAAAGCGGAACCTTTGTCGCCTTTAACGATAAGTGGGGCTTCTACCTCGTTAGTTCTTCAACCTTAGGTGAGGCGCGCTCTGATGAGAGTTGGGATATCGGTGATACGTCTATTCGGAACAATAAAATTTCGATAGAACAACAACGCATAGCCTTTCTACTCTCAAAGCATTTTCGATCGGATCAGTATTTTATTTTTGGCGCGCAATACCATAACACTGAATTTCGACGGTTTGCTGCAACCTTAACGCCCGCAGCTGCGCAGTTTAATGTAGATGATTCTGTTATAGATGCTGGAACCGAATCGGAGTCCTTGTTAGAACTGACGGCGGTTGTGGGAATAGAGAAGACCAATGTGTTCGCCAGTGCTGAACCCGGGTGGCGACATCAGTTTCAATTATTGTTGGGTGTTCCGGTGCTAACCACGATATCCAATACCAACATAAGCGATGGGAAATCTTTCAATCAAAGTTTTAACGGGTTTTTTGGCTATAGCCGACTTAACTATGGTTACCAATTTAATAAAAATATATTTGTATCTTTAAATCTTGATCTAGCCATCTCTAATCGAAACGCAATAGACAGAGTTGTTAGGGATAGCTTTGGCGAAACACAGTTTCCATCAAATACCTTGCTTCATGTTTTTCCAAGCTTGGCCTTGTACTGGTCGTTTTGAACATCCCTGTTCGAAACGAATACAATGTTTATCTAACAGGGTAATAAACCACTCCGATCGATACGAATCCTACGTCATCATCGACTAAGGTATAACCCAGTTCAAACGCCAAATCACCATGGTTCATGCCAATTGCTACGCCATAGGATTCCCCGTCTTCACCTTCAGCCAGGCTGCTACCTGAAATATCAGCTTTGACTAATCCGAGTCGGCCCTTTACATAAAATACACCCGGGGATTGGTAGGTTACGTATAAGCCTTGGCTTTCTAAATCAAACTCCTCCGTTGCACTGCCGGCAAGGGTGAATTCACCTGGGGATATGCTTTGTGTCACCTCCAGCTCAGCAGATAGGCCACCGTTTAGGATGGAAGAGAAGTTGTATCCGGCTAGCACGCTTACGCTTATTGGGTCTTTATCGACGTCAACCGCATCAAACTTGACTAACATTGATCCGGTCTTCGCACCTATAAACCAACTTGCATTTGCGCTTGTCGACATCACGAGAAATGCCAAAACGAAAAATAGGCCTTTTTTCACTGTGTGTTGCTCCTTTTATTATTGTTCATCTATCCCGAACTAATTTGCAACTTTCGCCGATGGTTTGTGTTTATCACCGGCGAAAGTGCGAGGGGTGAAGTTAATGTGTTGGTGAGAAAGTTATAGCTGTCCTCGAATTTCACCGTTCGGGTATGTATCTGATGTGACCACCACATAGATACTTTCAGCTACAAAGGCTGTTACCTGCGCAACCGTGAGCACTGTACCTTCTGGTGTGCGCCAAATTGATGGGTCGGTACCGTCTTGCACGAGTGCAGTTATGCTGTCACCATTTTCACCTTCAGCGCCCAGGAAAAGCCCGGCTGTGCTGGCGTTTGCAAGATCACTCACCGATATAAATACCGTCAACGCTCCAGTCTCGGTGTTTAAAGTCGAGTAGCCGAACCCTGATGCACCGGTGTCTATTACCGGCACCATTTCATCGCCAGAGAGTTCTGTGTCTTCTAACAAAATATCCGCTGGAATGATTTGCCCGCGTATCTCGCCGCCGGCATTCGCCGCCGTGTGCACATTGAAATACAACGCGCCCTCATTAAGTTGTGCCAATGCAGAGGCATCCAATACGGTACCTTCCGGTATGTCGAAGGCCATGCCATTTGCATTCGCTTCTAAATTTAGTATTGGCGCACCAACGGAGCCTGCGAACCCTTGATGAATGTGTGCCACTGTGGGCGCGCCGGTTAGGCCGGAGAAAGTGACTTCGCCGTTGATCGCACCAGAATCTTTGTTTATGTTGAAGCTGGCTTCACCTTCGGCGGTGGGCAAGTCGAGCATAGGAACTTCCTGTTCAGCCGACAGCGGCACCGTGAAGTCTGATGTTCCATCAGTGGCAATCTCTTCCTGAATTTCATCGTCATCGCCATCGGTACCACCGTCGCCGTCGGTTCCGCCATCGCCATCAGTTCCGCCGTCGCCGTCAGTTCCGCCGTCGCCGTCCGTGCTCCCGTTGCCGTCCATCCCTGTGGTTCCAGTTGTTATCGCGCCATCATCGTCATCATCTGAGCCATCGGAGCATGCTGTTAGTGCAAACAACACACAGGCAATAGCCGATATGGTTCTGATAGCCCGAAAATTTTTATTCTTAATGTACATATGGTTTTTCCCTATAAGTTTTTAAGGTGCTTTATTTCTATTAATTGGAGTTAGCCGAGCTGAGTACAATTTGTTAGTTCGTGAGTCTTGGTGAAAGGTAGGTTACAAACAAACGGGCGAGCGTTCTATACCACTAGGTGGCTAATTCTAGGCGGTTAGTTCTAAGTGTCTAAACTGCTTAGCGTGGGCCAGTGGCTAATTGGGTGATGGGCGGACGTGAATAATCTGAATGTACTAACACTCAAATAACTGTTTAGCTATCTATCTACTTAAATAAGGAAATGTATAGAAGTATCAAGCCTTACGTAACCCGTTCAGCCCGAATTCGCATCGAGTCCATATCCACACTACGCTGACTTCGTGCAGGCGCGATGTAACTTTTTTCTTGGTTATGTTGCAGGTCCAACAACAGTTGCTCTAACTGAAAGTTACGTGAATCTATGTTGGCAATGGTGTTTGCAAGCACGGCAACAATAAAAGAACAGAACGCAAACGAAAGAAATACCGCCACCGCACAAACGACGGACACAGCCATTATCACAACCGGGTCGCTCCAGTTGGCGTTTAAAAAATTAGCCATGCCTAGAGCATTTACCAACACCATCGTGATCAAGGACAAAACAAACAGAGCTTCCAGCATCCATATTAGAAAGATGGCTATCGAGCATGCCGATCGGCTGCCACCTAGAATTTTCTGGTCGTGCTCCATTAATGTGCTCCATTGCCCGAAGGCGTTTATCTGATCGTGTAACGATTGTTAAGACTACAGTAAGCGGGTTTATTCGACCAGCGTGACATTTTAAATGCTAAGTGATTGATATTTAAACGTGAAACTGGCGTTGGTTGACAAACTAGGCTAAGGTTTGACCAATCCTCGTTCTCCATGAGCACCTGCCCATGAACCAACGAAAACCCCATACCAAACAGCCGGCCAGTTTGGCCGACGAAACCGCGCCGCGCAGAAAGTCCGAGTACGCCGTCGCCGTGATTGCGGCCTTGAGTCTTATTGCCATTATCCAATGGGTATCGATTAATTCAAAAAGTTCAGAAGAAGATGCACCGGTTGCGTTCGACTATAAAGCGGCCGCAGCAGAACGCTCTGCGCCTTCTGCATTGTTAGTGGCGATGAAGCAAAAGCTAAGTGCTCAATTTCCTGAAGTGACTACCGAAGCCGTTAGCGAGGATTTGTTAATCCGGGCAAGCGATGCTGTTGCTGAACAAAATGATGAAAAGTTTGCCGAAAGCATGACCATGCTCGGCATCAATGCGCTTAAAGAAGACGATATCGATTCAGCGGGTGTTTATTTGGCCGAAGCCTTAGCCGCTTACGAATACATTGATGATGAGCTGGGCATTGCCAACGTCGAGCTATTAAGAGGTGAAATTAATATTCAAAAAAGAGCTGATGCTCGACGTGCAGCCTATGCATATGACGCGATGCAACTGGCCAGGTGGAAAGTGAGTCATGGTCAGTTTCATGATGCTATTGAAGAACTAGAATATGCAGTGGAAGAGAACTTAGCACTAAAACGTTATGGTGCAGCAGCAGCGGTTTATCAAACGCTTTACAAAGGTTACACCGAGCACGGCCAAGCCTATCAAGCGCAACAAGCCGGCATTGAAATCGTAAAGCTGCATGCGTCATCAGGCAGATCCCTGATGGCCAACGAAATGATGCAAATACTACAGGCCAATGGGTTGGATACTGCATCTGTCGAGCAGTTAAAACAAGACAACTTAAAACTGCAAATGGAATACGAAGACAGTGTTGGCCAGATTGGCCAGGCTCGTGATTATCAACAACTGTACAACCATTTTATTCATGCAGGCGATCCGGTTCGAGCTTGGCAGTTCAGGCTAAAAGCACAAGCGTCTTTAAGAGGTGCCTCCAAGCGTGCGATGCATCGCAGTCAAACCGGTGTGCTGGCCATGCTATACACCTCAAACGACCATATGGAAAACGCGCAACGCTCATTGGAACGTGCCCAAACCCTATTTACCAATAACGACCAGCCCGAGCTCATCGAGGCCTCGCAAAGACTGCAGGAACGCGTTTATTAGCCGCATTAGCGAGCATTCTCGGCCCGTTTGTACCTGAACCCGTCAATAACATCATCTGCCTTAAAAAAGTAGGGGAAATCGCACGGGTAAAATGATATAAATAGGCTAAACCGGCGTGCCCTTTAGGGCCGTAGACCGGTCTGTAACCACAAGCCGAGGAACTACATCCATGAGCATCAGAATTAATCGCCGTCAATTCCTGACGGGCACTGCCGCAGTTGGTGTGAGCTTCACTTTACCCAACGGTGTATTCGCCGATGCTGGCAAAGTGAACTTCTACAACTGGGACACCTACATTGGTGAGAACACCATCTCAGAGTTCGAATCAGCCACCGGTATCAAAGTCCAGTACGATCTCTATGCCGACAACGATGAGCTATTCGCCAAACTAAAAGGCGGCAACCCAGGATACGATTTAATTATCCCGTCTGGCGATTACATTGAACAAATGCTCGATGCCGATATGTTGTTGCCGTTAGACATGTCAAAAATTCCAAACGCCAAAAATATTGACCCTGCGTTTATGAACCCTAGCTTTGACCCGGGTCGTAAATACAGCCTGCCATACATGTGGGGTACGATCGGTATCGGTTATCGAAAATCAGCCGTTGATGGTGAAATCACATCCTGGGCCGATATGCTGGATTCAGACAAATACGCTGGCCGCATCGCGCTCATGAACGAATCCAAAACCGTGCTACAAATGGCATTGAAATACATGGGCAAATCGTTAAACGATTGGACCGATGAAAACTTAGCTGCAGCTGAAGCGCTTTTGATCAAGCAAAAGCCACATGTCACCGCGTTTGCACAAGATAACGGTCAAGATCTGTTGCTAGCGGGTGAAGTTGATCTGGCTATGGAGTGGAACGGCGACATCCTGCAAGTTATGGAAGAGGATGATGATATCGGTTACGTTGTGCCAA
This sequence comes from uncultured Granulosicoccaceae bacterium, assembly GCA_938035945.1. Lineage (GTDB taxonomy): Bacteria > Pseudomonadota > Gammaproteobacteria > Granulosicoccales > Granulosicoccaceae > Granulosicoccus. The sequence goes on from CALHOU010000062.1 coordinate 5,854, forward strand.
AAGAGGGTGGGTTACTTTGGGAAGATGCGGTTTGTATACCAAAAGGTGGTGAGAACTTTGACAATGCGCACGCCATGATCAATCACTTGATGGATGGTGCGGTCGGTGCCGGTATCGCGAGTTTTATCAACTATGCAACGCCTAACAAAGCAGCACAAGCGTTAATGGACAAAGACTATCTTGAAAACCCTGCAATCTTCCCATCGGAAGAGTCAACCAGCGCCAGTGAAGCATCTGTGTATGCCGGTGCCGAATGGGTGCGTAAGATCGATGAGTCTTGGACTCGCATTAAAGCGGCAGGCTAAATTGTCTTAACATCACTTGACTCACGCAGTTGGCTTTAGTGATCACAAACTCCGTGGCCGGCACTACGCCGGCCATCGTTGTTTTTGACAACCATACCCTTGGATAGTTATAAGCAAAAACCCCTCGCATTCTTAGCCTTCGGCTTGCCGTCGATAGGCTGGCTATTGCTATTTTTTATGGTGCCGCTTGGCATCATATTTATGTATAGCTTTGGCGAGAACGTCTCTTTAGTTGAAGTTAAAACCACCTGGACCTTCGACAACTACAAGCGCATATTCGAACCCGAACTCATGACGCTTTTATGGCGAACTTTGTGGATATCCATTCTCGCCACCGCCATCTGTATCGTGGTGGCGTTTCCTGTGGCTCTGGTTATCGCTACTGCATCGCCATCTTCCAAAGCCTGGTTGCTGCTGTTAATCATGCTACCGTTTTGGACCAATCTGCTGATAAGAACTTATTCACTGCTCAATATTCTGGGCACGCGTGGTCGCTTGAATGAATTGCTGGGCTGGATTTGGCTGCGCACCAATGACTTTTTAACATTTGTAGGTGCAGGGGATTTAGGCTTGCTGGGCGCAAAGTTTGTACCGATAAAGTTTCTGGGTACACCGGGCGGCGTTGTATTGGGTATCGTCTATGTATCCTTGCCGTTCGCCATTTTGCCGATTTATTCTGCACTTGAACGTATGGATACCTCCTATCTTGAGGCCAGCATGGACTTAGGGGCAGGGCAGCTGCAAACTTTTTTTAGAATACTGGTGCCCTTGGCCATGCCGGGCATACTCACCGCATTTATCATCACCTTTATCCCAGCACTGGGGCAGTTTTTAACCCCAGAGTTATTAGGCCGAGGCCAGGTCGATATGATTGCGAATGTGATTCAAAGGCAGTTTAAAGGTGCCAATGATTGGCCTTTTGGCTCGGCGCTATCGTTAATGTTGTTGTACGTAACCTTTATTTTATTGGCCTTGCGTGCATTTGGTGATGCGGCTCGTTCAAAGCGCGAGGCAAATCTCTGATGCCGAAGCACTATCGCAATAAGAAAAAACCGTTTGAATATTCTAAGAAGTGGTCGTTGCGTAGTGTTTTTCTGCTGGCGACTCTATTTCTCTATGTTCCAATCATTGTATTGATTGTTTTTTCCTTTAACAATTCGAGGCGTGGCGGCAATGTTATTTGGAAAGGCTTCACTACCAAGTATTACGACAAGGCGTTTAACAACGAGGACTTGATGCTAGCCTTTGGCAATACCTTAACCATAGCAATTGTGGCAACCATTGCCAGTGTTATTCTCGGCACCTGCACAGCCATCTTATTGTGGCGGTTTCGCTTTCCATTTAAACCATTGGTAGAAGGTCTTGTATCTTTGCCGATTGTGATTCCCGAAATTTGTATGGGTGTTTCCTTAGCGTTGTTTTTCTCGGCTATGGGTTGGTTGGGCAACACCAGTGATATTTGGCCGTTTAATTTAAGCAACATCATGATTGCGCACATTACTTTTTGTTTTCCGTTCGCGGCTATGGTTATTCGCACGCGCCTGCAAAGTTTTAACCGTGAAATGGAAGAGGCAGCTCGTGATTTAGGTGCGACGGAGTTTCAGGTATTCAAAGATATTTTGCTACCGCATTTGAAGCCGGGTTTAGTTGCGGGTGCTTTGTTGTCTTTTACCTTGTCGCTCGACGATTTTATTGTGACCTTTTTCACGTCGGGCCCGAACACGGTCACGTTGCCAGTCAAGATATATTCGATGGTGCGATTCTCTGTAACGCCGGAGATCAATGCGGCATCAACAATATTAATATTACTCACGCTGGTGCTAACGTTTTTCGCACTGCGCATTCAAACCAAAGACGACTCCATACTGTAGTAAGTTGATATGAGTGATAATCCAATCGTATCCATAAGAAATCTGTCCAAGCACTTTGGTCGGTTCAAAGCGCTCGATGATGTATCGCTCGATATTCATGCAGGCGAGATCTTTGCACTACTGGGCCCGTCTGGTTGTGGAAAATCAACCTTGCTGCGTATTTTATCCGGTTTTGAAACACCAACCAGCGGAGATGTACTGCTCGATAACAAAGATCTGGTTCCACTAAAGCCGAATAAACGTCCGATTAACATGGTGTTTCAATCCTATGCCGTGTTTCCACACATGAGCGTGGAGGACAATGTCGCCTATGGTTTGAAAATGGAAGGCGTTGCCAAAGCTGAAATTAAAACCCGGGTAGAAGAGGCGTTAGAACAAGTTCACTTAGCGCAATTTGGCAAACGTAAACCACATCAGTTATCCGGTGGACAACGTCAACGTGTGGCACTTGCGCGTGTGTTAGTTAAAAAACCCAGACTACTGTTACTCGACGAACCTTTATCCGCTTTGGATGCAAAACTAAGAGACGCGATGCGTTTAGAATTAGTTAAGTTACAAGAAGCTGTGGGTATAACGTTCGTCATCGTCACGCATGATCAAGCTGAGGCTATGGCCATTGCTGATCGAATTGCCGTTCTGAATGAAGGCAGACTAAGGCAAGTGGCCTCGCCATCGCAGCTATACCAAAAACCTGTCGATGCTTTTGTTGCAGACTTTGTTGGCACCATTCATTGCTTTGATATCGACTCAGCAGCACAAGAAGGCGATGCGATGCGTGTTAACAGCGCGCTGCTCGGTACTGTGAAGTTGCCAAGTGATGCTGTTGCGCACAGCTTCGATAGCGCCCATTCGTCGAGCGCCGAATCTGTGGTGGCCATCCGTCCTGAGCATATTCACGTTGCCGCGCAACAACCATTAACGGCTGATGTGGCCCTGTTAGGCTCACTGGGTGATATCGCCTTCCAGGGTCAGCACTCGATTGTGGAAATCATGCTCGATGGGCGCGCATCCTTAACCGCGGTGACGACAAATAGCGATGCTCAAGCCTTGCACGCAGCGGGTACAGGTTCGCCCGTGTGGGCACATTGGTCTGGCAGCGATATGTTGTTGTTGCCAAAAGATGCCAAAGGTGCATTCTCGTAAGCTCATGCAGCGCATCGACAACTACTACACCGCAACCGTTAACGATACAACTCACTATCCCGCACTCGAAGGCGACCTTAGCGTGGACATAGCTATTGTTGGTGGTGGATTAACCGGCGTGGCAACGGCTGTTGAATTGGCCGAGCGCGGGTTTAGTGTGGCACTGTGCGAAGCCAATCGAATTGGCTGGGGTGCATCGGGGCGGAACGGTGGACAGGTCACTGGCAGCCTGTCTGGTGAGCAAGCCATGCTCAAGCAACTTGGCAAAACGCACGGTAAAGCGGCGGAAGATTTTGTTTGGCACCTGCGTTGGGAAGGGCATGACATCATCCGTGAGCGCATCGCTCGATACGACATCAAGTGCGATTTAAAAACAGGACACTTGCATACCGCTTGGCGCGAACCAGACGTTCAAGATTTTCTCGAAACCGTTGAAATTGCGCACAGCTATGGCATGGAAGACGATGTGAGTTGGGAGACAACCGAATCAGTGCATGAAATGTTAGATACAACTTTGTATCACGGTGGCATTTATAACAAACGCAACTTGCACCTGCATTCGTTGAACCTGTGCTTGGGCGAGGCACGCGCGGCAGCATCACTTGGCGCACACGTGTTTGAGCAAACACAAGTGTTAGATATCAAAGGCGGGCGCAATCCGCAGTTAAAAACAGCGAACGGCATTATTAGCGCAAGAAAAATAGTCTTAGCGGGTAATGCCTATCATCGACTGGCCCGTAAACAACTCAATGGCTATTTGTTTCCAGCCATTCTAGGCAATATGACGACGGAGCCACTCAGTGATGAGCTAGCAAAGCAAATCAATCAACACGATGTGGCAGTTTATGACAGCCGTATGGTGCTTGACTATTACCGGCTAACGGCTGATAAGCGGCTTATGTTTGGCGGTGGAACTAATTACAGTGGTCGAGACATCGATAACGTGGCGGCAGAATTAAAGCCATCGTTAGTCAATACCTTTCCAGCCTTAAAAGACGTAAAAATATCCCATGCCTGGACCGGCACGGCTGGCATAGTGATGAACCGAATTCCCTTAGTGGGTAAATTCGATCGTAATGTCTATTACGCGCAGGGCTATTCTGGTCATGGTATTGCCACGTCGCATATCATGGGCGAAGTGTTGGCCGAAGCACTAACGGGTACCTTGGAAAAATTTGATGTGTTTGCAGGGTTTGACCATCACCGAGTACCGGGTACGCAGTGGTTGGGCAATGGCATGTTGGCACTTGGAATGTGGTACTACCAATTTAAAGAAAAGTTGGCTGATTAAAATTTGTCGCGCAAGGCGTACCACGTCATTGCCGCTTTTAGTAAGAGTGAGCGCGTTGTATCCCCACCCGGAAAACGTGCGCATTCTAATCGGTTTAATTGTTCAAACTCCGTGCTGTCACCGTTAATCGCGTGGGCAACAGCTTTGCCGGATTCAACGGCCAATGCCACCCCATGGCCCGAATAACCACTGGCCGAGTACAAATTGGGTTTTATCATACGAACAAAGGGTAATCGAGAGCGCGTAATCGCTAAGGTGCCGCCCCAGGCATAGTCAATGTTCGTGTTGTGCAATTGTGGGAAAACTTGCAACATCGGTTTTCGAACCAGATCGGCTATATTGTCGGGAAATGCATAGCCATAGGTTTCTCCGCCGCCAAACAACAAGCGTTTATCGTGGCTAAGGCGAAAGTAATTTACAACAAAGCGAGAATCATAAACCGCGTGGTCACCACTGAGTAGTTCATCGGCTAATGCACCTAAGGGTTCGGTTGCAACAATAAAATTATTGATAGGCATTACGCGTTGTTGCACAACAGGTTCCAAGCCGTCCAGATAACCATTGCAAGCCAACACAACGCAATTAGCCTGTACACAAGCTTTGTCGGTTCTTACTCTATGAGTCTGTGCATCAGTGTGTTCAATCGATGTGACGCAAGATTGCTCGTAGATGGATGCTCCGTTTGAGGCCGCGACTTTTGCCAAGCCAAGGCCTAAACGCAATGGATGTATATGCCCTGCGCCATGATCGATCGCACCGCCAAAGTAATTAGGCGAATCAACCAGCTGCGCCAGCTCAGACTGGGTTAGTGGTTGCAGGTTAGGGTAGTGGTAGTCATTTTTTAATTTTTCGCAGTACCGATGCGCATCCGCAACAAAGCGCGCACGGTGTTTCGCGTTTATGATGCCGCTTTTATAGTGAACATCAATGTTGTGGTCTTTACACAGTGAGTGAACGGTTTGCTTTGCCGATTCGCAAAAGCGCCACATCGCATGAGCGTATTCATGGCCAAAGTGTTGTTCCAGTTCAAATTGGTCCCATGTAAACCCACTGCCTAATTGACCGCCATTGCGGCCCGATGCTCCCCATGCAACGCGATGCGCATCGAGGACAACCACGCTGTAACCCAGTGCTTGCAAATGTAAAGCTGCAGATAAGCCAGTAAAACCAGCACCAACAACACATACATCGCACTGTATGTCTTGTTCTAGGCTTGGGTAGTGCGGGGTGTCGCAGGTGGCTTGATACCACGAGGGTGCATGTTCACCGCGTGTGCCATTACTAAATAGAAGTTTCATGTCAATGCGTAAGCTTTGTGCGCTTAAACATTTAATAGCAGGTGCTCGCGTTCCCACGAGCTAATGACTTGTAAAAATGCTTCGGCTTCGTTTTGTTTAATTGCACTGTAGGTCGAACAAAATGGTTTGCCAAATAGGTTGATTACATCCGAATCGGCTTCAAATAAATCCAGGGCTTCAAGCAAGCTGCGTGGCAATGCGTGCGATAGCGTATAGGCGTCTTTTTTAATCGGGTCGCGTGGTGTTGCATTTGCAAGCATGCCTAATAGCCCTGCGGCTAAACTTGCTGCAATAGCAAGATAGGGATTGCAGTCCATGCCAACAACGCGATTTTCGATGCGACGGTTAGCTGGCGTTGAAACCGGTATGCGTAAACCGGTGGTGCGGTTATCAGTGTCCCATTCTAAATTTATGGGTGCAGCATCATCAGGTACAAATCGTCGGTAAGAATTTACATACGGTGCCAACACACAAAACAGGGAAGGCAGGTGCATTTGTTGACCGCCTAAAAAGTTATAGAATAATTCGCTTGGCTGATCATCGTCGGTGTTAAATATATTCTTGCCGGTCGTTGTGTCCACCACACTTTGATGAATGTGCATGGCACTACCTGGTTCATTTTGCATAGGTTTTGCCATAAACGTTGCAAAGCAGCCGTTTTTCAACGCAGCTTCACGAATAGAGCGTTTATAAATAAACACTTGATCGGCCAAATGCACAGGGTCGCCATGCGATAAATTAATTTCAATTTGTCCGGAGCCTGCTTCCTGACTAATGGTGTCAATTTCAAAACCTTGTGCTTCAGCGTAGTCATAGATGTCGTCGATGACTGTGCCGTATTCTTCAACCGCACTCATGCTATAGGCCTGCCGCGAAATTCCTTGTCTGCCAGTGCGACCAATCGGTGGTTCTATAGGTAGGGTGGGATCGGTATTGGGTTTGGTTAAATAAAATTCCATCTCCGGTGCTACAACCGGTTTCCAACCGTGTTTTTGATATTCATTTACCACGTGTTTGAGTAAGTTGCGAGGCGATAATGGCACTGGCGAACCGTCTTGGTAATGCACATCATGGATCACTTGCATGGTCACATCGCCTGACCAAGGCACAGCGGTAGCGGATGAAAAATCTGGCAACAACACCACATCCGATTCCATCCACTGATCTTCCATATCATCAAGATCGGCATACTCGCCAGTGATGGTTTGAAAGAAAATGGAAATGGGTAAAAACAATGGGTCTTCACGAGAGAATTTTTTGATCGGCATGGCTTTGCCACGTGATATGCCTGCAAGGTCTGCCACTACACACTCAACTTCTTCGAGTCGCCGACCGTTTAGCCAGGTGTGCAAAGCATCGGGCACTTCACTGAGCCATGCTTGTGGATCTATTGAACGCGAGTCGACCATAGTTTGATTTTACCTGTGCGTGTATGGGGTTTATAGACCAACCGCGTCTCTAAAACCGTACCACCACGATCCGAGCGTCGAATAGGGGGCGCGAAAACGCTGCCCGCCGGGGAATGGCAACCAAGGGATACTAGAGAAGCGATCAAAGTGTTCCGTGTCGCCAAGCAGGGCATTGGCTAGGGTGCGGCCAAACAAATGTGAGCCGGTTACGCCATGCCCGCTGTAACCCATTGCATGAAAGCTGTTTGGCCCAAGTTGTCCCATTTGCGGTACGCGGGTAAATGACAAGGCGAAATTGCCGTTCCATGCGTAGTCGATTTTTACGCCTTTGAGCTGTGGAAATAATTTTTCCATGTTTGGTCGCAGCTTGGCTTCAACGTCGGCAGGCTCCTTACCACCATAGACAGTGCCGCCTCCAAATAATAAGCGTTTGTCCGCCGATAGTCGGTAGTAGTCGAGTATGTAACGCACATCTTCAACACAGGCATCGGTTGGCAAAATGCTGCTGGCGACATCGGCTGATAAGGGTTCGGTGGCCATTACTTGAGTTGATACTGGCATAACACGCGCGCTTAGCTTGGGTACTGCTTTTCCAAGATAAGCGTTACCGCATAAAACTAATTTACCGCAGGTGACCGAACCGTTTTCGGTAATAAGCTTAGGTTCGCCTGTCACATCATCCACTTTAACCACACGTGTGTGTTCGTAGATGGTGCCGCCCAGCGATTCGAATGCAGCTGCCTCACCCAGGGCCAAATTCAGTGGATGCACATGACCACCGGAGTGATCTATCATGCCGCCGGCATAACGTGACGTGACCACGTGTTGCTTAAGTTCTTGTGCGCTGAGTAACTCATGATCGTCCATGCCAAAGCGTTGCCACAAGGTTTGCTTTTCTTTTAAGCCCTGCATTTGTTTGGCGTTAAACGCTACGTAAACATTGTATTTTTTCAAGTCGCAATCAATGTTGTAGTCAGCAACAAACTGGCGGATAACACCAGCACCTTCTTGAACAAGTCCGCCAAGAAATTCGGCAGTGTCTGTGCCATAGCGATTTTCTATGGTGTCCAGTCCTGCATTAAATCCATTCACGATTTGTCCGCCATTGCGACCGCTTGCGCCCCAGCCAACGCGCGCGCCTTCAACTAACACTACCGATTGCCCGTTTTGCGCCAGGTGCAATGCTGTGGAGAGTCCAGTAAAGCCTGCACCGACTACGCAGATTTCGGCGTGAATATCTGTAGCTAGTGCTGGCCGTTTAGGAGACGAATTCGCGCTGGCCGCGTAATAGCTGCTGGTGTGCGAACCGTTGCCAGCGTAGTGCTGAGAAGTGCTGTTGGGGTGGTTCATAAATAGGTTCGAAACGCGCTGCGTATGGGCTGTCGGCTAGTGCCCCTATGTTAACATCGAGGCGACCTAGACTATTCGCATTTGGCGCATCGCCACCACTTTTCAAGGCATTCCCTCGTGAGCTCATACACGCAAAAAAAACTAAAAACGGCCACTTTGGTGGCCAAAGCGGACGACTACCTCGACACAACGACTGGCGGTATCACCCCGCCAATTATCACGTCAACCACCTACGCTCGGGACGATCGCTATAACCCGATCAATGAAGCGAACCTTTACACCCGCGATAACAACCCCAGTTTTGTTCAGGCCGAACACGTGTTAGCCGAGCTTGAGCAGGGCGAAGCTGCACTTTTATTCTCATCAGGCATGGCAGCGATTGCATGCGTTTTTTACACGCTTGGGAGTGGCTCACATGTGGTTCTACCCAATTCCATGTATTGGGGTGTGTACAGCTGGACGCGCTCCTACTGCGACAGAGCCGATATTCGTATCAGCTACTACGATGCCAATGATGCTGAATCGATTGCGCAAGCGATGGAAGGTGCTGCCCGCACAGACTTGGTTTGGGTGGAAACACCAACCAATCCGATGATGCAGGTCACCGACATTGCGCGTGCTGTGGCGATAGGGCATGAGGCGGGTGCAACCGTTGTTGTTGACAACACAACGCCAACGCCGATATTTACACAGCCGCTAGAGCTTGGTGCTGATTTAGTCGTGCATTCTGCAACCAAATCGCTCAACGGGCACAGTGATGTGCTCATCGGCGCCTTGGTCACCAAAGAGACCGATGAGCGGTGGGACAAGATCGTCGCTGAACGGCATGGTGCGGGAGCACTGCCGGGACCGTTCGATGCCTGGCTGTTGTTGCGTGGCATGCGAACTTTAAGTTTACGGGTGGAGAGAGCAGCAAAAAACGCGCAGAAGATAGCTGAATTTCTTCAAACTCACTCCCAGGTTGAAGCCGTTTTGTATCCGGGGCTGAAATCGCACCCCGGGCATAAGATTGCAAAAGAACAAATGCTCGGCGGCTTCGGTTCACTGATGTCTTTTCAAGTGGTGGGTGATCGAGACGCTGCTTTGCAGATGGCAGGGCGACTGAATTTAATCGTCAGTGCCACATCCTTAGGCGGTGTTGAGACCCTAATCGAGCATCGGCATAGCGTTGAGCCGCCGGAGACCAATGTGCCTGTGAATCTTTTGCGTCTTGCGGTCGGAATCGAACATATCGACGATTTAATTGACGATTTATCTCAAGCGTTGCGGTAATAATACAATTCGATTAGTCCGCTTCGGTAGTTATAAAATAACCCGGCAAAATAACCTGCAGCAGGCAACTTTTTACTTGTGCACAGGCGTTATTGGACAGTGTTTAATTTTCTTTTGGGCACACGATTCAAGCTAATTTATTTTTATAAAGGTAACTGCCTGAATGCTCGAGTAAGATCATAAACGATTGCTTTTACTCGCGATTATCGCTCACAGCTCGCCGGCCGCTCAAGCATGCGCATTTATCAGTGTATACGTTGCACACCTGCATTCTGCACCCGTATAGGCGTAGGGTTTGCGGCGGCCGATAAGTATTTTTAGATCTTTACGAAAGAGTATCCGCAGCGAGATTTTCCCCTGTTTGTAAATCACCGTGTCAGTTTCAAAAAATGCAGATTGTGCTGTGTATACTGCGCAGCGGCTCAACTGCCGCACTGCTCACGTTACGTTTTTATACAAGTTATTTATTGCAAATTAAAGACGTAATAAAACAGTGTTTAATTATTCGACTAAATCGATGAAGTTGTAACAATGCTTAATACCGATTGCTTCGAAAATTGCACATCATTAGTGGGCAGGTTGTAAGCAGACAGAACGGAGTGTCTGTTGATCAGAAAGATAAAAATTACCGATGGTGTTTCTTGCTTTGCAAGTTATATCGCTAATTCTTACCACTCTTAAAAACGGGGAATTGGATGGAATCCAGCAATACCGATAAAGTCGCTGTTATCGCTAACGTGCTCAGCGATAGCCAATTAATGAAGCAACTGTTGCAAAAAGCCGGATACGATGCAGGCGTTTTTGATAGCAATGATTCATTGCATGCTGCATCTGCTGTACACAGTGCAACCATTGTGTGCCACCGGCGGAGCGCCTCTGCACCGCAACCGGGATTGCCCATTTGCGCCGGTGATCAACGTATTGTAGTGTTTTCAGATTGCACGTCTGAGCAATCCATTGTGCGAGCACTAGAAGAAGGGGCACATCACTACTTTGATATCGCTGAACCCACGTTAGTTTTACAAGCTAGGTTAGAAGCAGCCCTACGCCAGCATTCGTTGCAAGCGAAACGTATTCTAGATGTTGCGCCATTTAAATTTAATTTGGAACGTCGTAGCGTTTATAAAGACGGCAAGCTTATAAACTTAAGTCCGAAAGAGTATGAGTTCGCTTACTACCTGTTCGCCAATCGTCATCGTGTGGTGGTGAACTCTGAGTTGATGACATCCGTTTGGTCTTTGCCGTCAAGTATGGATGCACGACGCATTGACACAGCTGCTTGCCGTGTGCGCAAGAAGATGCAATTAAGTGATGCGTCTGGCGGCTGGAATTTACGTCGTATTCGACGTGTTGGTTATGAGCTGTTGTGGCGTGGTGAACTGGAAATACAAGATCACGGGGTCAGGCAACTGGATGTTGCTCGTATGCCCCCAAATTTAAAAGCAGGAACACCCACCGAGGCGCCAACACGCGAAACGCGAATTCGAGAAACCGCGTAGAAATGTGTTTAGGTTTACTCGTTGAATCTAATTTGTTTTAAACCCTTGGTTCCCAATCCAAGCCGTTCGCACTGAACGGCTTTGCGCTGAATCGATGACGATGGCGCAATTCGAAATAAATCCCCGTTCTTGCCAAGCAATTGATCGCGAATGCCAGCTTGTTTA
>CALHOU010000063.1 GCA_938035945.1 uncultured Granulosicoccaceae bacterium
GTAGTGACTAAACTCGTTGTGCAGTTTGGATTTTGGTAGCGGTAGCTTTTCCCAGCGATTCGCTTCCTGTACTTCGACCTTAAATTCGACAGCCTTGAACTTTTCCAAAATAGCTGACATGCGCAAGCGATTGGTATAGAAACCGGATTCGGCGAAGAACCTTGATTCCCAAACCCGGTGGGAGAATCGCATGTTGTTTAGTGATGCGACTAAGTGATCTTTTAGGTCCACGCGGTGAGAATTAACCCCATTGGGCGCGGTTAAGCGTTTTAAGTGCTCGGCCATTTCATCAAACTCGTCCACACGAACGTGTTCCAGTACGGCCTGAGACCAGCAGAAGTCGATCGTGTGATCGGGTAAAATCTCCAGTGACTTGTTACCTTCAGTCAGGTACTCAATACCATAGGCGTTGAGCATATCGCCGAAATTCATGTGCTCTTCAATGTCGGGCACGCTTAGCCCTTGCGCTTTTATGTAGTCAATGAGCTTTATGTATAAGCTTAAATCTTCTGATATATACGCACCAGCATCAACCAAATAGGTTTTTTTCGCGCCGTGTGCTCGAGCGATAATGCCGGAGGCAACAGAGTCACCAGGCCCTAGCTCAAGTCCAATCCAACCGCTCTGGCCATGCAAATTGGTGTTTTGAAAATGGCGATTGAAAATTCGGAACACGTATTCAGGGTCTTCCATGGCGCCGTGTTCGAACAGGCCGAGCCTTTTCCAGAAGCTGTACGGAATTGGAAGATGGGCTAGCACCAATTTGCACGCGATTTTTGCCCGCCAGATCAGATTAGATTTGATTGCCATAGTCTGTAATATTACCCAAATAGGTGCGTGTCAGCGCTGTGACGCCGCGCTACTACAGCATTATGCACAACCTTGATCGACCTGTGAATCTGACAAACAAAGATCTGTGATGTGGGTGGGACAGTGGCTAGTCAATTAGAGTTAAAATGATCGAATCAAGCACTTGCAGCTTTGTGATGACCCTCTCAGAAAACAGTAGCATTCCACTTTGCGTCGACCTCGATGGCACCTTGGTTCGATCGGACATGTTGTTCGAGTCGACCCTCATGCTCGTGCGCCAGCATCCGGCGTGCATGCTTAAATTTCCGTTCTGGTTGGCCAGAGGCAAGGCAAACTTAAAAGCTCAAATTGCCGCGCGCGTGAATTTGAGCTCGGCCAGTATTCCCTACAACGAAGAGATTCTGGCATTCGTTCGCGAACAACGGGCAACCCGAAAAACCGTGCTGGTTACCGGCAGCCATCAATCCATTGCTGATATTGTCGCTGATCAAACCCAAGCTTTCGATCAAATACAGGGCTCGAGCGAGCAGGTAAATCTGACCAACAGCAATAAACGTGATTGGTTGGTACAGGAATTTGGTGAGAACGGGTTTGATTACATTGGCAATGACAGCGACGACCTGGTCGTTTGGCCCGCTAGCAGGCAAGCATTGGCTGTGTCCACTCCCCAAGGGATTGCCAGAACCAGTGGACAAGATTTTGAGCGAGTGTTTGAAACCGACGACTTTGGTATAAAAGATCTGCTGAGCTTAATTCGCGTACATCAATGGTCAAAAAATGCGTTGGTATTGGTGCCATTCGCACTCGATCAGCGAATAGGTGATTGGCCGGCCACGTTTGCAATTGTATTGGCGTTTTTTGCCATGAGCTTTCTTGCATCGATGACTTATATATTAAACGATATGCTTGACCTGCAAGCCGATCGGCTGAACGAGACGAAAAAGCATCGCGCTATGGCCAGCGGCAAAGTGCCTTTGCTGGTGGGCATAAAAGCCATGATCGCGCTGGGTATAGCGGTGTGCGTTTGTGCGTTTTTTCTCCCGGCGCAATTTAATCTCATCTTAGTAGCCTACTTACTGTCAACGCTCTGGTATTCATTTTATTTGAAGCGTGTGATGATGTTAGATGTGTGCATGATTGCCGCCTTGCATACGCTGCGCATTATTGCCGGTACGCTGGCCATCGCTGCTGCTTGGTCGTTCTGGTTACTTGCCTTTAGTATGTTTATCTTTTTCTCTCTTGCCATGGCAAAACGTGTTTCCGAACTGATGAACTTGCAAGCAGCAGGTGTCGAAAAAACTGTGGGTCGAGACTACCTGGTTGCAGACCTGCCCGTGTTAACGGCCTGTGGTGTTGCCACCGGTTTTATTTCAGTACTCGTTGTTGCTCTGTATATAAACAGTGAAAAAGTGAGCGAAATGTATTCGACGCCGCAGTTTTTGTGGTTGGTTTGTCCGATTCTTATGTATTGGATAGGCCGTTTATGGATGAAAACAGGGCGAGGCGAAATGCATGAAGACCCAATTATTTTCGCCATGCGTGACAAGGTCAGTTTAGAGACGGTTGTTCTCATGATGATTGTGGTTGGCGCAGCTGCGTTCGTATAGCCATGAGTTCATCACGCTATCGCGCATGGGCGCACATACCGTCGGTAGCGCAATCTGCCCAAGTGCCAATGTGGCGCGATAACTTAGCAGCCTTGTTAGCAGACGCTGACAACAAAAATACCTTATTGCCATTTGGCAATGGCCGTAGCTATGGTGATAGTTGCTTAAACAGCAAAGGTGGGCTGATAGATTCAAAACAACTGGATCGAATGCTTGCGTTTGATCGAGAGCAAGGCATTGTGCAGGTGGAAGCGGGCATAAGCTTTGAAGCTTTGTTGCAATGCACAGTGCCTCATGGTTGGTTTTTACCGGTTTCACCCGGCACCAGCCAAGTGAGTGTGGGTGGTGCGATTGCGAATGATGTGCACGGTAAGAATCATCACTGCGATGGCAGCTTTGGTCACTTTGTTCAAAGTATAACTCTACTCAGTTCGACGGGTGCGGTGCGCGAATGTAGCTTGGATACAAACAAGGACTTATTTTGTGCAACCATCGGTGGGCTAGGCCTGACCGGGTTTATCGCATCAGCGACTATTCGCCTATTACGTATCGATAGCACCAATATGAATGTGCGCACCGACGTGTTCCATGGATTGGAAGAATTCGCGCAACTATCAAAAGAGCGGCGTGATGATTATCGCTATACCGTTGCATGGCTCGATTGCGCTAGTAACAAGCGTGCGTTTGCGCGTGGTATTTTCTTAAGCGCAAACCATGGCACTGATGGTGAAAAAGTCGCAGCCCAATCGGGCCATAAAGTGAGCATCCCGTTGTCGTTTCCACGCTTTGCGTTAAATCGGTATACCATCCGAGCGTTTAACGAGCTTTATTTTCGAGCGCAAGCGCGCCACGATGGAAAAACGTTAAGTCGACACTACCAATCTTATTTTTATCCCTTAGACGCTGTTGGTCAGTGGAATAGAATCTATGGTCGTGGAGGATTCCATCAATATCAGTTTGTTGTACCTTTAAGTGAAATGGCTGCTATGGAGAGCATCATCAAACGTATAGTTGAATCGGGTTTGGGCTCGTTTCTGGCGGTGTTAAAAGAGTTTGGGTCACAGGTATCACCAGGTATGCTGTCATTTCCACGAGAAGGTTATTGTCTTGCTTTGGATTTTGCTAATCGAGGCGAGAAAACGCAGCGCCTGATTAACGAGCTTGATCAAATGGTACTCGGAGCTGGAGGTGCTGCTTATCCGGCGAAAGACCGGCTTATGAGTGCTGAATCATTTGCTGCGTATTTTCCTCGGCTAAGCGAATTCAAAGCGCATGTCGACCCCAAATTTTCATCTGATTTCTGGAGACGAGTGCATGGCTAAGCAAACCAAAGCGGCTATTTTGGGTGCGACCGCCGGTCTTGGCCAATCACTGGCGCGACAGCTGGCAGAGCAGGGTACTGATCTTATTCTGTTAGCACGAGACGGCACCAAGCTTGAAACTGTGGCTGTTGATGTACGCGCGCGCAGTGGCGTTAGTGTGGATACACAGATCGCCGACTTTGACTCGATTGACACTCATAATGAAATCGTAAGTTCGTTAACCGATGTAGATGTGGTGTATTGCGTTTATGGCACCTTGCCCGACCAACAACTATGCGAACAAGACTGGCAGGCAGCTTATGCTGCTCTGCATACGAATGCGCTTAGTGTGATCTCACTGATGGGGCGCTTGGCCAATGTGTTTGAAAATCGTGGCCATGGCACGCTCGTGGTCGTGTCGTCCGTGGCGGGGGACCGAGGACGAAAGAGTAACTATGTCTATGGTACTGCCAAGGGCGCGTTGTCGATTTTTTGCGAAGGCTTGCGCAATCGCTTAAACGGTACCGGTGTGCACGTTGTGACGGTTAAGCCAGGATTTATAGACACGCCCATGACAGCACATATAGAAAAGAAGCCTGCGGTGCTTTGGGTGGACGCAAACAAGGTTGCCAGTGATATCATACGCGCTGTGGCAGCGGGGAAGAACAACGTGTATACGCCGTGGTTCTGGCGCTATATATTATTGATTATTACGCACATTCCTGAATTCATTTTTAAGCGACTGTCTTTGTAGTAACCATTTCACTCACTCGAATTGTGCCAAACGAATGATTAAGTTTATACCGCTAATACTGTTCACCGTGCTGACGAATTTTTTATCGCAAATCATGCTTAAAAAGGGCATGACCAGCATTGAAAAATTTGACCTATCGGCTGCCGGTATTCTTGGTTCGGGCTTTTCTATCATATTCAACCCCTATGTATTTTTTGGTTTGGTGATGATGGTCATCAGCATGGGCGCGCATTTGGTTGTGCTATCTCGTGTTGATATAAGTTTCGCTTACCCGTTCTTGGGTTTATCGTTTGTACTCATAACTGCGTACGGGCATTTCGTGCTAGGCGAATCCGTTAATGCCTGGCGTATTGCCGGTGTCTTGCTTATTTGTAGTGGTGTGGCTCTGGTTGCGAAAAGCGCGTGAGTGTAATGTTTTGCTATTTAGTGGATTAACATGAAACATATTATTTTTGGTGGTGATGGTTTTCTTGGCACGGAGCTAACGCGTAAATTGGTCGAGCGAGGAGAGCGCGTTCTTATTTGCGATGAAAAGCAGCAGCTTGAATTCGGTAACTACGACCTTGAAGGCGTTGAATTCATCAAAATGGACGTCACCAAGCCAGAGACCTTTGATCAAATTCCGGTAGAACAGGGTGATATTGTTTATCACTTTGCTGCGCGTTTGTTGGTACCTATTCTGCCGCGTAAAGAACGACATGACTATTTCTGGCAAGCATTGTATGTGGGCACTCAAAACGTATTTGATTGGATGGAGAAGCATGATCTTCGTGAAATGATCTACTACACTACCGATATGGTGTACGGTCATACTGTTGAACACCCACGCACTGAAGAACACCCGTGTGCACCCATTGGTCCCTATGGCGAAGCCAAATACCAAACTGAAAAATTGTGCGATGAGTATCGTGCAAAAGGTTTCAAGATATCCTTGTTCCGGCCTCGACTAATCATTGGTCATGGTCGCTTGGGTATTTTAGAAAAACTGTTCAAGCTGGTTGATATGAACTTGCCTGTGCCAACCATTGGTAACGGTAAGAACTACTATCAATTTATTTCTGTGGGTGATTGTGCCGACGCTTGTATTGCAGCTGTTGAAGCTGGCTTTCCGAACGAAAACTACAACCTAGGCTCATCCAATCCGCCAACGGTTAACGAGCTATTGCGCACACTGATCAAAGAAGCTAACAGTAAGTCCTTCCTAATCCCGACGCCTGCCTTTGCGGTAAAGGCGGTGCTTGCAGGGCTTGATCGCATCGGTAAGCCGATCATGGATCCAGAGCAATACCTTATTGCTGATGAAACCTGCGTGTTGGATTGCTCTAAGGCGGAGCGCGATCTGAATTGGACGCCTAAAGACGACGACACCAGTATGCTGTTAGTGGCGTACCACGACTATAGAGCCGGAAAGTCGCGACCGTCTTAGTCGTGCGCTTTAACCAATGATTGGTAAATGTCTAGGTGCTTTTCAACCACAAGCTCCACGCCATAGCCGTCTTCCACGGTTTTTCGCCCGTTCCTGCCAAAGGTTTGAACTTGCTCGGAGTCTGTGATTAGTTGAATAAGTGCATTGGTTAGCGCAGGTACGTCTTTGGCCGGCACCAACAGGCCATTGGTACCGTGATCGATCACTTCGTTGCAGCCAGGCCAGTCTGTTGTGATAACCGCGCAGCCACTGGCCAGTGCTTCAAGAATAGATTTTGGTAGGCCTTCGCCATACGCAGTTGGCAAGCAATAGATGTCCGCTTTTAGCAGCTCTGCACTGACGTTGTTGCTGTGGCCAAGATATTCAACTGCACCTGCTTCGTGCCATTCCTGTAGTTGGTCAAGTGGAATGCTGCGAGGGTTATCTGGATCTGTTCCGCCAATCAATAAAAATCGAGCGTCCAATCCTTGTTGCTTGATCGCTTGTGCAGCTTCAACGTAGTAGGCAATACCTTTGTCCCAAAGCATCCGAGCGGTGAGCACTACAACCGGTATAGCGTTGTTTCGTTCTTGATTTTTATATTGCTCAAGATTAACCCCAGAACCTGGTAGTTGATAAACACGATCGCTATCTATGTTTAAGTTGTCGGTAAAAAAAGCGCCGTCCGAAACGTTTTGTACGATCACTGCTGCGTTGGGATGGAACATCACATAGCGATAAAGTTGTTGCGCAACTTTTTGTAGCAAGGTGGGTTTGGCGGCTTTGTCTTGAAATAAATGCCCCATACCTGAAATAGCAAACACCACGCTTTTGATTCTCATTAGTCTTGCTAAAATGCCGCCATAAAGGACAGGCTTTATCGTGACGAGGTGAAGTACATCAGGTTTGGTTTTTTTTATAAGTTTGTACAGGGCAAATAAGGTTTTGAGTTCTGTTAAAACAGATTTGCCGCGTGGTCTTACGTCCCAATGATGGAAATGCGCACCAGTATCGAGTATTTGCGTAACGGTGTCGTCGTGGTGTGCGGCGACGTGGCACTCGGCTCCGGCGCGCACGGCGGCATCGACAATCGCTATTCGATGTGAGACGAAAAACCAGGCGTCGTTCACTACATAAAGAATGCGCTTATTTGTTATATCTGAGCTCATTGACTATTGCAAAAAAAACAGCGTTAAAGTGTCGCCTAATTTGTAGAAGGCGATGCATCGACTGGCAGGTTAAGTAGCGCACACAGTCACATGACAAGCCTATTTTTTGTGCGTTAGCTCACAAGAGTTCTTCACATTTTCTAGCAGTGGATCTCGCTTACATGAATGGTAACCTGTTAAGGGTGTAGCGTGATGGATTAGTGTTAATATTGGTCATAATATTGACATCAATAGCGCTTATTTCTATGCACATTCGTGCGATCTCAAACCTTAAGAACGTGTGCTGTGCAGTGGCCTTTATTGCTGTGGGTCTACTCGCAGGTTGCAATGATGCAGATTCAGGAACGCTTCCCTCGACTGATCCCTTAACCATGCAACAAGAGGCCACCTCGGGCGGCTTGATTGTGGATGCAGATTCACCCTTTTTAGATTCGGATGCGGTCGGTGTGTTCAACCCGGAAACAGGGTTGTTTGAATCGGAAACACCCGTTCCACCGCCAAAGCAGCCCTTTCCAAACGTGCCTGATGACGGCAGTTATACCCCACAACCTGTCTTTCCTGGAGCAGAAGGTTTTGGTACCTACACTCCTGCAGGGCGGTTAGGCGGTGTTTGTACGGTAACTAATCTAAATGACGGTGGTGATGGATCACTTCGCTATTGTGTAAAAGCAAAGGGATCTAAAACGATTCAGTTTAGCGTGTCCGGTAGAATCGAATTGAGGTCGCCCTTGGTGCTTGAGGAGCCGTTCATTAGCATACTCGGTCAAAGTGCTCCAGAGCCCGGCATAATGCTCACGCTTCACCCGTCTGTGGACGGGGCTGTTGTAGCTGTCAAAACACACGATGTACTCATTCAACACATGCGTATACGCGCCGGTGCCAGCGATAGCCCGAGCTGTTGTCGCGACGCTGTTGTGATTGGAAGTGAAAAAGCCGGCCAAGTTTATAACGTGGTACTCGACCACAATTCATTATCTTGGGCCACAGATGAAATTATCGATATCTGGTTTGATTCCCGAGACATTACGTTAAGTCGAAATATATTTTCTGAAGGATTGCACCGTTCTACCAATATTGATGGGCCCGCGGGACGCGGCTTGTTGATTGGCGCAAATGCTCATTCGATATCAATTCATCACAATTTATTTGCACACAACTATGAACGTAACCCGAGTGTTAGCAGTACCGGTGTCACTGATATTGTTAACAACGTCATTTATCACTGGGTATCACGCGGCGCGCAATTCTCGACGAAATACGGCAACAACTACGTAAACCTTGTGAAAAATGTCTTTATTGCACATACCGACGGCAAACCTCAACCCAGTGCAATCAACTGGTATGACGTGAGTCTCGATGGTGATCAAGGTCACGAACTTAAAGTTTATTTTGAAGGCAACTTTGGTTACTGGCGTGGAAAAGAATCCGACCCTGAATGGAGTCTTGCTGGAGTGGGTTGGCGTAAGTCGTATCAGCCCAACATGGGGTTACACACGGATGTTCGGCATGATGCGCCTCCCGTCACGGAGTTTTCGGTTGATCAATTAGAAGAGGTGCTCATGAATGATGTTGGGGCAACCCTGCCTATTAGGGACTCTGTTGATGCACGCGTAATAGATGAAATGCGCTGGCGCTCAGGCTACATGCCGGATTGTGTACAAGACTGTGAACTTAACGCTCGCGGTTGGCCTTCGCTGGGACAGTAGATTCACTTTAAACCGCACTGTTAGGAGCTTGTTACAAATAAAGTTGTAGCAAACCTTCAGATACATCGTTGCCAAGGCTCACCAACGTCATTACCACGGATACTGCTGCACTTGATGTTGCAAGCACGGGCCAGAATGCCGCTCGTTTTTTCATAAAACGGCTCACGATGGCCCAGCATATAGCTAAGCCGCAGGCTATGCCCAAGGCGAGAAACGCTCTGGCAACAAAGACCGCCATAAACAGACCTGGCGTTGCTGGCAGGTACTGCAATGAATGCAATCCAACCGTGATGAGCAAAACCAGCAGGCTTAACAATACTAACAATGCATTGCGATTGGCGGAAAGAAAACTTTTGGAAGCCATAACTTATTGCGCCTTTTTTAAGTGATCGGCCAATCGCACGCTTAACGCGACAATGGTTAAGGTGGGATTGACATAGCCACCGGTTGGGAATACCGAGGAGCCAGCTATGTAAAGATTGTTAACACCGTGTACTTTGCAGTTTTTATCGACAACGCCGGCGCCCGGGTCATCGGCCATTCGCGTCGTGCCCATATGATGATGCCCGCCGCGTAGTCGAGGCGACCAAGTGTTGTCGGAATCATCTTGTAACCACTCGCTCAATTGCACACGCCCGATATCCAGCCTGCTTATTTCACTGGCGATTAGCTGCATGGTGTAGCGAATGGTTCGCTTGTCTAGTTCCGCCAATTGCCAATGTAGTTTTGCCTGCGGCTTACCAAACTGATCTTTGTTGTCTGAGAGGGTGACGCGACTCTCTGGGATCGGAATTTGTTCGGCCATGGCGATGACATCGATAGAACCATTGTCAACAATCTGTGCGTTAGTGCCACTGCCGCGTAAGCGCAATGCGAATACACCTGCAACGGTATCGAAATCCACCATCAGACGGTTCAAATTTTCTAAAGCATTTTTTGGTGCTTTTGCTGTTAACAATGCGTCCCGAAATGCAATAAAGGCTGTCCAGCCACTTTTTCTTTGCAAGCGAGGAGCAGCGATAAAAGCGGCGCCATTGCCAAATTCGAACTCTTTCTGTTTTTCAGCTGATGCACAAAAAGCGACACCTAGTTCGTCGCCGGCTTGGGTTTTAACGCGCTTGAGCTGGCGCATTTGAGCGGCGTTAAATCCACGAATCTTTGCGCTTTCGGCTTCAGTGTGTTCCATGAAAAATCGACCCACCAAATCTTTGTCATTACCGATGCCGTGCCGACTGACATCGTTCGAGGCGAGTAACAGGCGTGGGTTTTCAATGCCACCACCAGCAACGATTATTTGTTTAGCCTTTATCAAGCCGGATTTTCCACTCAGAGTGTTTAATGTCGCTGAATCGATATGCTGGCCGGTTTCGTTCAAATTTAAATGGGTCACGTTCGCGTGGGTGTAGACGGTTACGTTTGGAAGTAATTCCAGCACTGGTTTATATTCCTTGCCAAAGTGCAGAGCGGGTGCGCTGAAATGCCAGAGCCGTGCTTTTAAGTTCTGCAACGCAAATTCTGGAAAGTCGTTGTACTCTTCAATGAATTGTTCGGGGCTATACGCGTATGGGCCCAGCTTGCAATAACTCTGCGCTGATACGTAATATTGCTGCAAGTCTTTGAGCTCAATTGGCCAACCACTGTGTGGTATCCAATCCCTTTTGACGAAATCAATTTCATTTAACGGGCCGCACCACCCGGACCAATGTCCGGTCGAGCCACCCAAGCCGCGCAGTCGTGTCGCGTTTAATGGAAAGTACGGCACACCGGTTGATTCACCTATGTTTAATGATTGTGTTTCGACATCAGTTTCAGTTGATCCGCTTTCTAGTAGTGCGATGGACTTGCCACTTGATGCGAGCTCTAACGCGAGTGTAATACCAGCAGGGCCAGCACCAATAATGGCGATATCTGAATTTAATTCAGTTGGCGTATCCGGTGAGGCATAATCAATAAACATGCGCCTAAACCAGCGCTAGAATTTGGCCCAGAAGCCGTTCTTCTGGGGTTAGCATGTACCCTTGAACATTAGTTACCCGAAACGAGGCCAGTGATTCTTGCTTTCTGTTTTTGAACCCATTTAAGATTTTTTCGGGTGCCTCATGCATGGAGCAACCAGAGCAATCGAACAGTAGCTGATTGATATCGCCCAGCGTTGAAGTGGGTGATTGCTGCGCGGCCACGGTCGCCACATGAATGTGTGGATCGTTCAGGAATTCCTGAAAAACCTGACGCAGGTGCAATCCCACACCACTGTCTTTTGGTGAATTTGAGCTTTTTGCGATAACCACGCCCATAGCGGGGATGCTGATGGCGGCGAGTAGCAGTCGGCGGCGAGTAATCACTGGTGTTTCCCTGTTAAATCATAGACACATTCACTTCCAAGCTGTCAGTGTAAGCCTCACAGGAGATAATTCTTTGACGCAGTGCACAAAATTTGACGCTGGTTGGGGATTTAAAACGGAAGATTGATTAAAAGCGGAACTAGTTGGAAGTAAAGTTCCACAAATTCCTGTAGTGACTAACCAAAAGGATAGTTCGTTGCCATTAGTGCTTGATCGCAGCGGCGTTAGAACGTTTAGCTAACAGTCGTGGAGTGAGGAAAAAATGCCCGACAACAACGAACACAAATAACCAAAAAAACGGCACTTCGAACTGGCGATACTGATTACCGAGCATACCAATCAGTACGAATATTAAGTGAATCAAAGCCATTGCCTTGACCGTATCGTTGACCGATTGTCCAGCGTTGAGAAGCTGATGATGCAGATGGTCTCTTCCCGCAGAAAAAGGGGATTTACCGTCTTTTATGCGACGCAGCATAACAACCACCGTATCCATCAATGGTAATCCGAATATCCATCCTGCACCGATGGCTGACAGCGTGGGTGTGCTGCTCTGAGTTTCACCAATAAACATGGCCAGGAGGAGAAAGCCGAGCAACATAGAACCGGCATCACCAAGAAAGGTGGCCGCGCGCGGACGAAAAACGCGAGAATTATAGTAAAGGAATGCCACCAGAGCACCGATGATAGTTAACGCTAATAACATCATATCGGTGTTGCCCGATTGCCATCCAACTAGACCCAACGCGCTAAAACTGATGAGCAAAATGGTGCCAGACAGGCCGTCGACACCATCGATCATATTGATCGCGTTGATCACACCCACAGTACAAATCACAGTGAAAACGACGCTGGCTGCACCTGATAGTTGAATGGGTCCAGTGCCGAATAGATCGCCAACCGAGTTGATTTGCAGGCCAGTGAAATAGATTAATCCGAGGGTTGTGAGTATTTGCACGGGGAGCCTGTGCATTGGACTTAATGCAAGACGATCATCGACCACACCGAGTACTAACAACATGGCACCCAGGCCAAGTAGAGTCAGTATCAATGGCGATGGCCTGAGCAATACAACAGTGATCAGCAGCGCAAGAAATATGGCGATCCCGCCGATCGCTGGTACAGCACCATCGTGTTGCTTGCGACCAGTGGGTTTATCGGTCAGGCCCCAAACCGGCGCATAGCGACACAATATGGGCACCAGCGCCAAGCAGGTGCCCGCGGCGATCGCAATGCTAAATACTGCAGTGATCAGGTTCATTGCCTATCCGTGCGCTTACAAAGTGGTTGAGATCACAATTGTACCCATGTGCGAAAAAAGTGGGTCCCAGTAGAGCCGGAAATTGTACACCGTACTAAGCGGTAATATGCCCAACAAGCGCTGCGATGAGATTTACATCACACAAAGTTTTATCTTTGTGGTCGATTCAGCACACTCACGTGCGACCTGATGCGAAGCGTAGTAAAATCCAAATTGTGCCCGTAGGGGCGTCCTGCGTTTTCACCATAGAATTCTTTGCCTACCGTGAATTTTTCCCTGCTCCGTCAAATCGCCGCCGAACTAGGTTTTGGCCTAGTGGCCATTGCGCTGATCTTTATTTACTACCCAAACATCCCTTTGTGGAGTGATATCTATCAAGGTGTGGTTAACACGCCCGTAATTTATGCGGCCTTAATCTTGTGTGCAGCGGTTGCTGCTGTGTTTCAGTTATCCACAATTAAAGATTTTTTAACCACGACTTATGCAAAGTGGTGTTTGTTGGTTTTGATTGTCTATGCGGCTAACTATTTGCGTTTAATGTTTTTTAAATTTCCCGATGACGATTTAGTTGTTGCAATAGATCGCTTTCAATACTTTTTAATGGCACCTACGATTGGTTACTTGGTTTACCGCACTCGTAAAGATGTTTTCTACTCGCTTGTAAAGGCGCTTGCTATTCTGGCACCCATGCTGGTGATTGTTGATTTCCTTTATCCAGATTTAATGCGATCAGGACAAGAAGAAGATCTAAAAAAGTTCACTGAACGCTCTCGTGTTTCAGGTACATGGTTTAACGCAAACGCTGCCGGTGAGGCCATCGTGCTGAGTTTGCTGCTTGCACGAAATGCGTTTTCGCGTTGGGCGTTAGCCTTGGTATTTACCCTTGCGGGAATGGCAATGATCTTTACTGGTTCACGTTCGGGTATGGCGATACTCGCTGTGGTAGGTGCCTACCTTTTGTTTCAACGGCGATTGCCCATGGTTTATTTAGGCGTACCGATCGCGTTGGTTATATTCTTTTCTACCTTTTTGGTTTATATCGAAGACATCGCGGTGTACTTCGGCCGTGATTCGGGTATTGCCGATACCTTAAATCGTTTAGAGTATTTCTCAGGAGATGTTGAAGAAGACGAAAGCTCGGCCAGTCGACGAGATGCGGTGACTTTTGCCTTTAAAAATTCGCTGGAGCATCCGATAATTGGACATGGCATCAGGTATGTAGACAAGGTGTGGAACGTAGGTCCACACAATCTAGTGGCATCCTTGGCTTACTTGTACGGATTGACCGGACTGTTGATGTGGTTGGGTCTTTGTTATGTGCTGTATATGCACAGAACCACCAAGCGTTGGATGAACCCAGAGCTCGTCGTGTTTGTGTGGTACAGCATGTTCACGCACAACTTGCTGGAGAGTAACTACTGGTTTATTTTTCTAGCGCTTACGGTTTATCACCGGATTACACCAACGATAAAAAAGCGCGGATCGTCATCGGGTGGGGGAGGTCTTTTCAGTCGATTCAACCGCAGTCGATCGAGTGTGTCAGACGGCCGCCGCAGGAAGCGACGGCAGTCTATGCGTTGGTAACGACTTATTGTATTGAATGAATGTATTGCTCTAGGTTTGTATAGCCGTCGCCATTCGCATCCGCGGCCCCATCAGCAACGTTCGGGTTGAAACCAAATTCGATTTCCCAATCGTTTGGCATGCCGTCGTTGTCATCATCCGCAGGTGCAGTACCGTCTGCGAGTCGCGGCCAGCCGCCAACGTTATTGTCACACCGTGCTTCGCCTGGTCGGTCAGCCTTGGCAACGCAGTTTGGCATTTTGCCCGAACGTGATTCCAGTTCGGAAATAATTCGTGCATCAACAGCATCGCGCTTGGGTAGTGTGGCGCCAACCAAAGGCGGTAGTGCTACCTCTAACTCAGATACGTCATACTCTTTTACCGGTGGAGCTGCAAAGCGTTTACTTGTGTGATAGCCCAAAGAATCTTGGTAGGGCTTGTTCCAATCTGTATAGGCAAAAGATGTTTGCGGTGAATCGTTACTGCTACGGTTATGGCCTAAATTATCCTCTAGATAAATCGCAGGTGTCTTGCCATTTGTAGTGAGTAACAGGTCTCCCCAAGTCACTTTAGAATCTTGCACCGTATCAGACTGATTGGTTAATGATATGTACTTGTTCTTGACCCAATTAACTTTTTGGCCGTTGTAGCCTTCGTACTGTTGCGCAGCTCTTGATACATAGTGATAAACCAGATTGTTTGTCACATCAACGATACCACTGGTTTTTATCAACGGATTACGCTGATAACTATGAGCAATTAAATTGTGGTGGAGGGATATTGAATGTGCACCGTTTGAACCAACCACTAAACCGCGACCGGCAGGCCCTTCATCATTCGAGCCATTGTCGTGCAGGCTTTCTGCAATGATGTTGTAGCTCAGCGTGACGTCGTGCGTGTCGAACCATATGTCAACAATTTCATCGATACCCCATGCAAATGAATTATGATCAAGTACCACGTTGTACACACGTCCTGGTTTGTCGCTACCAATCGCAATTGCATCTCTGCAGCAAGTAACTTCACGCGATGAACCTGCGCGTATACGCATGTGTTGAATTAATACGTCATGCGAACGGACAATCATCGGTGGTTCGATCGAGGTCAAACTGCCGCGCAACATGATGCCGTCGCCAGGTGCGGTTTGACCATAAATAGAAATATAGGGGTCATCTAATCGAATTCCTTTACTCACTTCTATCGTGCCGCCAACTTCAAACACAACCACACGCGGACCGGACCTTTCAACACAGCTACGCAGGGTGCCTGCACCTGAATCTGCTAGGCTTGTGACTTTACAAACTTCACCGCCACGGCCAGCAACGGTTTTAGTGCCAAATCCCTCGGCGCCGGGGAAAACGCGTAGCGGCCCCATGGCGAGTAAATCAGAACTACCTACCTCGTTTGCGGCGGCCGATACGGGTTCTACTGCAACCTGAGCGGGTGTTCGCTCAGCAGCCGGCTCCGGCTCAACATCTGGTTCCTGAACCGGTTCTGGTTCGGGCTGAGGCTCAACTTCAGGCTCTGGCTCGGGGGCAGACTCAGGTGTTGGTTCTGGTTCAGACGCCGGCGCAGGCTCTGGAACTTGTTCAAATTCTTGCTCAGGTTCTTGAGCTGGTTGAGACTCTGGCTCACTTTCCTGGATAGGTACCTGAACAAAGCTTGACTGATCTGTATCTACCGACGCGGTCGCTACGTCAACCACCGTGGGCAACGCGTAGCCTATGGCTGGCGCACCGGCCGCCACAATTGGGGTTGCGTCGGTTGCACTGCTGGTCTCTAGCAAGTCTTCGTTGCCGACGTCGCTACTTTGATTGCCGCTACCGCAAGCGCTCAAAGCCAGTGTTACAGCGGTTGTCAGTAAAACGGTTTTAACATTATTCATCTACAAAGCTCTTGCTTTTCGGGTTTAGCTGTTTCTCGGTCGTACCGGTCTGGTTACGGCAATGCTTCACATTGCTTGACTGCCAGGCCGCTGAAATTGAACGCTCATCGAAGATTCGTGTACGTGTGTAAAAGTTCACGATTAGCCCTAGTCAAAAACACTATGTGAAGTCGTGCACAAACCAAGCTGAGTTATAAGGCTGAGCGCCGTTTGTTGCCGAAATCACAGTGCGTTAGCGACCGATTCAATCGGTGGTATGAACAAGATATCGTTGTGGTAAGAATGGTTAAGTTGTTTGGGTATATACCGATAAATGGAACAACTGGGGGCGCTAGCTCAGCTGCACGAACGCGCTAGTCGAAACCCCACCAGTAGAAACAGTTGAACACTATGATAAACATCCATCCATTATTTTCTGCCGTATTGTTATCTGCATTGGCGCTTAGTGCGTGTGATTCTGCGGGCACATCCCCTGAATCTGGTTTGCCATTGGCTGATGATGCTGACGGACAAGCACGCGTGTATTTGCCAACGGGTTCGGATGAGTCAGACGTGCAGAACACTTGGTTCTGTACCTATACATCAAATGGCGAATACCTTGATCGCAAAGAAATGCGTTTGTTTGAGTCTGGCTTGGCAACAGTTGATGGTGTTGCCGGTAGTTGGTCATTGGATGAGGCGAGCTTTACTGTGAATTATGGAATTTCCTCTGATCAATTTGACGGTTTAGTGTTTGCAACTCGCTACTCGAATGCAGATGTGTTTAACGCATCTACTGCCGAGGGTATTGACATGACGTGTGATTGGAGTGGCCCGCCACGCGATGGCGGTATCTTGGATGATGGAAACAATACGCTTGGCATTGAAGAGATCACCGGGGATACGATTGATGATTTGCTAAGCACTGGCCGCAGCGATCAAGCACACGATACACATTGGCTGTGCCAAAGCGATGCGCCCGCAGGCGAATTGTTTGAACTGTTCTTATTCGACGATGGGACTATGATATCGACTAGCGAAGGTCGCTGGTCGCGTGTGAGTGCCACCGCTATTGAGTTAAGGATCAACGGTGCGACTGAGCTTTTGGGCAATGTCGATATTGATGCGACAACTGGTTCTGCTCGTTTTAGTGCATTTACGGCTGACTCGAGCGTGCGCGGTCCGATTGCGTGTCAATGGAACGGCAAGCCTCGTGCTTCGGCTTGGACGGGTAGTGAGTAAGCTGTAAACCTAGCACGCTTTGATGGGCTATTAGTGGTAATTCCGGACAAAAACTTACCCAGCATGTCACGGCCTAAAAAATAGAGAACTGAACAATTCTGATAGAATTGTCCGCACTAATAGTCCTTTTCGACTGCGGCAACCAGAACTCTTTCAATGTGCGGCATAGCAGGCTTTCGGCTTAATAAGAATCACCACGATCCTCAGCGCGCATTGCACTCAATGACGTCTGCGTTAGCGCATCGTGGACCCGATAGCGATGGTCTTTGGAGCGATGCTGAAAATGGTATCTACCTTGGTCATCGCCGCCTCGCTATTCAAGACCTGACCGAAACGGGTCAACAACCCATGTCATCGGCATCGCAACGCTTCATGCTTGTGTACAACGGTGAGCTATACAACCATCTTGATTTACGCGAGCAATTGCAAGTGGCGCATGATATAACGTCTTGGCGCGGCACCTCTGATACAGAGACACTGCTTGCATGTTTTGAATGCTGGGGTATCGAACGCACATTGCAAACCATCAACGGCATGTTCGCGATTGCACTGTGGGATAACAACACGCGTCAGCTCACCTTGGCTCGCGATCGGCTGGGTGAAAAGCCTTTGTACTATGCAAACGTTGATGGAGCTGTTGTGTTTGGATCTGAACTTCGAGCAATCGCTGCGTTCAGTGATACAAGTTTAACGATCAACCGCAACGCCATTGGTGAGCATCTGGGTTATTCGAACGTACCAGCACCGTTTAGCATCTACGAAAATGTATTCAAGATGTTGCCTGGTGCCTACATCACTATCAACGCAATTGATGCGGTTGATCATAAACAACAACGTTATTGGCAATTGGCCGATCATGCAGGCAGCAACGCTTTTTCCGACGACATGCCTTACGAAGAGTGTTTTGATTTACTAAAAGCGCAGCTGGAAAAATCAGTGCAATCGCGATTGCTTTCTGATGTGCCACTAGGGGCTTTCTTATCTGGCGGGTTCGATTCGAGCCTGGTTACGGCCATCATGCAAAATTCAGGGAACGGTCCGACAAAAACGTATTCAATTGGTTTTGATGAAGATGCACACAATGAAGCACCTCATGCGAAACGTGTGGCCAACTACTTAGGCACAACGCACACAGAATTTTATGTCGGTGCGCAAGATGCGATTGATCTTGTACCAAAACTGGGTGAGCTTTGGGATGAGCCCTTTGCCGACTCCAGCCAAATACCGACTTATCTTGTGTCAGCCTTAACCAAAAACGAAGTCACGGTGGCACTTAGTGGTGATGGCGGTGACGAACTCTTTTGCGGTTATTCTCGATACCACAATGCGCAAAATATTTGGAATCGTTTGCAACGCTATCCACACTTTGCACGTTCGATGTTCGCCAATATTTCCTCTGCGGTAAAACCGGCTGCCAACTTGGCGTTGCCCTCACCACTAAAATCCAAGCTGCGTTGGCTGGTTGAGATGCGATCCTTGTATCGATGTGCTTCAGTCGATGAGCTATACGCCAACATGATGATGCACATCAAAGACCCGTCAGAACTGGTTATAGGTTATACCGGTCATCGAGAGGCTCAACCGCCACGTTCAGCAAAGCCAGATAACTTGCTTGAACGTATGATGCTTCGAGATGCCACCCACTATTTACCAAACACCATACTCACCAAAGTAGATCGGGCAAGTATGGCTGTAAGTTTGGAGACGCGAGCACCTTTGCTTGATCATGAACTGGTTGAATTGGCTTGGAAAATTCCAATGAAATACAAGTATAAAGACGGCGAAGGGAAATGGATTTTAAAGCAAATTCTATATAGCTATATACCAGAAGAACTGGTCAATCGCCCGAAGATGGGATTTGCAGTACCCATTGCCACTTGGTTGCGAGGCTCGCTAAAAGACTGGGGGGAAGAGCTTCTGGATGTGCGTAAACTAAGTTCTCAAGGCTACTTTAATCCAAACGTTGTTCGGCGTATGTGGGATGAACATCAAAGTGGTGTTTGGGACTGGCATTATTCATTGTGGGACATCTTAATGTTTCAATCATGGCTAGAGCATCAAGGCGCACTAGGTTCTTCTGTTGCAACTGAACCGCGCGCAGCCTAAGTCGTTACTGACTAATACGACTTTTAAGCCAGATAATCCATGCCCTCAAATCAGCTAATCAGTTTTTTTCTACCGTCTTTACAAGCTGGCGGTGCGGAGCGGGTATTGGTAGAGTTGGCCAATGCGTTTCATCTAAAGGGCTATCAGGTCGAATTGCTTGTGGGCGATGCAACTGGTCCTTATCGACAGGAAGTTCATCCAGATGTGAGCCTGATAGAATTCAAAAAGCAACGTGTGCTTGGTTGTTTCATCCCGTTAGTTCGTTATCTACGCACCCGTGAGCCATGGGTACTTTATACAACCATGATGCATGCAAATGTTATAAGCATTGTTGCCAAAGGCATCTCTGGTGCGCCCACGCGAGTAGTGGTTCGCGAAGCCACCACCACCGAAAACACGAATCGCAAACCTGTAGAGAATGGCAAATCAGGTTTGTTACGAATTGCAGCGCGTGTCTACCCACGTGCACATGCCGTGGTGTGCGTATCACAGGGCGTGAAAAATAGCTTAATGCGTGATCTGAACTTACGCGATTCGTCAAAACTGACCGTGATTTACAACCCGGTAATTTCCAATCACTTTTATGCGCTATCGAAAGAACCTACCCCATTGCTAACATTCAAGCGCGAAAGCGCGATTTTGCTTGTGGCTGTTGGTCGCTTGCAAAAGGCTAAAGATTATCCAACCTTGTTGCGCGCATTCGCAATGTTTCGGCAAAAACGAGATTCTCAATTACTAATCTTGGGAGAGGGGGGCGAGCGTGAAAATCTTGAAGCAATGGTATCTGATCTAGGCCTGGAAGAGGATGTGTTCATGCCAGGATTTGTATCCAATCCATTTGCTTATATGCGCGTAGCTGATTTATTCGTACACAGTTCAGTGTATGAAGGTATGCCAAATTCGATTATCCAAGCATTGGCCTTACATAAGCGCGCCGTGGTTACCCATACGAAAGACGGACCAGCTGAACTATTTACTGGAGTGGATGGTGTTAATGTTGTGCCAACAGGGCAGCCGAAGGCCTTTGCCAATGCGGTGGAGCAAATGCTGACCGCCGTCGATGTGCGCGAACCTTCCAAACAATGGTTCAACATGTTTTCTAACGACGCCATTGTGTCGCAATACGAAGAGTTTGCACAATAATATGAACACATACGTTATTGATCAAACACAACAGTGAGAATTGCACACGTCATAACAGGGCTGCGCCAAGGTGGAGCCGAACGCTCGCTTTATTCTTTGGTGAGTGCCACCTCGGATGTTGAGCATGTGGTGATTTCGTTAACTGGCAATGACTACTATGGAAAGCTGTGTATGGATGCAGGCGCGCGGGTGCATGCGTTACATATGCAAGGGCCTTTAAGTTTGATAAAGGGGCTGTTTCAGTTGCGTGCTTTGCTAAAAACGGCCAATCCAACGGTGGTTCAAACGTGGATGTATCACGCTAATGTTATCGGCGGTCTCGTGGCGTGTTCGCTTCGCTTTCCCGCAGTTTGGAACATCCGAATGACCAATCCCTTCTCGCCAAGCTATTCAAGATCGACCCAAATGGTAGCGCGACTTTCAGCCTTGCTCTCAAGGTGGGTACCGAAAAAAATTATTTATTGTGCATCGTCAGCGAAAGTAGCCCACGAATCGAATGGTTTTGATAAAACCAAAAGTGTCATTATCACTAACGGCTATGATTTAAGCATTTTTAAACCAGATTCTGCAGCCGGGGCTGATATTCGAAATAGCGTGAATGCGTCCGATTCAACTTTAGTGTTTGGCGCCGTCGGTCGATACGATCATGTTAAAAATTACCCAGGCTTGATGGACGGATTGGCGCAGTTTGACAAAGAATATGGTTTACCATGGCTGTGTTTACTGGTGGGCAGCGGTATGGATGAGTCTAACCAAACCCTGCAAGAGTTAATTGCTACTGCTGACCTTCGCGATAAAGTCATTCTATTTGGCCCCGCAACTCATATGGTGCCACTACATAATGCATTAAACTACCTCATATCCAATAGCTTGGATGAAGGGTTTCCTAACGTTATCGCTGAAGCTCAAGCCTGTGGCACACCAGCTATTGCTACCGATGCTGGCGACTCAAAAGCCATTATTGGTGACTTAGGTTGGGTGGTGCCTGTACGTGCGCAAGCTGAACTGGTTGCCGCCTTAAAAAAAGCTGCCGAACAATTTGGTTCGCATAACTACATTGCTATGGCCGATGCCTGTAGGGCCAAAGCGAAGGACACGCTAGACATAACCTCGATGACAAATCAATACGAACAAGTTTGGCACGCCCAAGCAAAGCTGAGTGGTGTTTAGGCGTGTGCGGCATTGTAGGCCTATACGGTTGCTCAGCCGATGAGCTCGGCGAGCTTTCATCCATGGTTAAAACATTACGGCACCGAGGCCCAGACAGCGAAGGTGAGTGGGTTGATGCAGATGCTGGTCTGGCATTAGGCCATGCACGCCTGGCTATTATTGATGTATCTGCCGCTGGCCACCAACCGATGCTTTCTGCTGGTGGTCGCTACGCACTGACTTACAACGGCGAGATCTATAACCACACCCTTATTCGCAATCAACTTGAAGGTATAACTGGCGGCATTATCTGGCGTGGTTCTTCTGATACTGAAACTTTACTCGCTGCAATTGAAGCCTGGGGTTTGGAGTCGGCGTTGCAACGCATTGAAGGCATGTTTGCCATTGCATTGTGGGATAGGGAGCTTAAAGTGTTATCTCTTGCTCGCGACAGAATGGGTGAAAAACCACTTTACTACGGGCAATGGGGCGATCGGGTTATATTCGCCAGTGAACTGGATGCGATTGTGCAACACAGTGCAGCTAGCGTCACTATTAACAAGCAGTCGGTTAAACAGTATCTGCATTTGGGTTACGTACCTGATCCGCTAAGTATTTATACGCAAATCAATAAGCTTGAACCAGGTCACTTTATCGAATTTGATTCCACACAAAATAGCCCGAAAAAAACGCAGTATTGGAATGTCAGTGCAATGGCATCCTCATCGAACCGCTCAC
>CALHOU010000064.1 GCA_938035945.1 uncultured Granulosicoccaceae bacterium
ATAAACAATGGCGCTAAGCGCATAACTTGCGTCATGGCAGCACCTATAACGCCAAACATAGCGTTAGCGCGACCAGTGACCGCAGCGATAAGGAATATCAAGCCGACCACGATGAGCGCAATTTTTATTTTGCCAGCTTTGCCTTGCGACATCAGCTGCTGGAAATACAATTTGTAAATCAAAAAGCCAGCAACAGCTATAGCAATAAGGATGATTAGTCGCATCTTACGTTGATTGTCCGAAGGGTAATCTCTGCGTGTATTCTAGCGCAGTTGCTCAAGAAGCAAGGCCGCTTGTTTTGACCCCTGTGATTCAAGGCGCTGCAAGGCTTCGGTGCCACCGGCCGCATAGGCCGCCACGGCGTTCAGCAATTGCCCCAGTTGCTGTGCAGAGTTTTGATCAAATTGACAATGTGCGCCACCTGAGATGTTGGCGATTTGTTTAAAAGCCATACTCGCAACTATGTCGTGGCCTTCTTGGAAGATAAAAACAGGTAGCCCCAATATTTTAAGCTGACCCGCCAAATTACCCAGCGCATCAACGTTCTCTTCCATTGCATCGCCAACAAACACCACGGCCTGAACCGAGCTTTGTTTTGCTTCGGCAATGGCGTGCTTTAGAACGCGCTCTATCTGCGTTCGCCCAGCGATACACGTAATTTTATTCATCATGCGAAGTAATGACGCTGAGGTACTAAGCCACGGTGAGGCTCTGCATTCGTCATATCCGCGATAGTAGACAAGCTGCAGTTTCAAAGCGGATAGGCCTTGTGTTTTGGTGAACATATCTGCTTGCAAGGCACTGGCTTGGTCCCAGGTAGCTTGTCGACTGGCGGTGGCATCTAGGGCGAATATAAGTTGCCCTGACTCACCGTTTTTAGCAGGTGTTGGCAAGGGGGTGTTTTTCACTGCATCAAGGAAATGACTAACCTCGTCAGAGGCTAGTTCCGCCGGGGAATTCACTGAGGGCTTAGTCGGTGATCGAGGCATACGTCGTCGGGGCTAACCAAAACAGATTATATTATTGGGTCTTTAGTGAACGGTTTCAAGTTGTTATTGACTATCAGGTCCCCCAAAGTTGTCACTTGAGTCTGTTCATTGACGCTGATACTGGTTTAACCCATCCATTTGGTGAATGCCGAGGCGCTGTTCTCAGTGAGATGAGGCAATCTCTCGTATAATAATGTTGATCGTAGTCTGTCGGTTGTTCACGGATAATAGATACCTTATGACTCAAAACATCTACCCAGTTATTCTGTGTGGCGGTTCCGGCACACGGCTATGGCCACTCTCTCGCAAGAGCTATCCTAAACAGTTCGCGCAGTTGACCGGTGAACAGTCGTTATTTCAAGCCACGATTGAACGCTTGTCGGGTTCGGTCTATGAGCAACCCCTGGTCATCACGGGCAATGATTTCCGATTCATTGTGTCCGAACAACTTCAAGCGCAGGGTGTGCACAACGCCGACATCCTGATCGAACCCGACGGACGTAATACAGCACCTGCTGTTTTGGTCGCCGCACTGTGGTTGCAAGCACGAAGTCCCGATGCTTTGATGTTAGTGTCGCCATCTGATCATGTCATACCCGATATTGAACAGTTCAGTTCTGCGGTTAGTGCAGGCGTAGAAGCTGCTAGTGGTGGTGAGTTGCTTACCTTTGGTATCCAGCCTGATCGTGCAGAAACAGGCTATGGTTGGTTAGAGCTTTCAGGCGATACGGCAACACTTCCAATCAAACTGGGTGCTTTTAAAGAAAAACCTGATCAAGCGAATGCGGAACGTATGCTAGCTAGCGGTACGCATCTGTGGAATGCTGGCATTTTTCTTTTCTCAGCCAAATCCATTGTTGCGGCGTTTGAAAAATTTCTGCCCGACATGATTGCCCCAGTTACTGCTGCGGTTAACGAGGCCGAGCCCGATTTAAATTTTATGCGCTTAAATGTTGCTGCGTGGTCGCAAGTGGAGTCCATTTCCATCGACTACGGCATTATGGAACGTGCCGAAAATATTTCAGTTATGCCGTATTCCGGGCGTTGGTCAGATCTAGGCGGTTGGGATGCGGTGTGGAGAGAAGCCGAGCAAGATGAGCGCGGCGTTGTATTGAGTGGGCAGGCGACTGCGCTTGATTGTGACAACACACTATTGCGTTCTGAAGATGATTCTCAGGAACTGATTGGGTTGGGATTAAAAGACACTGTCGTTGTTGCCATGAAGGATGCTGTGCTCGTAGCCGATTCTTCTCGTGCACAAGACGTAAAAGATGTTGTAGAGGTTTTGAAGACTAAAAGTGCTAAGCAAGCCGAAGCTTTTCCTCGTGATCATCGTCCGTGGGGGTGGTTTGAAACTCTGGCTTTAAGTGAACGTTATCAAGTTAAACAAATTGTTGTTAAACCTGGTGGCGTGTTGTCGTTACAAAGTCACATGCACCGCTCAGAGCACTGGATTGTGGTTACGGGTACCGCCCGCGTTACCATAGAAGATCAGGTGCAGTTGGTCTATGAAAATCAATCAGTCTACATACCATTGGGTGCTAAACACCGCATGGAAAACCCCGGTAAGCTGCCCATGGTATTAATAGAAGTGCAAACCGGTTCGTACTTGGGTGAGGACGACATCATTCGTTATGAAGATGCCTATGCGCGCGAGTAATGCGCATAACAAATAAATGATGACTGTCCACATTCAGCTTATCTCCAACATTGCTATCAAGATGTTGAAATAGCGCGCTATAATTCAGTGTCACTTACCAACTACCTGAATTAGTTTGCTCCTAAAACCTCCACTAAACCCACCTGTAGCCAAACGAGTTGAGAGTATTTTCTCGGCGCATGGTGAAACATGGGTGGATTATTACGAATGGCTTCGCCCAAAAAATTGGAAAGAAGTTATCGACAATCCCTCAGCGCTGCCCACGCCCATCGCGGAGTATCTAACGGCGGAAAATGATTATCACGACCAGGCGATGGCCCCACTAACGCCTTTAATAGAAACATTGAAAGCTGAAATTCGTGGGCGCATGTCGAAAAAGCTTGAGTCTTTACCTGTTCCCGATGGGGATTATATTTATCGTTACCGATTTTCAGAAGATGATGAGCACCCAATCTATGTTAGAACAAGTTCAGATGGTTCTTCTGAAGAAGAAATTGTATTTGATGTCAATGCCGAGGCGAGCAAGCACGCTTATTTTGAGTTGGGAGATTTAGAACAAAGCCCAGATCATTCCAAACTACTTTGGAGTATGGATACCAGTGGCGCGGAGTTTTTCACACTCTCCATTCGCGACATTAAATCAGGAAAAGACAAAGAGTATGCCATTGAGCAAGTCTACGATGCTGTATGGGCAGATAATCGTACGCTGTTTTATACGCATCGAAATGAAGATCATCAAATCCTTAAAGTGTATAGGCACACACTCGACACCGATCCGGCCAATGATGTGTTGGTATTCGAAGAAAAGGATAGCCAATTTGGTTGTGGTGTAAGTCGAAGTTTATCGCGTAAGTTTTTATTCATTCATACGGCGTCATTCGAACAAGATGAGTGGTGGTATATCCCGCTAGGCGAGCTGGATGCCACTCCAGTACTCGTGCAGGCTAGACAGGCCCGTCTTGAATATTCAGTCGATCATCAATCCGATCGCTTTATTATTTCCACCAATGCTCAGGGCGCCACGAATTGGAAACTTGTTGAGACTCCGATAAACACACCAGCTATCGAACAATGGACAGATTTAGTAGCCTATCAAGACGAGCACATGATCGAAGATGTGCTGGTTCTTGAAGATTGGGTTGTGTGGCTAGAGCAGGTGAACGCATTACCACAAATTGCCTATATGGACAGTGAGGGCACTATAGAACGAGTGCTGTTTGAAGAAGAGGCCTATCATCTGAGCTTGTATGACGTGAGTGAATATCAGGCGAGCCACTTTGTTTATGGTTACTCGTCGCCGACCACGCCCAGAGAATATATAGAGTTTGATCTCGGTTCGGGCGAATGTAGAACATTAAAGCGACAGCTTATTCCAAGTGGACACGAACCGACTAACTATATAACGCGCCGCTTCAATGCTAAATCGGACGATGGTGCGCTAGTGCCGGTTACCGTGTTACACCTCAAAGATACGCCAGTGGATGGAACAGCGCCGGCATACCTTTATGGCTATGGCTCGTACGGTGCTTCTTGCGACGCAGAATTCGATCATTCGATTTTATCACTGGTTGATCGCGGCTTTGTTTATGCGATAGCGCATGTTCGGGGTGGTAGTGAAAAGGGAATGCAATGGTACGAGGATTCTAAACTTGCGAAAAAGACCAATAGCTTTCATGACTTTATCGCGGTCGCAAACACCTTAGTTGAGAATAATTACTGCTCGACTGGAAATATCGTGTCGCACGGTGAATCTGCCGGAGGCTTGTTAGTGGGGGCCAGCATGCATATGCAGTCCGACCTATTTGCTGGTGTTATCGCGGGTGTGCCGGACGTCGATGTGTTAAGCGTCATGCTTGATGAAAACCTGCCAGGCATTGCTGAACATTTTATTTTATGGGGTAATCCTGCACTTAATAAACCCGATTTCGATGCCATTAAAGGCTATTCACCCTATGAGAATGTTGAATCAGAGACCTATCCATGCGTGTATGCTACTGCCGGGGTGTCTGACCCACGCGTATTCTTTTGGCAACCTGCAAAATGGGTGGCAAAACTTCGTGCGTTAAAGACAGACGAAAATGTTGTGCTACTGCGTACCAATTTGCAATCGGGTCACTTTGGAAAAATGGGTCGTTTCGCTCAAATAGAAGACACGGCCAAGGAATATGCATTTGCCGTATCAGTGACGCATAATCCAGCTTGCGCACAGTAATCATATCTTGACTTAGCTCGCTCAAGCTACAATTATAAAAGGTTCTTTGAATAAAATCGCATTGGGCGTCAGAAGACTAATCCATCGTCATAGGAGACTTGAAGTGGACGTTAAATTCATATCACCGATTCTAAATGTAACAAATATTGTTGAATCTTTTCGTTGGTTTGAAACGTTTGGATGGACCAAAGGGTTTGAATGGGGCGAGCCGGTTGGCTTTGGCGCGGTGTGTTCTGGCGAGGCCCAGATATTTCTATGCGAAGGTGCTCAAGGTGGTAACGGAAAAGGTGACAACACAACTACCTTTGATTCAAGCGGCGGAGAATGCGCAGACAAGGGGGTATGGATGTC
This sequence comes from uncultured Granulosicoccaceae bacterium, assembly GCA_938035945.1. Taxonomy (GTDB): domain Bacteria; phylum Pseudomonadota; class Gammaproteobacteria; order Granulosicoccales; family Granulosicoccaceae; genus Granulosicoccus. The sequence continues at coordinate 5,213 of CALHOU010000064.1, forward strand.
GATCTTTGTGGATAACGTTAACGAGATACATCAACAGTGCTTAGCCAATAAGTTGGACGTAACCTTCGGACCAGAAGATATGCCATGGGGCGTAAGAGAAATACACGTCAGGCACCCTGATGGGCATGTGTTTAGAGTAGGAACGTCGATTGCTAAATCTGAATGAATGCTAATTCATTAAAGGAGAAAACGTGTCCGGCTATTTATAATTCACTACAACATTACAGATCGCAGAAAAATAGATGAGCTGAAAAAATTGTCTATGCCCATCGATAAGAAGTATGGCGCTCACGTTATGGTGGGTAGCCCAGTCAAAGCGCTCGAAGGCGCGATGCTGACTCATATGGTCATTCTGAAGCTTGAGAGTTTTGAAGCTGCACAAACATACTTCAATTTACCAGAAATTACCGAACTCAGTAAATTAAGAAAATCAATTACTGACGGGTGGGCAACCATTGTTCCGTGTGATGCTGATACTGCGCGAATTGTGGATTCTGGATATTTCCGTGAATCGTGAGAGCGTTACATGCGCGTTTCAGATTTTGCCGTACCGTTCAATTTAGTTTAGTGCCATAGACGCCCGTGGCGCATCCGAAGAAATCACTAAATCCGTGGGTTTCAAGCCCTTGTGCTGTTAATGCATTTTTGAAATCATCACAGTTTTTAAAGTGCTTGGTATAAGTGCCAATCATAGAAAAATCCCGCGCACCTTTAAGAAATAGTCGTTCGACTAATGGCAAGCACAAGTCCATATAAAATCGGTACAACGGTCGCAGTAGCCAATCACTTGGGTCACTGGCTTCAATAAAGCAAAAAGTGCCACCGGGTTTCAACACATGGTTTACTTGTTCCGCTATGCGTGTTTGTTGCCCGATGTCGAAAGTTTTTAATCCAAAGGTTGAAATTACGCAATCTGCCGAGTTGGCTGGCAAGTCAACATCCAGTACGTTTGCCTTTAGGTGCGAGATTCGATGGGACCGGTCTTGATGCAAGCGCGTTAATGCGGTTTTATGCATCAGGGTTGAATTGTCTATAGCCTTAATTTCGCCTAATTTAGGGTACGCGCGTATAAGGTGTGGCCAAACTTCACCTGTACCGGCCATCAAATCAAAGAACAGGCCGTTGTTATTAGTTGTATTAGGAATGTTGGCCACACATACTTTGCGCCATCGCCAAACCATGCCAAATGATGCAACAGTACTCCAAGTCCTATAGGACGATGAACAGCGATCGAATAAGGCGGCCACATAGTCCGGGTCATAGATTTCGTTTGGATTCATATAGATTTTCTAAATTTCAATATACAGCCGTTAAGTTTTGAGCAGCCTTATATAGCATACTCTGCGTAGCTTTCTTGTACTCGTTGCGAGCAGTAAACCATATTAACGGCTAAACTTTATAACCATTGATAAAATATTAGTGCACAGAACTTTAATATGGCAAACATAGAGGGCTAAACGTGAATGAACTTGAGCAGGATGAATTAGTAAGCAGACTAACTGAGTTGATTTTGCTTGTCGTGCCAAAAGCGATACCCATAAAGAAGTATGGTGGCACTCTATTTACTTTGAAGCCCGAAGAAAAGGAAGGCCAGTTTTGTGGAATATTCGAATACAAAAGCCATGTTCAATTAGTGTTTAGTCGTGGCGCAGAGCTCAAGGACCCTCAAAATCAGCTGGCCGGTAACGGTAAACTTCGCCGACACGTAAATTTTGGGAGTTTGGAATCGATGGACGAGTCAGCAATGAAGAAATTCATTAAGCAAGCAGCCAAGCTCTAGGCGCACTACCAAGCACCGTGCACATACTCGCATTGGCATACAAACTGTTAAGTAACTTCGATTACTATAAAATAACTGTTGAAGAATATTTTTATTAGATTTACTATTGCACCCATGAATAACGCACTAACAACAAAATCAATCAGCAACGAGTCAAGCGATCTTTCGCTGCAAGGCTCCGTGAGCGATCGCCGCTGGAATATGGCATCGCCGATAAGTTTTTGCGCGTGTGAGCAACATTGCGCATGTGAGCAACATAGTGCGCATTGGCGGGTTTATAGGGAATAGTAGTTAAAAACAACTACATAGTTCGTTATTAAACCCGCTCCTAGAAGCGGGTTTTTTCGTTTCTGGGTAGCTGAAAATGAAGCTAAATTGAAATTGAAGGACCTAAAATTGGATAAGACCATGAGTTAATTCTACAAGAAATGCCGGTTAGCACTCTGGGCGAGCGCTTCGCACTGTTAATGCGAAATAAGGTCAGTTCGAATCTGACACCGGCAGCCAAGTTAAGCAAACGCTTAAGTAAAAATACAGTTGCAACGTGGTGTAGTTGGAAACACGCGGCACTTTGAATGCCGAGTCACTGGATCGTATCCGGTCGTTGCTGCCATTTTTATAAATAAATATAACTGACTAAAACGGTTACGTTTTTTAGAAAACGAATTTAGCCGATGGGTTCCTATGGCTGGAAATCTACCTGTCTAGTAGATCGCAGCGAGTTCGACTCTCGTCATCGGCGCCAAATAGAAGCCAACCTGTGTTGTTGGTGGATGTTCTTTTATAACTTGAGGTGTTACGTGTGTGGCACACAGAACAGCGCTAACTGCTAAGCAGCTAAGCGTTTAACTTGTGCGCCACAAATTTATGAGAAGGTAAAAATCTTCGTACTCTATGGTGACTAAATGCAAACAGGTGCGCAGCGCGGGTGTGAGTCGCGTGGTATTCGGTTCGAGCCCGAATAGTCACCCCAAACACAAACACGGTACCGTAGCTCAATGGGTAGAGCACTGATCTTGTAAGTCAGGGGATGTTGGATCGAGGCCAGCCGGTACCACCAAATTGGAGCTTAGACCGATCGGCTTAGGTACCGGTCTTTTAAACCGGCTTTGGTGGGTTCGATTCCCACAGGCTCCACCAATTTATATCAGCGTCGTCTAGCGGTCCAGGACGCAAGGTTTTCATCCTTGTAAACGCGGGTTCGAATCCCGTCGCTGATTCTTATTAGAAAAGTTTATTGCCTCGCTGCTGGAAGTGCAGTCCTGCGTCTACGAAACGCGGTGTGCGAATGTTCGATTCATTCCGAGGCAGCCAATGATGTAACTCCCTAAGTTAACTATAGCGAGTAGCGCGCGGGGCGCGAACGAGTCTTGAAAACTCGGCTGGTGTATAGACACGCCAATGGTTCTATTCCATTACTCGCTGCCGATTCAGGAAGGTAAACCAGTCAGGGTGCTGGGTCTGTTTGCTAAACAGAACGTGTCGCAGTGGCATCAGTTTCGATTACTGTGCCTTCCGCCAATAATCGTCAATCGATATGAGTAGAGTGCTATGCAAGGGAAAATATTAAAATTGAATAAAGCAGGTGCGCCACAAGCTTGGATCGACTTCGAGCAGGCTGCCGTTATCAAATCTAAAGGCTTGGTACTATGGACAATGGGAGATATGGCCAGCGTACTGCGTGGT
>CALHOU010000065.1 GCA_938035945.1 uncultured Granulosicoccaceae bacterium
GACCAACAGGTAGAGCTTGCACTACGGTCCGCAATCAAAGAGGCCTTTCCACAGCATGGTATTGTTGGTGAAGAGTACGATAATGAAGGCTCAGACTCGGACTACGTTTGGATTCTTGATCCGATTGACGGCACAATGTCATTTGTCGCCGGGATGCCAACCTTCGCCACATTAATTGCACTCACTTGGCGAGGCGCACCGATACTGGGCATCATGGATAGCCCTTTTACGATGGAGCGCTGGGTGGGTGTTAATGGGATGGGTACAACGTTGAATGACAAAACGATACAATCACGTTCGTGCAACGCACTTAAGAAGGCCTTTGCGCAGACGAGCTCCCCGCTCTACTTCACGTCCACCACTGATATTGCCGTTTACGATCGAATGGTAAGCGCCGTAGAATTTTTGATTTACGGCGGGGGTTGCCAGGCTTTCGGCCGAGTGGCGCAGGGATACATCGACGTAGCTTTTGAAACGGCTCATGATATACATGACTATCTCGCTCTGGTGCCGATAATCAATAACGCTGGCGGGGTAATTTCAGATTGGCAGGGTAAACCTCTAACGCTGACTTCAGGTACGCAGTTTGTGGCCAGCGGTGATCAAGCGCTTCATCGTCAGGCGATAGCAATACTAAACACTCATTAAGCTTCATCAATGCAGCGCATTCACTCCGAGCAGAGTCTAAATGGCATACAAAGAACCTTGGTCAAAGAAACATAAAAGAGTCACTGGCGGACTGCAGCACAGTTTCTCTAATTCCTTTTCAGAACCTCTTAACATCCAAGAACTGATTCAGTATTCTTTAGCCAGAGGTGATGATAAGTTGGTTCGAGCGTACAACCAGCATTCGCTTGATTACACACCCAACGGCGGCAGCCTTGATTTGCGTGAAGAGGTTGCCAGCTTTTACGGCGCCAAAATAAATGCTGAAAATATTTTGATATTTGCAGGTGGACAGGTGGCTTTACAAACTGCAGCGTACGCCGTGTTGGATAAAGACAGCCATAGCATTGCATTCACACCGGGCTATCAATCAGTCCAACAAGCACCGGAACATGCATCCAGCGAAACAACTAAAATCAAACTACACGCTGAAAATCAATGGCAAATTGACCCGCTAGACGTTGAAAAAGCCATCAGGAGCAATACTCGCTACATCGTATTGAATGAACCGTACAATCCCACTGGCATGATCATGAAGCCCGATGTTCAACAATCCCTGATCGCAATAGCACGCAAACACAACATCACCATTTTGTGTGATGAAGCTTATCGATTGCTGGAGCACAATAAAAACGACAGATTGCCGGCTATGGCCGATGCCTATGAGAATGGTATAAGCGCATGCGCGATCTCAAAGCCCTGGGGTGGCTGTGGCATCACCATAGGCTGGCTAGCATTGCAGGATCTAGACCTGAAACAAAAACTGGTTGATATCCAATACTTCGGCACTGCATGCCCGAGCCGAGCCAGTGAAATTCAGGCCATCATGACCTTACGAGCCAGCGATACCATTCTTGCGAAAAACCTGGAAATTATAGAAAACAACCTTCAGTTGCTCGATCAATTTATGGATACATACTCCGACTATTTTGACTGGGTTCGGCCCATTGCAAGTAGCGTAGCCTTTGTACGATTTAAAGGTCCGTTATCCTCTGATGAGCTTGGTGTACAACTGGCCAAAGATGGCATATCGATAAAGCCCACCTATTGTTTTATAGATGATGTCACTGAATACTGTGATTATTTTCGAATAGGGTTTGGCGAAAAAGCGATGCCTGCACGGCTTGATGCGCTTACCCGGTTTGTTGAGAAGCATAAGGCTAACTGGTAGCCGGTAAAAAGACCGATACCTCTGACGTTACCCATATCGGGATGGCCTCTTCCCAGCCAGAGATTGCTTCCACAATCCATCGCCCCTTTATCTTCATTTAACGGCCGAAGTATAGTCGGTCAAGCTATCATGCCAACGCACGAGGGGTTGATACCACAATGCTAACTGTCCGCCCTTGCTACGAACCGTTGACCGAAAGTAAACAAGCACACTTGCGAGAAGGGGGATACATGAATTTCCTACGCATTCTGTTGTCGATGAAAAAGTAGGTAGTAGGTGGACGGCACAAAAAATAAAGTTAAAACGGATGCGACAATCAGCCCACCAATCATGAGCGTAGCCATGGGTTCGAATAACGCCCCGCCCGCCACTGCCATCGGAATTAATCCGAATACGGTGGTTAACGACGTCAGCATAACCGGTGTAATCCTTTTACCCACCGCTCTGACGATGGCTGTTTTTAAATCAGCGGTTTTACGTTCAATATCGATCTGATCAATCATGACGATGGCGTTGTTTATGATTATGCCTGCCAATGAGATCATCCCTAATATCGCAAAAAAAGAAAGTGGCCTGCCCAGCAGTAGCAATACCACAGGAGCGCCAATCGTTATCAATGGTATGGTCATGAAGGTCACTACCACCCGCCTCAAAGAATTGAATTGCAGCATAAGAGCCAACAACATGACTGATAGCGCCAGCGGCGCACCAGCCCCAAGTTTTGCATTTACCTCGGCACTTTGTTCAACCTCACCGGCAATATCTATGGCATATCCGGGCGGATAATCGATAGCATCGAGCTTCGGCTGTATGTATCTCAACAACTCGGCCGCTGTGAAACTGTCGCTTTTAGCAGAAACTGTTATTTGTCTTTGCTGATTCTCGCGCCTAATCTGGGAGTAGTCCAAAGCCGGTTGTATATTCGCTACTTGGTCAAGCGAAATCAAACGACCACCGGCTGCTATCGTTAAATTAGCGACATCTTCAATACTGTTGCGATAGTTCTCTTCAGCACGAACATTAATGGGTATGAGCTTGTCACCATCGCGAAACTCAGACACCTTGCTGCCGGAAAAATAACCGTCGAGTGTCTCGGATAAACTCTGCGAGGTCACACCCAATTCTCGTGCCTTGTCTTGCGCAACATTAATAACAATCTTAAGCACCTTGTTGCCCCAATCGTTTTCATTCTGGACGATGCCTGGTACCGAGGAAAATATGTGTTCCAGATCGTTTGCTCGACGCAACAATTCATCGGCGTCTGGTCCAGTGAGTTTGAGCTCTACAATGCCTGACTCACTTCCGCCCATAGACAATCGTTTAACCTTAAATCGCGCTTCCGGGAACTGTTCGATGAAGTATTGCTGAGCACGTTTAGCGGCATCGACAGTACCGTCAAAATGCTTTGTATTAACCAGAAAAAAAGCACTGGATGGAACCGAATCAGCAGGATTGAGAGATAAGTAAAACCGAGGGCCACCGTCTCCAACATAAAGCGTGGTACCAGACACCTCCGGATTGATGCTCTCGTTGCCCAGCCATTTATCCACCCTCAATGCCACTTTCTGAGTTTCAGAAATAGCGGTTCCCTTAGGCATATCCATATAGATGAGATATTGATTGCGCTCGCTCATCGGAAACATTTCGCTTTTTAACTGCGGGAACAATAGCGTGACCGAAAGAACCACCAACGCATAACAGGCCACAACAATAGCAAGCGACCATGGGAGTAACGCTTTTATAAATTGTTGGTAAACGGAAACATACCAGGGATTTTTATGTTTTCTCTTTCTTGGCTTTGACGGGGTGATTAACCAGGCACCCAGCGCAGGTAAGATATACATAGCCGTAAACCACGAACCAGCCAACATCAGCGCAACTACCGCACCCAGAGAAAATGCAAATTCACCCTCTGTACCATCGAGTATCATCATTGGTATGAAGGCCGATACAGTGGTTACAGATGCAACGGCTAATGGCAGAAAAAATTGCTTCCCTGCATTTAACGCGGCCTCTTTTGGCACAACGCCATTGCTCACGCGGGTTTGCATATCCTCAACCACCACCAAACCATTGTCTACAAGCAAACCCAAAGAAATTATCACCGCAGCAATAGATACCTGCTCAAGGCTAATACCCATTTGCCCCATGCCAATCAACGAGAACGCAACACTTAATGGAACAATAGACGCAATGATTAATGCTGATCGCCACCCGAGAAATATCAGCATGATTACCAGTACCACTAAAAAAGTTTGGGCAACGTTTGACAGTGCAGAATTGATCGATTGAGTGACTTTCTCTTCTTGGTAAGTAGAGAACGCGTAGGCAATACCGATGGGCTGCTGCGATTCGTGCGCCAGCACTTCTTTACGAATATGTTTACCCAGACGCTGAATGTCTTGTCCATCTAACATCTCAACGGCAACCATCACCGCAGGCTGACCATTGTAAAACACCGGTTTGGAAGACGGGTTTTGATAGGTTCTGCTAACAGTAAGTAAGTCTTTGAGTCGTACATAGCCACCCAGACCGGATACCTTCGTCAACACGTTTTCAATTTCGGCTACCGACGACAAATCACCATTCGCTTCAAGGACGAGTTTGGTTCCACCGGCATCAATTTCACCCGCGGGGAGTACCACGTTTTGCGCCTGGAGATCATCGAGTAACGTGGGGATTTGAACACCGATTGCCGCAAGCTTCCTCGAATCGAACTCCAGCAGTATGCGTTCCTCCTGAACGCCAAAAAGCGATACTTTCGCCACACCTTCAATGGTGTATAGATGAGATTGCAACGCCTTGGCCGCCGTCTCTCGCTCTGCATGCGTAAACCCTTCACCCGTTACCGCTACTGACGTAATAACAACATCGCCATAGTCGGAATTCACGTTGGGACCACGCGTTCCAGCCGGAAACTCCTCTTCAAGTGGAGCCATCTTGTTGCGAATTTCCTGGAAAACAGTCTGCAGCTCTGCTTCTGGAACCGAGTTGGCAATGGCCAAATTGACTATGGCTTGCCCATTGAGAACGAGGGAATTGATATCGTCGATTTCACCAATTTCACGCGCCTTGCGCTCAATCGGAATTACCAGTAAATTCTCGACCCGCTCCGTTGACAATCCTCGGCTGCTTGCCGTCACAACAACAGTTCTGCTGGTGACAGCCGGGTCTTCGCGCTTGGATAGTGAAGCGTACTGCCACAAACCCTGCAACAAGAGTCCAACTATCACTAACCACGTTAAGCGAGAGCGACTGATACCAAAGTTTGTTAGATAGCTCATCAGGAGCAAACTCTTATTGTTCTGATTCTTTCAGTAGTTTCACTTTCTGTCCGTTTTTTAAAAATGAAACTCCGGCTGAGGCAATTCGTTCTCCGGGATTGATTCCGCCAACAATGATGACATCGTTTTCACGCACCCCACCTATTTGGACCTGACGCTCCTCGACCGTTGAGCTTGCCTCATTAAACACAAATAACGAAGCATCCGTAGGTGTATTCGGATCGACCGGACCGTCCGGTACCTTATTCAGCGCGAGTACCTGTAACGGCAATCGATATCCGATACCTCGCGGTACGCTGAATTCGATGCCAACTCCCACAGCCATGCCTGCCTTTAATGTTGGAAGCGATTCCTCTAAAGACACGACAACCGGAAACGATGAAACCGTATCCGCTCGAGCACCCAGTTCACTGATAACGCCGGGTAATTCAATATCAGGACGGTCGGCCAGCGTTACGGTTACAGGCTTACCCACACTGAGTAAATCGATAACATTGAACGAAACTGAAAAGGTCGCTTCAAAAGCTGCATTACTGTAGAGAGACGTAATGGGAGTCCCAATGCCCACTGTTGCAAATGAGTCGACTTCTACTGAACTGATCACACCGGAGAACGGTGCGCGCAAAACCGATTTCTCTACATTATTTTGTGCGCTTTCCAGCTGCTTTAGCGATTGTTGTACCTGAGCCTTGCTGGTACTCCTCGCCGTTTTCGCTTGATCGAATTCAGCGGCTGAGATAATGCCGTCCTTTCTTAATATTTCTTTACGACGATAATCAGCTTCGGCATTTGCTGCATTAGCTTTAGCTTGGTTCAGTGCAGCTTCAGAAGCACCAACCTGTAGCTCTAAAGCGCTGGTGTCAAGTGTGGCGAGTACTTCATCCGCCTCAATGTTTTGCCCAACGGCCAAAGATAACTGATTCAATTTTCCTGGCGTTTCAAACGAAAGAACGGTCAACGCCGCCGGCTGCAATACGCTGGGATACTGGCGGTTGGTGGTGTCTTGCTGATCTGACACCAACACTGTTTTCAAACCTCGCACAACAACCTTATCAGTGACTAGTTCATCATCAGAATCTGAACAAGCAAGTAACAGGCTTGAAAATAGTAAAGCCATTTTTAGCCTTGAGCGCGTATTCCATATCTCCATTCGTTGCTCCTTCAGATCATGCAAGGTTATTGATGATTCTATAAACCTGTCGTTAGCGCCCAGAGTTCGTACAATGCAAGCAGTAAATAGCTGTGCGCGATTGCCTACAACTATATCAGACAAGATATGACAGTCGATGCGCTGTTTCCAATCAAGACGAATTGATATATCACGTTAGAACGGGGACCGCTTTATAACATGATGGTTAATCAGCTGCACCACGTGATAGCGATCAGACACAATGTGCATTGCCAAGACCACAAACGTTTTGGCAAAAGCGATGGAATTTTTATGTTGAGTGTTGGCAATATTATTAGGAGGTTTCGCAAGATCACCCGAACTACGGCGGGTGATCTTGCTTAGATAGGAGAATGAGTGGCTCCCTTTAAAGCACCATCGCTAACTCATCACTTTCGGCAGCCACAGTACCAGCTGCGGAAAAACTAAGATCAGTATCAATCCCAGAAGCTGAACCAACATGAACTGCATCATACCCAGGTAAATGTCTTTCAAATCCCATTGCGGCACTACCCCTTTTAAGAAGTAGGCCGACAAGGCAACCGGCGGGGATAGCCACGCCGTTTGCAAGTTCACCGCGACGAGAATACCGAACCACACCATCAAGTCATAGCGTTCCAATCCATGTATATCGAGTGCTTCGACCGTGGGCAACAAAATAGGCACAACGATCAACACAATGGGCACCCATTCCAAAGGCCAGCCCAACAGAAAGATCAACGCCATCACTAGCAGCAATATGATGAAGGGCGACATTTCAAGACCTAGCAGCAACTCTGTCATCATCTTCGGTGTTCCAAGCGTACTGAATTGAGCACCAAAGAAGTTCGACGCTGCGACCAGAAACATGATCAACACCGTGATCTCCAGCGCTTTAACCAGGCTGTCAAAAAAGCTTGGAACAGAAAACTTGCGATAGCCAATTGAGAGCAAGATCGCGCCGAACGCGCCCATAGCAGCAGCTTCTGCCGGGGTCGCAAGCCCAAGCAGGATCGAACCCAACGCAAAGGAAATAAGAATCGTTGGTGGCATCAGCCCGGCGAAAAACTCATCCCAAAGATCCGAAAAGTAGAAGTCTTTGCCGTTTACTTTGTCGTAGATTGGGCGGCCCAGATACGCTAACAGGCCAATAAATGCGGCAAGCACAATAGACATGATGGGCAGGCCGCCTTCGCCCATGTTTGCAACGATCATATAAAGATGAAACAACACGGCGATAGGCACTGCGATACGCAAAATGCTTAAGGAGCGGTAGGCGGCATAAACAAATGCCATGATCGCCAAAAAGACAACCAGGCCGCCGAATGGCATCAATCCGCCAAAGGCGCCTTCAAGCGCAAGGCCAAAGACGCGACACACGGTCAGCACGCCAAGACAAATCAAGGCAACCTCGGCCCCATAAAACTTGGACGTTTCCGGCTGATCTTCGTCGGCGAGGATGGGTCCCAACGAAGGGTTGATCCAGCAGCGTCCTAGCGTGTAAATCAGATAGAGCGAAGCTAACAGTGCCCCGGGAATAAATGCACCGCGGAACAGATCCAGCGTGGATACTTCAAGCACCGGACCCATAACAATGAGCATGATCGACGGCGGAATAAGGATACCCAGCGTGCCGCCTGCCGTGATCGTTCCAGCGGCCAGTTTGACGTCGTAACCGGCTCGAGTCATGGTCGCGCCCGCCATTATGCCTAGCAAAGTCACCGAGGCACCAACGATGCCAGTTGCAGCAGCAAAGATGGTCGAGACGATAAGAACCGCAATAAAAAGTGAACCGCGCACACGGGCCATCATCATTTGTATGGAAGCAAAGAGACGCTCCATCAATCCGGCCGCCTCCATGACAATGCCCATCAAAACGAACAAAGGCACGGCCATAAGCTGATCGTTCCACATAGTCGCGTTTGTGTTCAGCGTCATCAGAAGCGTGGTGAGTTTGAAATTTGCACCCCAGATACCAAACACAAAAGCCAGAAAGATAAGCGTAAAAGCGATCGGAAAACCAATAAAGATGACAAACAACATTGCCCCAAGCATGATCAAACCAATGGTGGCTTTCGGTAGGTTCGGTCGAGCTTTCATCAAATCCGTGAACCATTCACCGCCTGGCACGTAGTCGGGTAAAAATACGGCCATGAACAACCAAGTGAGTGCAATCAGGTATATCGGCATGGCCCGTAAAAACCAACGTTCACGTGCCTTACCCATTTTATGAAAAGCGCGGAATATCTCCGGCAAGCCTTGCAGCGCCAACAAAAAAGCGCCGACCGGCATAGCTAATCGAGAGGGCCAGACTAATGGACCCCATGCGCTGTCGGCTTGTCTGGTTTCACCGGTTGAAAAGGCCAGCCACCAGTATTCTGCCGCAACGATAGTGAAGAACAGCATTGAAGGAATAAAGAACAGCAGATAAAGCGCTGCATCGACGGTTGCCTGTGTCTTATCTGACCAGAATCGATAGAGGAAGTCGGCGCGTATATGAACGCCGCGCATTAGTCCGTACCCGGCCGCCCCCATAAACAACACACCAGCAATCATGCGGCTGACGTCGTAGACCCACAGCGTGGGACCAAGGTTGAGGGAATGTGCCAGATCAGCAAAACCGGCATTTTGCAAAATCGAAAAGGAGTTGCGTGAGAACACTTCATACACAACCACTGCGATCAATGGGATCAACAGTAGTGCGAAGAGTTGTCCAACGCGATAATTCAACACGTCGATAGCGGCCGTTATCGGGCGCTGCCAACTGGTCATGTCTTCGGGTGTTTCACCTGGGGCTTCCGCGCGTCGCTCGGCGATGAGCTCATCTGCGATTTCCAGATCTTCTGGCTTCGGTTCTTCAGCCATGGTTGGTGTTTCCTTCGTTATATGAGGATTCGAAACCCGCGTTTTCTTGTTTGAAGTGTCAGATGTCGCGCCCGGAAAAACAAACAAATACGGGCTCCGTTAAGAGCCCGTATTCACTGAAAATACTACCTTGTAATTACCTGCAGAGTAAAGGCTCAGTGAGAGCCCGTACTCAGTTGAATTACTTCAGAGTATCAGCGTGTGCTTTGCCCAAACCAGCGTTTGAAGCCTGTGCACCAGCCCAGAAAGGCACTGCGATGTCTGCGAAATCTTTTTGTGACTGCCAAACTTCTGCGAAGAATTCGTTCTCATCAGCAGCTTCTTGTAGCAATGTCTTTGCAGCAGCCATGTACTCAGTG
>CALHOU010000066.1 GCA_938035945.1 uncultured Granulosicoccaceae bacterium
AATGCTCCGCCTCAAGCACATGTGCGCTTTCAACTGGCCAACTCATGTAATAGGGTACGTCTAACTTTGGGTTTATAGTCTGAAGTTCTTTTTCTTGCACTTGTGCTTTAAGTTCTGTGCCATCGGCAGATTCGAGAAACAAGGTCACCACGGAACCCACAAATTCTTCCGAAATGAGTCTGCATTCCACGCTGTTTTTTACGGAGAGGCGCTGCGTCGATACAGTCACTAGATCAGCAGAGACACTGAATGCGACTTCATCTGAAATATCATAGGTATTCGATTCAGGTTTCGGTACAGTGAAATCGCCACTGTCAGTTTTAAGTAAAAGTGTACTTTCGTTAATTGCGTACACTGTCCCCGTAATGATGTTGTTGCGGCCAACAAATTCTGCGACGAATCGGTTTTTAGGTGTACGGTAAATTTCGCGAGCGCTACCAATTTGCATGATTTCGCCATGCCCCATAATCACTACACGGTCGGCCATGGCGAATGCTTCAGACTGAGAATGCGTTACGTAGACAAAGGTAATACCCAATTCCCGCTGCAATTTGGTTAACACACCTTGCATTCGAATCACTAAGTGAGCGTCGAGTGCTGACAAGGGCTCATCCAGTAGCAGTATTTTTGGTTCAGTAACCAGTGCCCTGGCTAGGGCAACACGTTGCCTTTGACCGCCAGAGAGCTGTGTAACATTTCGCTCAATAAATTCTCCCATACCCAGCCGCTCCAGCCATTCTATGGCCTTGCGTTTACGAACCTCTTTGTCAAAGCCACGCATTTTTAATCCGAATTCAACATTTTCACGCGCATTCATAAATGGAAACAGTGCTAGAGACTGCCAAACCAGAGGTGTTTCACGCTCATGCGCCTTAACATCATTCATGACCTCTCCGTCGAGGGTGATGGTGCCTTCGCTGGGTTTCTCTAGTCCGGCTAACAGGCGTAGCGATGTGGTCTTACCACAACCAGAAGGCCCCATCAGCGCTACAAATTCGCCCTCATGAATGTCCAAATTCATTTCTTTAAGGGCCACGAAGCTATCAAAACGTTTGACCACGTTTTTAAACTGAACAAGTGGTTCAGACACTTTGTACTCCCTTCTTCTGGTTTCGCATAAAAATAATTTGTGCAATAACGACTAGTGTCATTGAAGTAATAAATACAAACGTGCCAATAGCATTAACTCTTGGGTCGATATTGCCTTGTACAATTTCTAATATCACTACTGGAATAGTTTTATTTAATCCTGAAACAAACCAAGCAACCGCAAATTCATCAAACGATACGGCGGCCGTTAAGCACAGGGATGAAACAATGGCTGGCATAGTGAACGGCACAACTATTTCGCGCATCGCGCTCCACTCAGACGCACCAAGATTCCAAGCGGCGGCTTCTAAACTCTCATCCATTTGGTTCAAACGTAATCTAATGATTGCCATCGCAAACGGTGTACATAACACCGTGTGTGCAAGAACAATAGATAACTTTGAACCGGATAGACCAAATTTGGATAGCCACGCCAGCATGGCTAGCGCCATGATGATCAAGGGTATGGTTGGTGGAAGTAGTGCCAGAGCAAGATAGGGTCCTTTGAATTTAAAGTCATATCGGTAGTCTGAGTATGCCGTGCAAAAACCTATGAAAGTGGCGAGTATGGATGTGCAAATGGCTACGATAATACTGGTCACTGCAGCTTCTGCAATATCTGGATCGTTAATTATGAGTTGATACCATTCAAGTGAAAACGAACCCAAGGGAATGGTTGGAAAACGATCAGAATTAAAAGAGAAAATAACGCTTGCTATTATCGGCGTGAATACAAAAAGAAATAACACCAGCAGATACGCTTTTAATAAGAAGCTTATAAGCCCATCCTTATTCATGACTTCGGCTTCCGGTATGCATAGGCAATAGCCGCAAATGCAATAACAAACAGCGTTGTCATCATGCAAATGGCGACCACGGCTGCGCGTGGCCACTGCTGTCCTGCTTTCGATGTATCGATGATTAATATTGATAGTGTCTGCGGAGTAGAACCGCCAAGGTAGTAAGGGCTAACGAAGTCTCCAAACGATAGAATAAAACAAAACAGCGCTCCTACCACTAAGCCCACTTTTGCCATAGGTACGATGACATTAAAAATGGTTCTTACGCGACCACTGCCCAGGTTATGTGCAGCTTCAATGAGGTTTTTATCTATTTGGCTCAAAGAGAGTGTTTGTAATAGAACCAACAACGGGAGCACCAAGGTTAAAAAACCAACCATGGTTCCGATGGGAGTGTTGAGCATAGTGTACGGACCCAGCCCAATATAGGCCAAAAGCGCATTAACCACACCGGTTTTGGCCAGGATTACGTACCAAGAAAATGTGCGTACCAAATAACTAGTGAAGAATGGCACTATCAAGAAAAACATCGCCCACCTTCGTGTGTTTGCGGACACTTTGAAGGCCAGCGCATAAGAGGCGGGAAACGCAAGAACCGTAGCCAATACGGTTGCTAGACTAGCCATACCCAACGTGTACCAGTAACTGCTCCAAAAATAGTCTTTTGATAAAATGCGATTCCAGTTGGCCATATCAAAAGTTTCAATCATGCGATAGTTCTTCACCAAGAAGAACGACATTGCAATTAGAAAAAGCAGTGGGCCAATAAAGAAGAGCATTTGCCAAAGAATAATCGGCAACCGCCAAACAAGCGCATACAGGTCAACCCGGCTTTTGCGGTTAGCTTGGCTCATGAGAAGTAATTATGTGCGCTTATTAATATGTACAGTTAAGAAAAAAGCTCCCTAAGTTACCCTAAGGAGCTCCGTTACGACGTAAGTTTGAACTTACGCGTTTTTATAATCAGACCAGAAATCGTTCCAATCTTCTAAGCCTTGCTGTATAGGGATATCACGATAGTGTATGCGTCCTTCGTTTATTAATACGATGGGGTCGTTGGCGGCTCCATCGACTTGGCCTGTTCGTTGCGCTTCTTTTGGGTTCGATTCGTTCAATAATGCGCGCCCCCCTTTGGTTACGCAAAACGCAGGGTAGGCAGCCATTTCGGTTGAACGAAGTTGACCTTCAGGCGACATCATGTGTTGAATAAACTTCTTCACTTCGGCAACTTTCGAACTGCCTTTTCCAATAGAATACGATTCAGTAAATTGAATGCCACCTTCTTTAGGTACTACCGATGCAACTGGTGCACCATCTTTTTCAAGTACGCCTGTTATCCAATCGCCGATGCCGCACATGGCTTGCATCTCACCATTCTTCAACGAATTAAACGTACCGCCGTAGTCAAAGAACCCACCGGCCTGAGGGCGCAATGACATGGTGGTTTCCTGCAGAGCTTGCCAACCGGCATCATCTAAGTCCCATAGCTTCGCACCGTTGCCATTGAGCAAACTCATCATGCCAAGGTTGGGTAGGTGCCAGTCAAAGTGACCAACTTTGCCTTTTAATTCTGGTTTCCAAAAACTTTTGTAGCTCATCGCTTCTTCAGCGGACATAGCATTGGTATTGTAAGACACGCCCAGGTGCCCGAATCGCACCATTACAGAAAACAATTTGCCGTCTTTCCAGTGTCCGGGAAATTGTTTGAAATCATCGTGTAGCATGTCGTCAAAGTTGTAGTCGGCAGCGTCCATCTCTTCGATGTAACCAGCTGCATTAAGTTGGCTCACAAACTCTGCGTCAGATAAAATTAGATCGTAGGTACCTGGGGGCGATTGCGATACCAATGCGAGCATATTATCTCCACCAGCGTAGTATTTAGCGTTGAATTTTACGTTGTTAGCTTCCTCATACGCACCCACCACATCTGGTTCGCCATGGCCGTACCAAGCCAACATATTTATTTCGGTAGGGGCCGCTTTAGCACTTTTTATGAAAGGAGCGGCAATACCTGCAGCTGCTGTATATTTTAAAAGCTCCCGTCGTGCGCGATTTTTTACTGTTTTTTTAGTGTTCTCGTTCATGGCTGTCCCTTCGGAAGTGATGCGTGATACTCGATACTAAGTATGCTGAGCAGATTTAGGAAATTAATCATATTTATTTCATGATTAATCATATTAATGGCTGGCTGGTTCCTGCGTCAAGCCAGATAACACGCTGTCTAAGTGCTCCACCAACAGCAATCCAGCCTTAGATGACTGAGAGTGCCTATAGAAAATTCCGACATGAATAGCCGGGAGCGCCGGAAAGCCATCTGCTTCGGATAGTACCTTCATACCCTTAAGCAGTGTTTTTTCAGTAAGCGCGGTAACACCGAATCCGGACTGTACTGCGCTTTGTAGTTCGGCGATGCCTGGTGCACTAAAAACGACCTCCCAACGATATCGTTCTCTTGAGAGCGTTGACGTCATTCGGTCTCGATAGGCGCAACCTTCATAATGCGCTATGAGCGGTATGGGGTGATCAGGTTTGGCTACAAATTCTTTTGAACTGGCCCATAACGGCTGTTGAACCCAACTGTTAGACAGATACTGGTTATCTTCATCCGAATATAAAGCAACTATGACATCGTGCTCGCCTCGATGCAGTTCCTCTAAGAGGTTGGCTGATAATCCACAGTGTATTTTTAATTGAGTACCGTTGTTATTTTTTCCATATTTTAAAATTGCCTCCTGAAGGTATGCGGTTGAGTAATCCGTGGGCAGTCCGACTCGAAGCGCACCGTGTTCTGGCTCGGCTGAAAATTGTGCAACCGCTTCATCATTCAACCTAAGAATTTGTCGAGCGTAAACCGCAAGACGTTGTCCGTCATCACTGAGCACCGTTTTTTGCCCCGATTGGGTTAGGAGCTTCACACCTAGAAACTCGTCCAGGCGTTTTATTTGCAGGCTTATCGCCGGTTGCGTGCGTCCTAGTAAGGCGGCTGCCCGCGTGTGCCCGCCGACCTCCGATATGGTGATTAGCGTTCGAAGTAAATCGATGGGCAAGTTTCTGTTGGACATGGCGTGTTCAACGAAAATTTTTGTATAACATATACTAATGCAAACATTAAAACTATAAATTTCTTTAATCCGTCAATTAGCGCTATGTTTGTTCAATGAAAAGAGCTGACTTTCACGAACAATTTAATTGCCCGGGACCGGTGGTGCTGCCGGTTATCCACGTTTTAGACGAAGAACAAACCGCGCGGAATATTGAAATCGCAAGTAAAGCAGGTGTGACGGGCGTATTTTTAATCAATCATGATTTTCCGGTCGAACCATTTTTGCCAATAGTTCGCGCTATAAGAAAGCGCTACCCTGATTTTTGGATAGGATTAAATTTCCTCGCCGTCACTGGTGCCGACGCCTTTCCCATCCTCGGGGATTTGCAAAACGAAAATATTCGTATTGATGCTTATTGGGCTGATGATGCGTGTATAGACGAGCACGCATCAGTTGCTGAACAAACACAAGCAAATCATATAAAACAGGTATTAACACAAAGTCTGTGGAAGGGGATGTATTTAGGCGGTACGTGTTTTAAAAAGCAACGTGAAGTTGACCCTATTCACTATGGTGTTTCAGCAAAGCTTGCAACGAATTTTATGGATGCTGTTTGTACTTCTGGCATAGCTACCGGAAAAGAAGCGGATACCAACAAGATAGCCGTATTTCGAGAAGCGATTGGCGATCACGTTCTGGCGCTCGCTTCAGGCGTAACACCTGATAATGCGATGGTCTATGCCGATGTTGATATTTTTATGGTGGCCACCGGGATAAATTTAGAAGATGACTTTTACAATATCGATCCGAATAAGCTTCGGCGACTATTGGCGGTAACACAAGAATTTCAAATTCGTGATGAGGGACAAGCATGAGCAATCAATCAAAAGGCAATTCAGAGTTGGGCGCACGAGATGATCGTTGGTATTTAAACATTATGTCGCCTAACACCAAAGGGGATAAGTTTGCGTGGTTAGATCCAACGTCTATCTATATAAATGCAAAAGCGTTTCAAGATTTACTCGATGACTTGGATACAGATCTAAAATCCGTGGAATTTGATGTTGTGGCAGGCCTTGATGCGATGGGCTTTGTATTAGGGGCTGGATTGGCTACCCGTCGTAATGTGGGCTTTTTGCCCATACGCAAGGCCGGTAAACTTTGTGTGGAAACCGACAGCGTCGAATTTGGGAACTATTCTGGCCGAGTGCAAAATATGGAAATGAGATTGCCTGCGTTTCCTAAAGGTACGCGTGTATTGCTGGCAGATCAGTGGGTGGAGACCGGAGGCACAATGGATGGGGCAATTCGATTAGTAGAACAACAAAACGGTGTCGTGGCTGGTATGGCAGCAATTGCTATCGAGGAAAACGAACGCACTCTCGGCTATCGTAAAAGCTACCCGTGTGCTTCCGCAGTAATGCCGGGTTCCCGGTGGCAGGCGCAATGCAATGCGCAATTTCTAAAGAGTTTTAATGCGTACGACCCTGCAAACACGTTTCCTAATGCTGGACGAGTGGTATAGTCGGGTAATAGCTATTCCCACACGGTAGATATATGGTTACATCGATAATCCTCATGACGATTGATCGGCTCAAAGTTAACGACGTTGCTCAAAAATTAACCAACATCGATGGTATATCTGAAGTTTACTCGGTGAGTGGCAACTATGATTTGGTGGCAATCGCGCGTGTGTCAAATAACGATGAGCTTGCGGAGCTTGTTACCAGCAAGTTCGTTGAGATTGACGGTATTGAAACAACCGATACCATGCTCGCCTTCAAAGCGTTTTCTAACCACGATCTTGAGTCTATGTTTTCGGTTTGAAATTTCGCACTAGACCCATTTATACCGCGATTAGTCTGTATACGTTAGAACTCGTCACTCCGACACGCTAATGCAGCCTGATAATCTGGCACGACCCTGTAATCGTACTAATTCCCTTTTAAAGACAGAGTCAATATACTAAAGAACGACCAATCGGAGTTCAGCGTATGCCAATCCCTCACGGCTCTGTTCCAGATGCAATCGTCAAGAATTTAAGCGATTACCGACAAAAGGCTGATGCAAACCTAGATTGGATACGCGCTGAAATGAGCCCGTATTTTCTTAATCTTAATAAAGAAGAGTTAGACGCATTAACTTTATTAACGATTAGCCTAGACAAACTCGAGGCTTTAGAAAAAATCACGCTCGTTGATCGAGACGAACGCTTGATTATTGCGCAGCTTTCAACATCCGGATCCATTTACCGTACGATTGATGACTTACCCGATAAGCCACTGAGCTATGCAGAAATAACCACATCATTCAATACTTTACCGGACTGTGATCGTTCGTTGGAAGTTTTAAGGTGTGATTTTAGTTTAACGTCAAATGCTGATGAATCGCCGTCTACGCTCGAATCACTTCCTCTCGATCTGCGAAACGAAATTGTTGCGTTTTTGAGACTTGATTATCCTGAATTCGAAGAGCAACGTATTGAGGATATTCTTTCTGTTTTCGTAACAAGTAATTTGGACTACGTACTAACGTCGCCGCCCGAACGGGTTGCCCGCGTTATGAGAATTTTTGTTGAAACTCAGATAAATAGCGGTATTCATCTCAATGTTGAGCCCACGGAATATAAGGAAACCCGCATATCGTTTGGCGTAACGAACCCACCACACGCCGGATTCTTGCAACAAGTTCTTGAAGTGTTTCAGCGCCTTCAAATAGGTGTCAGGCGAGCCTATCATTTACGTGTTATCAATGGTTTGACACCCTATTTTTTAGCGACCTTTTATGTAAAGCCAATAGACAAATCTGAACTAAGCATTGATAGCTCTCTTTACAGAAATCTAAAACTAGAACTTTACAGTACGCAAATTACGTCAACAACAGCTCCGAGTTACGCCAACTTAATTAAGAACGGTATTATGAGTGGTCCGGACTCGACTTTGATAACGGCGTTAATCGGGTTTTGCCACACAAATCTAGCGCACAATGCGCCGGATATATATGATCGTGAGAATATATCGCGAGCATTTCAGCATAATCCAGGTATCAGTATAGAACTGGTGGAACTTTTTTATACGCGCTTTGATCCAAGCCTGGATAACAGGGAAGAAGCGTATAACGCTAAATTAATTCTTGTCTCAGACGCCGTAGAAAACTTTAACTCTGGCAGAAGATATTTAGATAATCTAAGACGAATAATCTTTCGCTGTGCGCTATCCTTTATCAAGAATTGTTTAAAAAGCAATTTTTTTGTTATCGAAAAACATGCTTTGAGTTTTCGCCTTGACCCTCACTACTTAGAAGAACTAGGCCCAGAGTTTACCGATGACCTACCTGCACAGCGTCCTTTTCGCATCACTTTTTTTTCGGGTCGAAGGGGAAGTGGCTTTCACATAGGTTTTTCCGATATAGCGCGCGGCGGCTGGCGCACGGTAATTACGCAAAGTAGTGACGACTATGCGAACAATGCAAGTACGCTATTCAAAGAGAACTATGTGCTGGCGCATACCCAACATTTAAAAAACAAAGACATCTATGAAGGCGGCTCCAAAATGGTGGCCATACTGAATATTGATTTCCGCACCACACCTGAGCAGCGTGATCAATATTTGTATAAGTTACAACACGCCTTTGCCAACGCATTTTTAGATTTATTTGTTACCGATGAGACCGGTAAGGCTAAGGATGCTCGTGTCGTTGACTATTACGCTCAGGAGGAACCCATTGAATTGGGCCCTGATGAAAACATGCATAACATTATGATCGAACGCATGGCTAAATTAGCTGAAAGACGTGGTTATCTGCTCGGCAAAGGCATCATGTCAAGCAAAGAAATCGGAATAAATCACAAGGAGTATGGTGTTACTTCTATTGGTGTCATTCGATTCGCAGAGGTCACCATGCAAGAGCTTGGGACAGATATGCACCGACAGCCATTTAGCGTTAAGTTTACCGGTGGGCCGAATGGCGACGTGGCTGGTAATGGTATGCGCTTGTTGCTAGAGCGTTGCCCCCAAGTGGCGATCAAGCTGATAGTTGATGGCACGGGTGCGTTATATGATCCAGAAGGTCTTGATAGAGCTGCGCTGTCCGAAATCGTGTTGCGCTCTGATATTGAGGGCTACGAGCCCAAAGCCTTACATGCAGGAGGCTTTATACTGTACCGCGGAAAAACTCGAAAAGAGGGTATCAGTGACGTTTATAAGAAGCTCACAATGACCGGCACTGGGCTGCAGGAAGACTGGGTATCTACGGATAAATTTAATAAGGAGTTTAACAGTGCGTTATTCGATGTTGAAACTGATTTGTTCATTCCCGCGGGTGGAAGGCCCGAAACTATAAATGAAAGCAATGTGGAGAGTTATTTTAATACCGAGGGACGCCCAAGCTCATCTGTAATAGTAGAAGGCGCAAATTCGTTTATTACGCCAGCTGCAAGACAAACCTTGCAACAAAGAGGCGTAGTAATTATGCGTGACGCCTCGGCTAACAAGTGCGGTGTGATTTCTTCTTCCTACGAAATCATAGCCAATTTAATATTTTCGGACGAAGAATTTTTGGCCAATAAAAGTCAATACGTCAACGATGTTATCGATATCTTAAATAAAATGGCAGAGATTGAAGCGCATGCAATCATACGTAAACATCGCGAATTGGAAGGTGCGGAGACATACACTGAGATTTCAAGTCTACTAAGCCAGGAAATCAACAATCACTATGCTCGCATGTTTAACTACTTTGAAAGCAACCCGGAACAGCTTAAGTTACCAAAGCAGCAAAAAGCCATGCTTGCACATATGCCTAATATGATTAAGCAATCGGAAACGTATAGTGCACGCGTTCAAACGCATTTGCCCGAAAAAGTCAAATATGCAATCTTGGCCAGCAAATTGGCATCCGGCTTAGTTTATGCTGGCGATGATGCCAGTCTATACGGCGATATTATTGAAGCTCAGTTGAACAGAGTACGATAAATGTACTCCAACGCAAGTGGGAATCATTGGAACGTTTCGCGTTGGAGTACGTTTCGCGTTGGAGTACTAAGAAAGTTTATATTATCGCGCTATTAATACATTGCACTTGGCTTTTTCAGATACTGACAAACCTACCGAACCTAACATGAGCTCACCTCCAGCGATGTCTTTCGGATTGCATCCAAAAACAATCAGATCCGGCTTCCATTCTTCGGCGAATTTTAAAATTTCCTGACTTCGTTTTCCTGATACCACACTGCATTCCGGATTGTTATCAAAATACTTAGCAGCAACTTTCTTTAAATCCGAAAGCACCGTTTCTCGCATTTTATCCATCGCATCTGCCGGGAAGAATGTTGACACCAGTGGCATGGAATATCCCGGCATGACTGATAGTAAATGCACTTCTGCGCCCCAATCATCCACCATTTTACGAGCCTGTACGCAACTTCGCGCGCCAGGCTCGGGTGATGACATATCTACAGGTACCAGTATTTTTTTAAACATTAGATAGTTGCCTCTTTTGTGTCGGCATTGTTAGATTTTGCTGCGTCCGTTCGTCGACGACGCGCTGATTGAGCCTTCCAAAGCAAGAACAATAGAGCCAGAGCGGGTAGGTACATAAGTTCCTTAGGCAATGATTTCTGTGGAACCATGAGGCTTTGAATTTCTTGATCAAAATCCAGTCCGGCCTGTTCCGCCGGGCTATCAAAACCAACACCGTCAATAATTATTTTGCCGTCTTGTTCAAGAAGCTCAATCCCGGTATTCAACAACTTCTCTTCACCAGTTGCACCTTCTGCAATTGTTAAAGGCGCTACAAACGAGCGTTCTCGGCCGACTTCATCTTCGCCCAGTATACGTAACCGCATTTCTGAACCGGGCTCTAATTCATTTAATGCAGTGGCTATATCGGTTGGCGCTTGCGTACTAAATGGAGGAGAAATACGGTCCATGAAAAAACCAGGCCGGAAGAGAGTAAAAGCGATTAGCAGTAACGCAATAGTTTCCCACCACTTGTTACGCGTTAACCACCAACCTTGGGTGGCAGCTGCAAAAAGCAGCATGGCAATTGTTGCCACGATAAAGATAAGGATTCCTTGAAACCAATTAACATCGATAAGTAGCATATCCGTGTTAAATATAAACAAGAAAGGCAACATAGCGGTTCGAAGGCTATAGAAGAATGCAACAAATCCTGTCTTGATTGGGTCTCCACCAGATATTGCAGCTGCAGCGAATGAAGCCAACCCCACCGGAGGTGTCACATCTGCCATGATGCCGAAATAGAATACGAAAAGATGTACAGCAATCAACGGTACGATCAAACCCGATTGCTGTCCAAGCGTAACAATTACTGGCGCAAGCAATGATGACACAACAATGTAGTTTGCCGTGGTTGGTAATCCCATACCGAGTATCAGGCTTAAAACTGCTGTAAATAACAACATCAGCATTAAGTTACCCATCGAGATTATTTCAACAAGATCGGCCAGCACCAAACCAACGCCTGTGAGCGAAACGGCACCGACAATGATTCCAGCAGTTGCCGTGGCTATGCCAATACCAATCATGTTGCGAGCGCCTGTCACCAAACCATCGATCATTTCATCGAAGCCTTGCTTGATGTAGGGACCAAGTTTCAGGTTGCCACGAAACATGGCAAACAGAGGTCTTTGTGTTAACAGAATGAATATCATCAATACCGTTGCCCAAAAGGCCGACAGCCCTGGACTGAGTCGCTCGACCATCAGACACCAAATGAGGACGATAACCGGCAGTAGGTAGTGCAAACCGGAACGTATGGTTGGTTTAGGATCCGGTAACTCAACAACAGGAGAATTAGGGTCGTCAATTTCAAGATCAGGATACTTTGAGCAAGTCGCTGCTAAGAAAAAATAAACCACAGCCACACCGGCAGCGATTATCCATGAAGCAGAGTCTCCTGCAACCGGCTTAAGCCAACCCAACCCGTAGTACACGGCAAAACTTAAAGCGCAAACTAGAAACAAACCAAGTGCGAAGCGGGACAGAGCTTGGATTAGGGGCCTTGGCTCACTACGTCGCGGTAAACCCTGCATATCAAGCTTCATTGACTCCAGATGTACGATATACACCAATGCAATGTATGAGATTAACGCCGGTATGATCGCGTGTTTAACCACTTCAAAATAGGATATGCCAACGTATTCCACCATCAGGAACGCGGCGGCTCCCATTACTGGCGGCATGATCTGACCATTCACTGAAGAGGCGACCTCTACGGCTCCAGCCTTTTCGCCACTAAAGCCAACGCGCTTCATCATGGGAATGGTGAAGGTACCCGTGGTGACCACGTTAGCTATAGAAGAGCCCGAAATTAGTCCGGTCATGGCTGATGAAACCACGGCGGCTTTGGCAGGTCCACCTCGATAGTGTCCTAACAGTGAAAAAGCTACTTTGATAAAGTAGTTTCCCGCACCCGCTTTATCCAGGAGCGCGCCAAACAGTACGAATAGAAATACAAAGCCACTGGATACACCCAGTGCTATACCGAAAACACCATCGGTTGAAAGCCACTGGTTATCGGCAATCGCACCAAAGGATGCGCCTTTCCACGCCAAAATTCCGGGCATGCTTTGACCGCCGAAGCAATACAGTAAAAATATCATGGCAACAATCATGAGCGGAGGCCCGAGAGCTCGCCATGTTGCTGCGAGCAACAGGATTATACCTACAGACGCAACGACGATATCAAAGTCGTTTGGATTGCCGGGCCGATTGGACAATGAATCGTAAAACAAAAAGAGATACCCAGCACACAGCGAACCAACAATAGCCAATACCCAGTCGATGGTAGGTATGTAATCCCGAGGAGATTTTTTAAAGGCCGGGTAAGCGGTAAAGGTAAGAAAAATGGCAAATGCTAAATGAATCGAACGAGATTCTGTATCGTTAAAAACACCAAAACCTAAGATGAATGGCAAAGGTGATGCTATCCATAATTGGAACAGAGACCACGCTAATGCTACGCCGGTAATTAATTTAGCTATAGATGGGTTACTCGGGTTTCTTCCACCGGTATCCGAAGATGCGACCAGTTCATCGAGATCGACTTCAAGATCTTTTTCCACATGTTCTGGGTTGCTGCTCATACGCTCGCCTTATTGCATTGTGATAATCGAACAAAAAAAACACGCGATTAACGTGTTTTTCGATAGTACAGTTGCACTACCCGGGTTGCATAGTCATTCATACAACCCGGGTTTTGCTCTTACTTTACATCCAACCTTTTTCTTTGTAGTACTTCACTGCACCGTCATGCAAAGGCGCTGAAATATTTTTCGTGATCATATCCTTTTCATTTAAATTTGCGAATGCAGGATGCAATCTTTTAAATCGATCAAAGTTGTCGAATACCGCTTTTACAATCTGATAAACAGTATCTGTGTCTACAGTTGACGCTGTTACGAATGTTGCACCTACACCAAAAGTCGCCGTGTCGGTATCGGTGCCGGTATACATGCCACCGGGGATACTGGTTTGAGAGTAGTAACTGTTATCAGCAGCTAATGCATCAATAACTGGTCCGGTTACAGGTATAAGAACAGATTCACAAGAAGTCGTGGCCTCTTTAATAGTGCCGCTAGGATGACCAACAGTGAAAACCATGGCATCGATCTTGTTATCACATAGCGCTTGAGATTGCTCTGAAGACTTTAACTCCGCCGCAAGTTTGAAGCTGTCCATAGTCCAGCCCATTTTTTCCATAACAACTTCCATGGTGCCACGGGCACCCGAACCTGGGTTACCAACATTCACGCGTTTTCCGACAAGGTCTTCAAATGTCTTGATGCCTGAATCGGCACGCGCAACTACTGTGAACGGTTCTGGGTGAACAGAGAATACTGCTCGGAGTTCTTCATACGCACCGTCGGGAAACTGTTTTGGGGATGTACCATTGTATCCGTGGTATTGCCAATCTGATTGTGCAACACCCAAATCCAAATCACCAGCGCGAATGCCATTGATGTTCTTAACCGAGCCGCCTGTGGTATGGGTACACTTAATGTCGTGCGTTTTTGTTCCACGGTTAACAAGTTTACAGATGGACCCGCCTACCACGTAATACACACCGGTTTGTCCGCCAGTTCCAATGGTTACGAACGTTTCAGCAGTTGCTGTCCCAGCTGTAAACATTGAACTGACAACGATACCTGCAGCTAAAGCAGGTTTCCTAATATTGAAAATCATTATTTTGCCTCCACGGCCGTAGTTACATATCTTTCTTCTATTAAACACGCAAGGTATAAGCTTGCATAGTTCAGTGTGACAAGATTGCTTTGAATGGTCAAAACAGTGTAGCCGTATGGACACTCTCCGTGCAAACACGGAAAAGAGACAGTGGTTACCTAATGGTATTAGTTGTGCGGGGATCCTTGCGACGAAGTAGTCAGGTGTTGCGTACCCAATGGGTACTTTGAATCTCAGTCTCGCTACTGATTGGCGAGGTTAAAATGATCGCCTGCTTGCATTCAGAGCCTTTTCGAACCATGATTTCAAATACACGGTTGCCTTATAGGGTTAATTCATGAGTGGTAATGCTGCAAATTGGTTCGTGGAGCGACATCTAAATGAGGGTCGTGCTAACAACATAGCATTCCGCGAAGCTTGGCGTGGCGGGCGGGAGCTTAGCTATGGTGACTTGGCCAAGCAAAGTGGCGAAGTTGCTGGAGCGCTAACAAACGCTGGCATCCGCAGGGAAGAGCGCGCGGCTATGTTTGTGCTCGACCAAATCGAATTTCCAAGCTTGTTTTGGGGCGCACTTAAAGCCGGAGTTCAGCCTGTTCCTCTTAATACACTGCTATCAACAGAGGTTTATCGCACAATACTGAATGATAGTCGTGCGGCCATTGCGTTTATCTCTGCTGAATTAATTGATGTTGTACTCCCAGCCATTAAGGACTCACCGTTCCTGCGTCGAGTTATTGTCATTGGAAAAAATACGCCCGAAGGGACTAGCAGCTGGGCAGCATTTATGAAAGGTGCAGAGATTTTAGCCCCGGTCGACTGCCTGGGAGATGAAATTGCGTTTTGGCTTTATTCCTCTGGTTCAACCGGAACGCCAAAAGGAGTACGTCATGTACACGATGCACTTCGCGTTACTTGCGACACGTATGCAAAGCAGGTTTTGGGAATACAGGCAGGGGATACCATCTATTCAGCAGCTAAACTTTTCTTCGCCTACGGGCTGGGAAATGGTATGTCGTTTCCACAATCAGTAGGAGCTACGGCATTGCTGTATAACTTACGACCCACTCCCGACGCAGTCACATCCATTCTTGAATCCTACAAGCCGACAATTTTTTGCGGTGTACCGACCTTGTACGCTGCTCTAATTCACCATTGGGATGAGCATGGTGATATTCCGAACGTGCCATTGCGCTGTTGTATATCTGCCGGAGAGGCACTACCTGCGGAAATTGGTCGTAAATGGCACGCTATGCAAGACACCCATATTATGGACGGTGTGGGTTCTACAGAGTTACTACACATCTTTTTATCCAATAAGCCCAACGACATTGAATATGGCACGTCTGGAACAGCAGTTCCTGGATATGGGCTCTGTTTGGTTGATGAATTGGGCAACGACGTAGAAGCAGGTGCGATTGGCGAGTTACTAGTGCGTGGTGATTCGGCGGCGGCTGATTATTGGAATCAGCGTGCAAAGTCCCGTACAACTTTTGAAGGCGAATGGACGCGCACTGGTGATAAATACGAAATGAGTGACAGTGGACGGTACATTTATTGTGGCCGCACCGATGATATGTTTAAGGTATCCGGTATTTGGGTCAGTCCATTTGAGATAGAACAGGCTCTTGTTGAACACCCAAACGTGTTGGAAGCTGCGGTCGTTGCACGTAGAGACGAAGACGATCTTGAAAAACCTCAAGCTTTTGTTGTATTAAAAAATAAAAATGATGCTGACAGGGTTCTCGCTGAACTAAAAGACTTTGTAAAAGAGCGCATCGGGAAATGGAAATACCCTCGATGGATTGACGTACTTGATGAGCTGCCAAAAACAGCCACTGGCAAGATTCAACGATTTCGGTTACGAGATAACGCCTAGCATTTAGTTGCGTAGCCGATGAATGCGTCATGGACGCCCAATAGCACGCTTGTTGCTGACGGACAGCAGCTGGAATACGCCTGCTATGGACCGCCACCTCAAGAAGCACCAACCATAGTTCTGTTGCACGAGGGCTTGGGCTGCATAGCATTGTGGCGTGATCTACCGCAAAAGCTTGCGCAAGCCACAGGTTTTGGCGTATTGGTATACTCTCGAGCCGGTTATGGCCAGTCAGAACCAGTTCAATTACCGCGCCCCCTCAATTACATGACGCACGAAGCGCGAATGGTACTCCCAGATGTATTAGCCGCTGTTGCCATAGAATCTTGCATACTGGTAGGCCATAGCGATGGTGCGAGCATCGCCGCTATTTATGGCGGTAGTGATTTTCGTCCCACTGCTTCAGGTCTCGTTCTGATCGCACCACATTTTTTCACCGAAGCGATTGGCTTGCAAGAAATAGCAAGCGCAAAAGCTGCGTTCGATACGGGTGATCTTCGAGCACGTTTGGCGAAGTACCATAACGATCCCGACAATGCTTTTCGCGGGTGGAATGATGCTTGGCTAAACCCTGATTTCAAAGCATGGAATATCGAATCTATGTTGAACAGCATAACTACACCCATACTCGCTATCCAAGGGCGCGAAGATCCTTACGGCTCGCTCAAACAAATTGAGGCAATAACTAAACGAATAGAATCGACTTTAACTCTGGTAATTGACTCGTGTAAGCACGCTCCGCACATAGAGCACGAAGAAATTGTGGTAACAACAATTGCCGACTTCTGTACGGATGTGGTCTCACGTTCAGATTTCACGACACGAAATGCTGTCAACAATAAAAGTATCGTTTACCCCGATCACGCGTATGTGCCAGGCCAGAATGAAAGGCACCCTGATGACTTATTTGATACGGTAAAGCGATCTGTGTCTACGAATCTAAGCGCTAAGCAACTCAGTGAAACCGAGGCATTTATAACCGGATTGGCGTTTTTAAAAAATGGTTATTACTGGGAATCGCATGAAGTATTTGAGGTTGTGTGGATGGCGTTGCCCGAAGCTAGTGCAGAAAAACGGTTTGTTCAGTGCTTAATTCAACTCGCTAATGCTCGCCTTAAACTGAAAATGGATAAGCCTAAGGCTGCGCAGCGGCTTGTGGGACTATGTCGTGAACTACTGCCAGAAGATCAAGCTACTCAGCTTTTGGGTATTGAAATTCAGTTGGTCAGTTATTGGATTGAGCAGTTAGAAAAATGAGTGTATATTACGTTATAATGCGCAAAATATAGATATACAACCAAATAAACGCAGTAAATCTCCTTAAAATTCAATATTTTTGCTATATTGTGCGTAACTCATTTGCCCGTTAGATTTTTTCGATACTGGCTCGTCCGTCTGCGTCTAAGCTTCGAGGCCCACATGTCCGCACCCATAGATTTTCGAGTTGACGCCACTGCCTACCGTCATTGGCAAGTGGAATACGACGGAGCAGTAGCAACGTTGAGCATGAATGTCGACGAATCGGGCGGACTCTTTGAAGGCTATGAATTAAAACTCAACTCTTATGATTTAGGCGTTGATATCGAATTAAACGATATTGTTCAACGCATGCGCTTCGAACACCCCGAAGTAAAAGTCGTTGTGTTGCGTTCTGGTAAAGACAATGTATTTTGCGCTGGAGCAAATATCCGCATGCTCGGTGGCGCTGAGCACAGCCACAAAGTTAACTTCTGCAAGTTCACTAACGAAACCCGAAATGCCTTTGAAGCCGCAGCGGTTGATAGTGGACAGCAGTACATTGCAGCAGTAAAAGGCGCTTGTGCTGGTGGAGGTTATGAACTTGCCTTAGCCTGTAATTACATCATGCTCACCGATGACAGTACGTCAGCCGTTGGTTTGCCTGAAGTTCCGTTGCTTGCCGTTTTACCGGGTACGGGTGGTCTTACACGCATAACTGATAAACGTAAAGTGCGACGTGACCTGGCAGATATTTTCTGTTCGATTGAAGAAGGTGTGAAAGGACAACGCGCTAAGGATTGGAAGCTGGTTGATGAAGTTGTGTCCAATTCAACATTCGATGAAACGGTTCGCGAACGAGCAACAATATTTGCATCGAGCTCAAATAAACCAGATGTCGAATCAGGCATACGATTAAAAAAACTGGAACGCAATATCACAGAAAATAATGTGTCTTGGTCAACTATCAATGTTGAAATCGATAGAGCAGGCCGCAAAGCCACATTCCATTTAAAAGGTCCGACTGAAGCTGCACCAAGTTCAATGGAAACATTTCAGGCGCAAAGTGATCAGGCGTATCTATTGCGATTATGTCGCGAACTTGAAGATGCCATCTTGCATATGCGTTTTAACGAGATGGATATTGGTTTGTGGGTGTTTAGCACTCAGGGCGATGCTAAGCTCCTTGCAGAACACGAATCACTACTTAGCGAAAATGCTGAGCATTGGCTTGCCAATGAGGTTCGACAATACTGGAAAAGAACGCTAAAGCGTTTGGATGTCACATCACGGTCGCTTGTTGCATTGGTTGAACACGGTTCATGCTATGCGGGTATTTTAGCCGAAATTCTGTTCGCCGTAGATCGAACCTACATGATGGAAGATGAGTTTGAAGACGATGATCGATCGCTAGCAACCATCACCCTAACGGATGCTAACTTTGGTCCATTTCCCATGGCAAATGAACTGACTCGTTTGCAAACTCGCTTTATCGGCGAGCCCGAGCTGGTTGAATCAGCCAGCGCGCACAAAGGTGCTCAAATAGATGCCGCTAAGGCACACGAACTTGGGCTAGTCACCATTATTCTAGATGACATAGATTGGGAAGATGAGATTCGAATATTCATGGAAGAGCGTGCCTCTTTTAGTCCGGATGCTTTGACCGGTATGGAAGCGAACTTGCGTTTTGCAGGCCCAGAGACCATGGAAACGCGAATTTTTGGTCGGCTCACCGCTTGGCAAAACTGGATATTTAATCGGCCTAATGCGGTCGGCAGCGAAGGCGCGCTGCAACGTTATGGCACCGGTGTGCGTGGCAACTTCGATTTCGAACGCGTTTAAGCCCACTTATTAATACAGACTCAAGGACAATTCACATGGCTAGCACATTAGACGTAAGCTACGACACGCGCATCCCCAATAATGTTGGTTTAGGTCAAGACCGAAAAGTTCTAAAAGCACTCGAGAAGTGGCACCCGGGGTACATTGATTGGTGGAATAAATTAATCCCGCAAAACTTCCAGAACTCGATGGTTTATTTGCGCACCGCTGTCAGCGTTGACCCGAAAGGTTGGACAAAATTTGATTACGTAAAAATGCCTGAATACCGTTGGGGTGTGTTGCTGGCACCGCAAGTAGAAGAACGCACTATTCCATTTGGTGAGCATAAAGGAAAGCCTGCTTGGCAGGAAGTGCCTGGCGAATACCGCAATATGCTTAAACGCCTCATCGTCATTCAAGGTGATACCGAACCTGGCTCGGTAGAACAGCAACGTTTTTTAGGACTAACTGCGCCGTCACTTTATGATTTACGCAATCTATTTCAGGTTAACGTGGAAGAAGGTCGTCATTTGTGGGCAATGGTCTATCTGCTGCAAAAGTATTTTGGCAAGGATGGTCGAGAAGAAGCAGATGACTTATTACGACGCTCGTCCGGTTCGGACGAAGCACCGCGCATGTTAGGTGCATTCAATGAAGAAACACCCGATTGGCTATCGTTTTTTATGTTTACATACTTCACCGATCGCGACGGCAAGATGCAACTTGAATCCTTGGCACAATCAGGCTTTGACCCTTTAAGTCGAACTTGCCGATTTATGATTACTGAAGAAGCGCACCACATGTTCGTCGGTGAAACAGGTGTTGGCCGAGTCGTTCAAGCCACGCTAGACGCGATGAACAAGGCAGGCATAAGCGATCCAAACGACATTGCTAACGTGCGAGATTTGGGTGTGATTGATCTACCCACTATTCAAAAGAAATTAAACTTGCACTACACATTGTCGCTCGATTTATTTGGTCAGGAAGTTTCAACCAATGCAGCGAACGCATTTAATGCCGGTATTAAAGGGCGTTTTATGGAACATCGTATCAAAGATGATCATCAGCTCACGAATGATAGTTACACGGTCAAAAACATTGCCGATGGAAAAATTGTTGAAGAAGAAGTCCCCGCTTTAACGGCGGTCAATATGCGATTGCGTGATGACTATATCAGGGACGCCTCTGGCGGTGTTGGTCGTTGGAACAAGGCGATTAAAAAAGCTGGTTTCGATTTTCAGCTTACTGTACCGCATGAGGCCTTTCATCGTCAGATTGGGGTATTCGCATCCATTAAAGCTGACCCCAACGGTAACATCATCACGAATGATCAATGGGAAGCGGGTAAAAACGAATGGTTACCAACACTTGAGGATGGCACGTTTATTCAGTCGTTGATGAAGCCATGCTATGAACCAGGCCAGTATGCCAGTTGGATTGCTGCGCCTAAGGTGGGAATTGACAATAAACCGGGTGACTTTGAATTCGTTAAGTTACATATGGCGTAGGGCGAACTAGAGCTACCTAATGAATCAACCCATCAAACAGCACCTTATCGACCCGGAAATTTGTATTCGCTGCTATACCTGCGAAAACACATGCCCGATTCAAGCAATCGAGCACAATGAAGACAATGTGGTTGTGGATGCAAGTAAATGTAATTTCTGTATGGATTGCATCCCAGTTTGCCCAACAGGATCTATCGACGAATGGCGAGTGGTGCAAACGCCATATTCACTGGAATCACAATTTGAATGGGAAGAACTACCTGAACAAGAAGCTCTGTCGGTAGACGCAACTTCAAACGAGAGCGTGGACGATGACCCTATAGCGGCGCTACTCGCTGAGGCCCACAAAGGCGCAGGCGGGAAAGCACACGCACCCATAACAGCATCAAAACCGACGATCAATCTATACAATCTAATCAATCCTGTAGAAGCCGTTGTTCAGGGAAACTACCGTCTTACCGATAGCACGAGCGACACCGATGTGCGCCATATTATTCTGGATTTTCAGGGACACCCATTTCCAGTGCTTGAGGGCCAATCGATAGGTGTGATTGCGCCCGGCTTGGATGACAATCAATCAGCGCATTTACCACGCTTATATTCGGTTTCTAGTCCCCGCGATGGTGAACGGCCAGGTTTTCATAATGTGTCGCTAACCGTTAAGCGTGATGAAGGAGGCGTTTGCTCGAATTATCTTTGCGATTTAAGTAAAGGGGATAATGTGAGCGTAACAGGACCGTTTGGGTCGACCTTTCTTATGCCCACAGCCCCTGATGCGCGATTATTAATGATCTGTACGGGTACGGGTTCTGCACCTATGCGTGCATTCACCATGGCCAGAGAACGAACCGTAGGCGCACAAGAGGGAGGCATGGTGATGTTCTTCGGTGCACGCACGCCGGATGCATTGCCGTATTTTGGTCCGTTAAAAAAACTACCGGATAAATTGCTGCAAAAACACTTAGTGTTTAGTCGTTGCGCTACTGCAGAAAAAGAGTACGTGCAAGACAGGATGCGTGCAGAGAGTCAATTAGTCGCATCCATGTTGCAGGATAACAATACGCATATTTATATTTGTGGTTTGCGTGATATGGAGCAGGGCGTTGAAGACGCTTTGCACAGCATAGCTCAATCTTTTGGTGGCGATTGGCTCAAGCTACGTAATGACATGCGCGAAGCTGGCCGCTACCATGTTGAAACGTACTAGCTTGTGTAAGCGATGCGAGCATTCCAATGACCATGTCTAAGGATACAAAAATCGACATACTGGATGAGTCGATGAGATCGCTCATCAATCTAGTGGGCATTCGAGTACTTGAAGCGCGAAAAGCAAAAAGTCTATCGCGCCGGCAACTATCAGAAATTTCTGGCGTGTCCCAGCGCTACCTCGTGCAACTCGAAGGTGGGGAAGGCAATATATCAATCGGCCTGCTACATCGCATTTCGATAGCGCTTGAGCATCCGATTGAATGGCTAGTCCGGTCCGATGACGCGTTCAGTGAAGACCTCGACCAACTTATTGTGCGATATCAAAACGCAGATGCATCCACCCGCGAACAGGTGCGGCGATTGCTTGAACCGGAAAAGCCACTACAAGACAAAATGCAGCGCATAGGTCTAATTGGATTAAGAGGCGCAGGTAAATCGACACTGGGAGCACTTCTGGGCGAAAAGCTAAACATTCCGTTTATTGAGCTCAACCAAGAAATACAACAAAACATCGGTATGCCCATTTCTGATGTGATTGCAATGTATGGTACTGACGGTTTTCGGAAACTGGAAGCTAACACCTTGCAACACGTAATATCAACACATGAGCGTGTTGTATTGGCCGTAGCTGGCGGTGTTGTAGAAGATGAAAGCACGTTCACCGAATTGTTGGCACGTTTCAACACCGTTTGGTTACAGGCATCTCCTATGGAGCATATGGAACGTGTGCAAGCGCAGGGGGATTTTCGGCCGATGGCTGATAATCCGCAAGCCATGGATCAACTGCGTGAAATCTTAAATGCCAGAACTCCACGCTATGCAAAAGCAGAACTCCACGTCGACACAAGCGGTAAATCCGTACACGACGCACTAAGCGATTTGCTTGCACTGATCAGTTCGCAGAATATCTATAACTAACCCGAATTGGAAACAAGAATATGACCGTCAACATGCGGCGTGAAGACAATGTGGGCTACGTGGAAATTGACAATGCACCGGTCAATGCGATTGGTCTATCAGTTCGTGCTGGTTTACTGGATGCTGTGCGATGGGCAGAAGAGCAAAATCTAGAACGCGTTATTGTCAGCGGAAAAGGTGCCATGTTTGCAGCAGGTGCCGACGCACGCGAATTTGATGCTGATCCCGTCGAACCGCACTTACCGGATGCACTCAACGCCATTGAAGATAGCTTCGTGCCATGGATTGCAGCCATTGAAGGGTTTGCGTTGGGCGGCGGGGCAGAAATCGCCTTAGCGTGTACGATGCGTTTTATGGCCCCATCCGCTCGCATCGGGTTTCCTGAAGTGAACTTGGGCGTCATACCAGGTGCAGGTGGAACCCAACGATTACCGCACATGGTCGGACTGGCGAACGCCCTGGATATGATCACAAGCGGTAAACCCATTACTGCTGCGCGAGCTATGGAAACTGGATTGATTCACGGCATAGATGACGACCCAATGGATGCAGCTTTTATGGTAAATGGCGAAGCTCTTGGCAGCGTTGTCAGCGCAAAAGAGTTGCCAGCACCACCATTAGATGAATCAATTGTTCAAGCGGCTCGAGACCAAGTGCATAGTAAAGCGGCCAATCAAAAAGCACCACTTCGTGCCATAGACGTTATTGAAAGCGGACTTGGTAAAGCGTTGATTGATGGCTTGGCAATTGAACGTGAAGCGTTCTTAGAACTGCGTAACGGGGAACAGGCAAAAGCGTTGCGTCATATTTTTTTTGCTGAACGCGGGGCGAAAGCGCCATTATCCCTTGTTGCACAGGCAGTTATTCCGGAGCATGTTGCCGTTGTGGGCGGTGGTACGATGGGATCAGCAATTGCATACGCATTGCTCAATTGTGGCTTTAAAGTCACGCTATTAGAAAACGATACAGCAGGTGTTGATCGGGCAAAGCAAAATGTTGAAAATATCATTGCAGCCAGCCTTAAACGAGCATTCATTAACGAGCAAAGTGCTGGTGAGAAGCGTGCTCGATTCACCGCAACAACCGACTATGGTGAAATTGCGAATGCTACACTCGCAATTGAAGCTGCTTTTGAAAACATGGAGGTTAAGCGTTTCGTTTTCCACGCGCTGGAAAGCGCTTTACCTGCACATGCAATCATTGCTAGCAATACATCCTATCTCGATATAAACCAATTAGCCTTGGCGGTTAAAGATCCAACACGCGTGGTAGGGCTACATTTTTTTGCGCCTGCACACATCATGAAACTACTGGAGATTGTTCGAGGGGAGCACACATCGGCTACAGCAATCGCTTCGGCCTATGCATTGGCAAAAAAACTACGCAAAATACCGGTAGTGGTTGGTGTGTGCGATGGCTTTGTTGGCAATCGCATTCTTGCACGTTACCGTGAAGCGGCCGACACACTGTTAATCGATGGGTCAACGCCATGGGAGATTGACGAAGCCATGGTTGAGTTTGGTTATGCTATGGGTCCTTACACCGCGCAAGACCTGTCAGGGCTCGATATAGCACACGCCAATCGCCGGCGGCAAGACGCCACACGCGACCCAGCGCGACGGTATATTCCAATTGCCGATCGTATGGTGGAACTTGGTAAATTAGGGCGCAAGAGCGGTGCGGGTTGGTATCGCTACCCGGATGGTGTTAGTCGCGTTGACGACCCCATCGTTGCTGATATCGGTATTGAGGAAGCACACTTGGCTGGTATATCGCGGGTCGATTACTCTGCTAGTGAAATACGTGAACGATTGCTGCTTGCGATGATTAACGAGGCCGCCAACATTCTGCATGAGGGAATAGCTCAGAGCGCTAGCGATATTGATCTCGTTACTGTCTTCGGTTACGGATTTCCACGTTGGCGTGGTGGACTTATGCATTATGCAGACACCATTGGTGCACTAAACATTGTTGATAAGCTGAGCAAGCTTGCAGAAGAAGATGCTGTTGCCTGGAAAATCAGCCCACTTTTACAAGAGTGTGTAGAAGTAAACAAAACTCTGGCCTCGGCATTGAATGATGCGGGCTGATTTTCAGTTTTCAAATACCACTATCTATACCAAAGTGTAAGCTGGATAAACTTTACGCCTGCAATCGGTATAGTCGACATTTTTCTTGGAACCTTGCACAGTTAATACGTTCTGATTCCTATTACAGCTGCAGTTACTTCTAATTGCGCGATACCGTATGTGGGAATGTGATGAAATTATTATTATCGATAGCAGGAATAGTTTTTGCCCTGGGTCTAGGCGCTAGTGTACTTTATGCGCCCACCGCACTTACCGAGGAAACACAAACTGAATCCGCACTTATTGAAAATGCCCAACATTCACCAACAGCTGTGGCTACGTTTGCCGGAGGTTGTTTTTGGTGCGTAGAAGCCGTATTCGAAACAGTGCCTGGTGTGACAGATGTTATTTCAGGCTACACCGGCGGAGACGAGATCTCACCAACGTATAAAGAGGTTGCATCGGGTGCGACAGGGCATACCGAAGCGGTTCAGATTCACTACGACAGTTCAGTCATCACCTATGATGGATTATTAGAAACGCTATGGCGTACCGCAAATCCAACGGACAACAATGGCCAGTACGTTGATCGTGGTCAACAGTACCGACCAGAGATTTTCTATCACAATGAGGTGCAAAAAGTAGCGGCGACAATTTCAAAGAATCGCCTAGACGGATCAGGTCGATACAATAAACCAGTGGTAATCGCGATTACGCCGGCTTCACAATTTTACCAGGCAGAAGAATATCACCAGGACTATTACAAAAAGAATCCAGTGCGATATAAATTCTATACACGTAACTCGGGCCGCTATCAGTTTATCGATAGTGTCTGGCCAGAAGGGCGTGATATAGATTATTCCGCATATCGCCCAGAGCTACCCATCACAAGAACACAAGAGGCTATCTCGATGAATGCTTACGATGCAACAAGTTTTGTAAAACCTACAGATAAAGAGCTCAAGGACAAACTCTCTCGCATTCAATACAAGGTCACACAAAAGGACAGTACAGAGCGGCCGTTTGCGAATCCTTATCACGATGAGAAGCGAACCGGTATCTATGTGGATATTGTCTCTGGTGAGCCCTTGTTTGCATCGGTAGATAAATACGATTCGGGAACCGGCTGGCCCAGTTTTGATAAACCGATTGCTGAACATGCCGTTATAGAAAAGGAAGATCGATCGCTGTTCGGTTTGCGAATAGAAATCCGCAGCGCAATCGCCGATTCGCATCTTGGTCATGTGTTTACTGATGGGCCAGCATCAACTGGCTTGCGCTACTGTATGAATTCAGCAGCTATGCGGTTTATTCCCTTGGAGCAAATGGCAAGCGAAGGTTATGGCGACTATGTAGACCGGGTGACGAACAAAGTGACATAGCGTGTATGGTCGTTTACTCATTGTGCAAATAGTCGGCCGCTCTGACCGGAGGCAGAAACTCAACACCGTATTGCGGCGCGATCGCGACAACTTCATCAGGCCGCCCCATATTATGCAGCTTACGAAATAGGTCAACCAGTTTACCGGTTGGGGTAACCCAGAATAAACACGAAACATCATGCCCAGTATTATTAAAAATACCGTGTGCAACACCGCGCGGCAGACAAATTAGATCGCCATCTTGCGCGTGTGTTTGCTTCTGTCCAATCACCAAATCCAATGCGCCAGACAATACATGGATGTACTCATCTTGTGTGGGGTGCACATGAGAAGGGATAAATGTTTCTGACGGTAAAAGAGCATGCCAACTAAAACACTCATCGGTTATAGATTTAGGCGAATAGACTTGGCCAAGTATGTTCCAGTGGACATCATCAATGCCTTCACCCTTTGAACGCACGCCAGCCTTTAAACTCATGTCTTTCTCTCTTTTTGTTTGCGGCGCAACAACGCGTTTATCGTTTTACCCACAATCGGATTGGAATTGCTCATGCGGGGTCCAAATTCAGTGCGAACCGCATTCTCAAATTCTATTTCATCCCAATAGCCGATAACAATTCCGTTCTCGGTCAACCTGTCTGTGATATTAGTTGATTCAATTAAGCCATCTGAAATGGTTGTGCGTTGTCGAGGTTTACGGGCCCATTCGAATAGCTTTTCATGCAAGCGTGCGCACTCATCAGCGTAGGCTTCGTCACCGCCCAAATCGCGCAGTTCGTCAGGATCTTCTTGTGTGTCATACAGCATGGGACGAAAGTGTTCGGCGTGAATATACTTAAAACGCCCATCGTAAATCATCCGCAACCAGCAATCGCGTGACGGCATATCCAATTCTAGTCTGGGTTCGACAAACGAGTAATCGTATTCAGAGATGACATATTCGCGTGGGTCTTGTGTGCGTGTTCCGTGCAAAGTGCCTAACAGTGAATGACCGTCAAACACATGCGATATTGAAGCACCGCCATACATTTCTACAAAAGTAGGTGCTAGATCAATTGACTCAATAAGGTCATTGTTTACGCTTCCACGCGTGGCGTCCGCTGCTCTGGAAGGGTCATAAATAATAAGCGGTATGCGTAAACAGGTCTTTTTCACCCATCCAATGATCACCCAAGTAATCGCCGTGATCGGATGTAAAAATAATCATCGTGTCATCTGCGATACCTCGCGTTTGCAAGTGAGCAAATAATCGCCCCATCTGATCATCGACCTGGCGTATCAGTCCCATGTAAGCTGGAATGACTTTTTCTCGAACCTCATCACGACTGAAATTCTGACTCACACGCCTGTTCATAAACGCTGCGAACACCGGATGTGCATCTTCGCGTTCTGCTTCGCTACGATTCACGGGCATGACATCATCGGGTCCATACATACTTGCGTAGGGTTCAGGCACAATGTACGGCCAATGCGGTTTTATATAACTAACGTGTGCCACCCAAGGCTGATCTGGGTTGTTTGTTATCGCATCGTCTATAAAATCAATGGCTCGACCTGTTATATACGGTGTCTCTGATAATGCATCTGGTACACGCGCAGGCCGATCAGCGTATTTTAAAAACCATCCCGATAAAAGCTCTCCGTTATCATCTTCTGCAGCATTTGCAAACTCTTCCCAAGGATTCTCGGCATCCAGGCCATTGTTGCGGGCGAAATCATTGTAGGGCGGGTTGGGTTAATGACCTGAATAGGGGTGAAGCCCATCGTCACGTTCAAACGGGTCGAATCCGCATTCAGCTATGCGCACACCAATCCGGCTGTTAGGGTCGATACCTAAGCGCGCCATACCAGGCGCATCCGCCTTCATATGGGTTTTACCAATTAAAACTGTTTTTACTCCAAGCGGACGTAGATGGTCACCGATGGTTAATTCACCGGCCTTTAAGGGTACGAAATTCCAACTCGCACCATGCGCATGCACATAACGCCCTGTGTAGGTTGACATTCGAGAGGCGCCACACACAGGAGATTGAACATACGCACGCTCATAACGCACTCCGCGCGACGCTAACGCATCGATATTGGGTGTGTGCAGATTTGGGTGTCCATAGCAACTTAGGTAGTCCCAGCGTAGCTGGTCACACATAATAAACAGCACATTTTTAGCTGGCAATGCGTTCTCTCTTTGATTCAAACTGGCTGTGGTGAAATCGGTCCAGATTGACTCACTGTTTCAACAAAGTAGCACGTTATGACTTTTCGGACAAAACACGTAATATGTTTTGCAGAATTCAAAGGTATCTCTACAGCAAACATTTAAAATGACATTGAAAAAATCAGTCGTGGTTACAGGTGGCACGCGTGGTATTGGAGGCGCAGTATCAAAGGTGTTGGATGCCGCTGGGTGGCAAGTAATTGCGGCGAGTAACTCCGAAGAGGAGTTAGCGCAGTTTGACGGTGCTGGCAGTATCGATCGAGAACATCTTGATGTTACCGACGATTCATCGGTGCAGCAATTATTCGGCAAACTTAAGCAGCTAAACGCGTTGGTCAATTGCGCTGGCATTTTACAACGCGGTGCTGAATATGATTTGGCTGTGTTCCAGCAAGTTATCAATGTAAATTTGGTCGGCACGATGCGATGTTGCGTTGCATCCCAACCTCTACTTGCTAAAAACAACGGTGCAATTGTGAATACCGCTTCAATGCTAAGTACCTTTGGCGGTCCACTCGTACCGGCCTATGCAGCTTCCAAAGGTGGCGTAGCACAACTTACCAAATCACTTGCAGGTAAATGGGCAGAAGAGGGTATTCGTGTAAACGCGATTGCACCTGGTTGGATTGAGACTGAGATGACCCAGGGTTTAAGAGAATCGCCTGAGCGTAGCGAAGCGATTCTAGCTCGTACGCCTATGAGGCGGTGGGGTAGAGCGGAAGAAGTTGGAAACGTGGTTAAATGGTTATTGTCTGATGATGCAAGCTTTGTTACCGGATCTATCTATACAGTTGACGGCGGGTACAAGGCAATTTAACGGGAACGATTAGACTTCTTTGAGAGTTTTTTGAGAGTTCCTTGAGAGATAAAGATGAGCGAAAAAAAAGAATATAACGAACGGACGCCATATCAATTGCCGTTTCCTAAAGATGCGCAAGAGGAAATCGTCATCCCGAATGCGATTCCTGAAGACGATCGACTCTGGGTGCCGCAGGCGGAAAACGTATGGTTGCGTCCCTTGTGTCTTAATCGCTCTCAGGGGTATTGGACAAACTTGTTAAAAGTAACGAAATCAGGGGTATTGTCCCGTCATCGACACCCGCAGCCTGTGCATGGCTGGGTGTTAAAGGGTCGATGGCACTATCTTGAGCATGATTGGATGGCCGAAGAGGGTTCTTATGTTTACGAACCACCCGGCGAAACCCATACGCTGGTGGTGCCTGAAGGGGTTGATGAAATGATTACCTATTTTCAAGTCAATGGCGTTATGTGTTACGTCGACCCGTGGGGTGAAGTGCTCGGTTACGAAGATGTATTCACCAAAATAGACATGTGCCGAGCCCATTATACTGCCGTGGGCTTGGGCGAAGACTACGTCGACCAGTTCATACGCTAATTGGTTAAATATTGTACGAATTTTCATTGTTGTGGCAGAACAGGCTTGAATAGCGCCAGTGCACTAAATGAGCGCGCAAAATCGGCCTTCAAAAGGCAGAAATGTACCGAAATCCAGTGGTTTAACTTGCTTGCGATCCCGAATTTCGGAATAATCGTCGGTAGAGGCTGATTGGGTGCTTTGGGTTTCACGTCGGACACAGCGTCAACCAACCTGTCATCGCACAGTTTTATTTAGCTATTCCTTGGAGAAACATTTAAATGAACAAAAAAATTGCATCCGCTTTAGTTGGCGCTGCTGCGCTAACGCTGTCAGCGGCAACACTTGCAGCACCTGCAGTAATTTATGACTTGGGTGGTAAATTCGATAAGTCATTCAACGAGTCTGCCTACAACGGCGCTACGCGCTGGGCCGAAGAAACCGGTGGTAAGTTTGCCGAAGTTGAGCTGCAATCCGACGCACAACGTGAGCAAGCACTGCGTCGATTCGCAGAGTCAGGCGCTAACCCTATTGTTATGGCTGGCTTTGCGTTCGCTTCGGCATTAGGTGAAGTGTCAGCTGATTACCCAGATACAAAATTCGTCATCATCGATATGGTTGTTGACCAACCCAATGTGCGTTCAATCGTATTCAATGAACACGAAGGTTCTTATCTTGTTGGCATGATGGCAGCAATGGCATCGAAGACCAACACGGTTTCGTTTGTTGGCGGCATGGACATTCCATTAATCCGTAAATTTGGCTGTGGCTATGCTCAAGGTGCGCGAGCTATTAGTGCAGACGTAACTGTTATTGCAAACATGACCGGAACAACAGGTGCTGCGTGGAACGATCCTGTAAAAGGTTCTGAGTTAACGATCGCGCAAATCAGTCAAGGTTCTGATGTTGTATTTGCTGCAGCCGGTGGTACAGGACTTGGTGTGCTACAAACTGCAGCCGATAAAGGTATTCTATCTATCGGTGTTGATGCGAATCAAAACTACCTACACCCGGGCAAGGTTCTAACCTCAATGCTTAAGCGGGTTGACAATGCTGTGTATGATTCTTTCATGAATGGTGAGAATGTTGAGCCTGGCATTAACGCTATGGGTCTGGAAAACGGTGGTGTAGGCTTTGCACTGGATGAGCACAACGAAGCTCTTGTTAGCGATGAAATGAAAGCAAAGGTTGAAGAAGCCATCGCAATGATTGCATCAGGCGAGCTTAAAGTTCACGACTACACTAGCGATGAAACTTGCCCAGCGATTCAATTCTAAAGCTAGCTGTACTTTGTAAATAACAGGCTATGTCACGGTTGTGGCATAGCCTTATTTATTTGGGCCTTTCAATTTAAGTCTTAAATATTTCACTGGTTAACTATGACTACTGCTGCGCCAGCCATCGAGCTTGTTGGTATTTCTAAAGCGTTCGGTTCCGTTCAAGCCAACAAAGATATTTCTATTCGAGTCATGCCGGGCACCATCCACGGCATCATTGGGGAGAACGGGGCGGGTAAATCGACGCTTATGTCGATCCTCTATGGGTTTTATAAAGCCGACGCTGGTGAGGTCTTCATTGGCGGAAAAAAAACCGCTATTCCAGATAGCCAAGCGGCCATTGACGC
Organism: uncultured Granulosicoccaceae bacterium; assembly: GCA_938035945.1. Lineage (GTDB taxonomy): Bacteria > Pseudomonadota > Gammaproteobacteria > Granulosicoccales > Granulosicoccaceae > Granulosicoccus. The sequence goes on from CALHOU010000066.1 coordinate 31,373, forward strand.
CGGTATTGGTATGGTCTTCCAGCATTTCAAATTAGTGGATAACTTTACTGTGCTTGAAAACGTGGTTTTGGGAGCCGAAGAGGGCTTTATGCTAGGCACATCCATATCCAAAGCGCGGCGTGTACTTAAATCCTTATCCGAAGACTATGGCCTGAATGTTGAACCCGATGCAAAAATAGAAGACATTGGGGTAGGCATGCAACAACGTGTAGAAATCCTTAAAGCCTTGTATAGACAAGCTGATATTCTCATATTAGATGAACCCACAGGAACACTAACGCCTGCCGAGGCTGATCAGCTTTTTAGAATATTAGATCGTCTCAAAAACGAAGGCAAAACAATTATATTAATCACGCATAAGCTGCGCGAAATAATGGATGTCACTGACACCGTTAGCGTTATGCGCGCTGGTGAAATGACCGCTACGGTAAAAACAGCTGAGGTAACACCTGCAGAGCTTGCTGAGCTAATGGTCGGTCGCAAAGTGCGTTTAACCGTTGCAAAGAAAGACATAAGCGTTGGTGAAAAGATTCTCGAAGTTAAGGATTTAAGCGTTAAAGACATCAACGGTGTTGAGCGGTTAAAAGGTGCAAGCTTTGATGTGCGAGCGGGTGAAATTCTCGGCATTGCAGGCGTTGCTGGTAACGGGCAGTCAGAATTGCTCGAAGCTTTGGGCGGTTATCAAAAAGCCACAGGGTCAGTCACCTACAAAGGTGCTGCGATGGACTTATCGGGTCTTGTGTCCAATGGTCAGGATCGTCGCAGCAATGGCATTGCCCACGTACCCGAAGATCGACAATCCGAAGGTCTGATCATGGAATTTATGGCCTGGGAAAATGCGGTTTTTGGTTATCACCTCGACCCTGAATTTCGTAAAGGTTGGCTCACCGACAACGCAGCTATGAAAACCGATGCGGCCGGCAAGATGGAACGTTTCGATGTGCGACCTCCCGACCCACTCTTAAAAGCCAAAAGTTTCTCGGGCGGTAATCAGCAAAAAATCGTGTTAGCACGAGAATTTGAACGCAGCCCTGATTTACTCCTCATTGGCCAACCTACCCGGGGTGTAGATATTGGCGCTATCGAGTTCATACATCAAAGCATCGTCGAGTTACGTGATCAAGGTAAGGCAATCTTGCTGGTATCAGTTGAACTGGACGAAATACTGGCTTTGAGTGATCGCATTGCGGTTATGTTTGATGGACGCATTATGGGTGAACGGCGCCCTTCAGAAACAGATGAGAGTGAACTCGGTTTGATGATGGCCGGTATGACGAAGGATGTTGCCTAATGAATGAGTTACCTCGTTGGGCGGAAATTATTCTGGTCCCACTTATAAGTCTGTTGTTGGCCGCCGTGTTGTCGGCCTTGGTCATATTGGCCATCGGCGAGAACCCGATCAGTGCGTTGCAATTGATGGTTCAGGGCGCTTTGGGCTCGACCTATGGTTGGGGCTATACGCTTTATTATGCAACCAATTTTATTTTTACAGGCTTAGCCGTTGCTATCGCGTTTCACGCACGGTTGTTTAACATTGGTGGCGAAGGTCAAGCGACCTTAGGTGGTTTAGGTGTTGCGCTGGTTTGTGTTTATATACCTTGGCCGCATTGGTCACTGGCCTTAATCGGGGCCATGGTGGGCGCAGCTGTACTGGGTGCGGCTTGGGCGGCTATACCTGCGTTTCTTCAAGCCAGGCGCGGTAGTCATATTGTTATAACAACCATCATGTTTAATTTTATCGCCGCAGCCTTGTTGAACTATCTACTAATTGGCTTGTTAAAACCCAAAGGTTCCATGGAGCCGGCCACTGCCAAGTTTGCCGAATCCACACACCTGCCTTCGTTTCAAGACATGTTTTCAACAGCCGACAACGTGCTGTTTCGCGGTGCACCGGCAAACGTGACGTTCTTTGTTGCAACGCTTGCCTGCATACTTGTTTGGTTGCTCATTTGGCATACCCGGCTCGGTTATGAAATCCGCTCGTTTGGTCATTCTGACTCTGCCGCCAAGTACGCAGGCATAAGCCCAACAAAAATCATTATGATCACGATGATGATCTCCGGTGCACTTGCCGGACTAATGGCAATCAACAATGTAATGGGAGAAGCAGAGCGCTTAATCCTTGGTTCTGTCGAAGGGGCTGGGTTTATTGGTATCGCTGTCGCATTGATGGGGCGCAGCCACCCTTTCGGCATATTCATCGCTGCTATATTGTTTGGTTTCTTATACCAAGGCGGTGCGGAGCTTGCGCTCTGGACATCCATTCCGCGTGAACTTATTGTGGTCATACAGGCGTTGGTTATTTTGTTTACCGGTGCATTGGATAACATGGTGCGTATGCCCCTGCAAAAACTTTTTTCATTGTTCAAACGAACACCTGTGTCAGAGGTATAAACAGTGGACTTACTGACTTTACTTTTGATTTTAGATTCAACCATTCGATTGGCCACGCCGCTATTACTGGCTTGTCTTGCCGGGCTTTATTCCGAACGCGCTGGCATATTCGACATAGGCTTGGAAGGGAAAATGCTAGCCGCTGCTTTCTTTTCAGGTGCAGTGGCCTATACAACCGGTTCTGCGTGGCTAGGATTGCTTGCTGGCATTGGTGCTTCGTTAGTTTTATCAGCCGTTCACGGTATTGCGTCGATTACCTTTCGCGGTAATCAACTCATTTCTGGTGTTGCCATCAACTTTCTCGCAGCAGGGCTTACGGTTGTTATCGCACAAAGCTGGTTTAAGCAGGGAGGAAGAACGCCACAGCTAGTGGGTGATGCACGGTTTGAGCCTATAACCTTGCCATTTGCTGATGCGGTGAAAGATATTCCCGTGTTTGGTGTTGTTTATAACGAGCTTATCTCAGGTCACACCAGCATTGTGTACATCGCCTTATTGCTGGTGCCGTTGACCTGGATCTTGCTATACCGAACGCGGTTTGGGTTGCGATTGCGGGCGGTGGGCGAAAACCCAGCATCAGTGGATACCGCCGGTATATCCGTTGTACGGCTTCGTTATATTGCGGTACTTATTTGTGGCGTGTTATGCGGTCTTGCTGGTGCCTATCTAGCCACTGCTCTGCAAGCTGGATTTGTTAAAGACATGAGTGCGGGTCGCGGCTTTATCGCATTGGCCGCGCTAATATTTGCAAAATGGCGTCCTTGGCAAGCATTGTTCGCGTGTTTGTTGTTCGGCTTTTTACAGGCAATGGCCTTGCGACCAGATGTGTTAGAACAGTATTTAGGCTTTAAAGTGAATGCACAATTGCTTGATGCTCTGCCTTACATATTAACGGTGGTTATCCTTGCAGGCTTTGTTGGCAAAGCGATACCGCCAAAAGCTGGTGGTGAACCGTACGTCAAAGAGCGCTAGCCAAAGATGAACCCTGTTGGCCACAACACCAACGCGCACGCAGAACTCGTTAAAGAAGGTATAGACCGAATCAACTGGGTCGATCGCCATTCGCCTGTGCTCAATGGTTTGGTTCGAACAGCCATGCGCGACGGCTCACTTGAAGGCGTCAAAATAGCGGTCGTTGTGCACCTGGAGGCAAAGACGGCGTTTCTTGCATCGATTTTGGCTGATGCTGGGGCTGACGTCATAGCGGCTGGTAGTAACCCTCTGACTACCAACGGATCTGTTGTAGAAGCCTTGCGAGATCGAGGCATGATTGTGGTATCTGAACCCGATGGCAATCATGAGTCCTGGGAAAAAGAATTGCTTGCGGCAGCTGATCTTGAACCTGAATACATCATTGATGATGGTGCTGAGCTAACCATGCGGATTGGCATGCATCGGCCAGAAATTTTCAAAAAACTCAAAGGCGTATCGGAAGAAACTACCACAGGCACAGCAAGGCTGTACGCGATGGAAGCAGCCGGGCTGTTACCGTTTCCAGCACTCACAGCCAATGATGCTCGATGCAAACACCTGTTTGATAATCGATACGGAACAGGTCAAACAACGGTTCAAGCTGTTTTACGTCTAACCAATAGAAAAATGGCCGGCGCCAAAGTTGCCATTATCGGATACGGCTATGTTGGACGTGGCATCGCCGAATACGCAAAGAAATTAGGTGCACAAGTCTTTGTGGCAGAGACCGACCCTGTGCGTGCATTGGAAGCACACTTTGACGGTATGTTTGTCGGTAAATCAACTGACATTGTTCGTGATGCTTCAATCGTTATTACAGCCACAGGCGGTATGCGCGCATTGGGTAGACCCGAATTTGAGGTGCTAAAGCATGATGCTGTGTTGGCCAACGCAGGTCACCACGATTTAGAAGTCGATGTCGATACCTTGGCTGAGATGGCCGCAAACGTGATCGAAAACAGAGCGCAAATATCAACGTATGAGTTAGGTAAGCGAGCTATTCATGTTTTATCTGGCGGTGCGTTGGTCAACATAGCTGGTGGTAGTGGACACCCTGTAGAGATTATGGATCTTACCTTCGCAGTACAAGGACTCGGCGCGCACCATTTGGTTAACACCGATTTAAAACCGGGCGTTCACGTTTTACCAAAACATGTGGATGATCAAATAGCCGCGGCAAAATTAAGCAGCATGGGTATTCACCTGGAACCACCACGGCCTGAGCAGGAAGACGACTTTAAAGATTGGCTCACAGGGATTCAATCAACATGAGCTTGTCGGCGCATAACAGTACGCTAGCACAGGAGGGGCGACAAAAGATTCAGTGGGCATCCGCATCAATGCCGATGCTGAACGATGCGTCTTTGCGTCTCAAAAATTCAGCTGCTGTTAATGGGTTAAAAGTAGGCGTATGTTTGCCATTGGATGCAAAAGTTGCAAACCTTGCTTTGGCATTAGCGGCATCTGGCGCACACGTTTCATGTTGCTCACTTGTTCAAGGGGCCGATATAAGCATTGTTCAGGCCTTACATTCAAACGATATACCCGTTTTTGTGGGAGCAGATGCAGCGCTAGATGAATTTATTGCTTTAAAACACAACTTCATTCTAGACCATGACGCCCGTTGCTTAACATTGGCCCATCTAAAACGTTCAGAATTTATGGAACAACTGACTGGGGCAACTGAAATCACTAAAACCGGTATCGACAGACTGAGTGGTTTGAATAATATTTCTGTACCCATTGTTGATTTGCACAGCACACGAATAAATCAGCTGATTAACAATACCACGGGCACTGGGCAGTCAGCGGTGATGGCGATACTGGATATAACAAATTTGCAAATCGCAGGCAGACGCGCGCTTGTTATTGGTTATGGCCGAGTCGGTAAAGGTATAGCGGCACATGCGGCAGCAATGGGTGCGCGCGTGACGGTTGCGGAAAGTGAACCTGTAAAAGCACTCGACGCTCATTACGATGGCCATAGTGTAAGCACCATCGAAAATGCCATAACGGATGCTGAACTTGTGTTTACAGCCTCAGGCGTACATGGCGTGCTCAAAGCCGAGCACATCGATGCCATGCGCCCGGGCGCTATACTTTGCGCATCAGGTCATGGGCAGGCTGAGCTACCGATGGAGCACCTGTTACAGGCTGTGCATATTGAATCGGTTAGAGCACACGTGACTAACTACCAGCTAGCAAATGGCAAAAATATACTACTCATTGCTGATGGTCATAATGTGAATATAACAGCAGGTGAGGGTAGTCCGATTGAGGTTGCGGATAAATTGATGGCCTTGCAGATAATCGCTCTAGAGCATCTTTTATCTAACGCACAGGTAGCCGGACTGTGCAACTTTCCCGAAAATGCTGAAAATCAGCTCGCACTTTCCTATTTAAACCACATTGGCGCAAACGTAGCCGCCAACTTATAGTCTGACTGCTAAAATCCAGCGTTCAAGGCGTTGTTTAATCTCACTTACGCATAGAAACATACTCGAGGTCGACTGAATGGAAGCTTATATTCTGGAATGGCTCAACCTGCTGGGGCGTTGGGTTCACTTGGTGGTTGGCATCGCTTGGATTGGTGCATCTTTTTACTTTGTCTGGCTCGACAACAGTCTCGAGGCGCCAAAGGTAGAAGACGATGTAGAGCGTGGTGTTGGCGGCGAAATATGGTCAGTGCATGGCGGTGGTTTTTATCACGCTCAAAAGTATAAAGTTGCACCGCCTAAACTACCTGAAAAACTGCATTGGTTTAAGTGGGAAGCCTATACCACTTGGATTACAGGGATGTTCCTGATGTGTCTGATGTATTGGTATCAAGCAGAGATTTATCTGATCGACCCGAATGTGATGACCTTAAGCAAACCCGTTGCTGTCATTCTAGGCATGCTAACGATTGTGCTTGGCTGGATTGTGTACGATCAGTTGTGCAAGTCGCCGATCGGCAACGACGAAAATAAGCTAAGTTTGGTGATGCTGGTATTTGTTAGCGTGGCCGCGTATGTGTTGTGTCAAATCTTTAGTGGGCGAGGTGCCTATCTGCACTTTGGTGCCATGCTAGGTACCATCATGGTTGCGAATGTGGCGTTTGTGATTATGCCGGGCCAACGTGATCTTGTAGCGGCCAAGCAAGAGGGCCGCGCGCCTGATCCAATCCACGGCATACTCGCTAAGCAACGATCGGTGCACAACACGTTTTTCACGCTACCGGTTTTGTTTGTGATGATAAGCAATCACTACGCAATGACCTGGGGCCATAAGTACAACTGGCTCATACTCATCGTGTTAACGATAGCCGGTGGCCTTATACGGGTGTTTTTCGTGCAACGCCATACCGGTAAACAAACACCCATACCTTTAATTATTGCAGGCTTTCTAATCATGGGTGTAGCCGCAGCCATTGCGCCAAAACCACTTGCGCCCGTTGTTAGTGATAACGGGCCAGTCACACCAGTCAACTTTGCCGATGTTCAGCAGGTAATGCAAGCGCGCTGTGTTGGTTGCCACGCCAAAGTACCCACGCAACCCGGCTTTTATTCAGCACCAAAAGGCATTGCTCTAGAAAGCGCGGAAGACATAGTGAACTATGCGCAGACTATTCATCAACAGGTGGTTGTTACAAAAGCGATGCCGATTGGAAATTTAACCGGCATTACTGATGATGAACGAGCACTTATAGACCAGTGGTTTCGATCAGGCGCTACTCAATAGTGAACACGTGGAGACAGTTGAGCCAATAGTTGCAAGAAACTGAGCATACAGAAGCAAATTAATCACAATGCCCTACTAAACAGTGAACACGTGGAGATTAATTCACTGAAGATGTGTCAGTTATACCACCACTTTGCGCAATACAGTCTCAAACCGTTCCACGGCTGCATCCACATCGTTTAGCTTGTCTACGCCAAACAATCCAATTCGAAAAGACTGGTAATCATCAGGCTCGCCAATTTGCAAAGGCACACCTGCGGCAATTTGCATTCCGTGTGCCGCGAATGCACTGCCATTTTGCATACTCGGATTATCGGTAAAATAAACGGCGACGCCCGGTGCATGAAATCCAGACGCAGCAACGCTAACAAAACCTGCATCGTCGAGCAACTGGCGAATACGTAGACCTAACTCGATTTGCTGATCTTTTAATTTGGCAAACCCGATATTCTGCATCTCTTTCATCACATCGCGAAGCACAATCAAACTGTCGGTTGGCATAGTCGAATGATAGGCATGTTTACCATCCAAGTACGCGTGCATGATGCTGCTCCACTTTTTTAAATCAAGTGAATAGCTGCTACTGGTGGTTTCTTGTAATATTTTACTGGCATGTTCGCTCAGAACCACCAAACCAGCGCACGGGCTTGCTGTCCAACCCTTTTGCGGAGCAGACACCAGCACATCCAC
>CALHOU010000067.1 GCA_938035945.1 uncultured Granulosicoccaceae bacterium
ACCGCAAGTCGATGTTGGTGTTTGCGCTGTAGGCGATAGTTTTCCGCACTTAGCCATAAAACGGCTTCTTCAGTATTTACCGGTTCTGTTCTTATCGCCGCTTCTAAATCTGATTCCTGTAAGTCGGCCATTAGTACTAAGTGTTTGCCCTTTAAGCGTTGCAGTGCTTGCAGGGCGGATTGTCCATCTTCGTTTCTTAAGTTTGTGATAAGAATGATTAGTGCACGACGTTTGAGCCTTACAGCAAGCGTTTCAACTGCCGCAACGTAGTCGGGTAGTTCTCTGGTGGCTTGTAGATCGTATAGGCCGTGCATGAGCCGCCTGGCTGACTGTAAGCCTTTGGACGGCGGTATCCAGCGATCAACGCCACCGAAGGTCATGATGCCCGTTGCATCACCCTGTTGTAGAGCCACGTGTGAAAGCAGCACCACCGCATTAAGCGTGTCGTCCATGTGCGAAGATTTTTCGTCCTGGTGACGCATGCGCATGCTGCAGTCGAGTAAGAACACAATTTGTTGATCACGCTCTTGTGCATATTCTCGAGCTATTAGTTTTTGCATACGCGCCGTGGCTTTCCAATCGATTTGGCGCAGGCTGTCGCCATCGCGATATTCTCTTAGCTGATGAAAGTCACTGCCTTCACCTGGGCGGGGTAGGCGTCGAATACCAAGGTGGTCCAGATTGCGTCTGCTTAGCAGCAGGCCGAACAATTTGTTGTTTTTAAAGTTTGGGTAAACTTTTACATCATCAGCGCATTGTACTTTTCGTTGTCGGTACCACAAACCCATGCGGGTGCTCACTTGGCAATCTACCCCATCAAAACGCATGTTGCCGCGAACCTCAGGCATAGCTTCATAGTCGATACTGCTCATGGCGTTGGCATCTAGCTCGAGCTGTCGGGGTAAACCGCGTACATTGCACAACTGCGGGTGCATATCGTGTGCGCGCACGCGTACCGGCGACTTACCAATATTGCTTAACTGCAGCGATATATCCGTCCATTGACCATGCGACATCACTTTTCTTATCTTGCGATTGGCTTCGAGTTTTATACGCGATGCACGAAAAAAATCTATTGCGGCAATAAACACTAACAAGGCAGGCAAGACTAACCACACTCGCAACAGGTGTGGAAAAAAAGTTAGTACTGCAGCCGAGACCGCGAGGGCGACAAGCAGCGCAATGAGTCGAGGCGTTGGTATCACGCGCGTGGTGCTTCCACAGCGGTTAGTAAGCTTGAAATAACATCGTCTGGCGTATAGCCTTCGATTTCTAAGTCGGGTGTTAATTGCACCCGGTGGCGTAGAACGGTGGCCGCCACTTTTTTTACATCATCAGGCGTGACGAAATCGTTGCCATGTAATAAGGCATGTGCACGCGCCGCCCGTAACAGTGCAATGGAACCTCGAGGGCCGGCCCCGATATCAATACCATTCCAAGAGCGAGTTGCTGTGACTATGCTAACAACGTACTTCTGCACAACCGCATCCACCGAAATAAAACTTGCCGCTTTTTGAATCGCAATGACATCGTCAACAGTGATGACCGCTTGCAGTCGCGATAGATCAAGCTGATTGGCAATACTTTCGTGCGTGATCTGTTGCAGCATTAATAATTCTTCTTCTGGCGATGGATACTCGATGAGAACCTTGCACAAGAAACGATCGAGCTGCGCTTGTGGCAGTGGATAGGTGCCTTCCTGCTCTATCGGGTTTTGTGTAGCTATAACGATAAACGGTTGTGGCAGCGCACGCGTCTCGCCTTCAATACTCACTTGTTGTTCCTGCATGGCCTCTAACAGCGCCGATTGTGTTTTCGCCGGTGCTCGATTTATTTCATCGGCCACGACCACGTTTGCAAACACGGGCCCTTCGCGAACGCTAAACGTTTGTTGTTCGTGATCAAACATGGCATGACCAACTATATCGCTGGGCATCAGGTCGGGTGTGAACTGTATCCGTACATCATCGGCTTGAGCGGAAAATGCCAAGCACCGTGCGAGCAGGGTTTTAGCAAGCCCTGGAACACCTTCAATGAGAACGTGTCCGCCTGCGGCCACACAAATGAGCAGCTCATCGATGGTTTGTTGTTGGCCGATGACAACTTGGCCGAAGTTGTTCCTAAGTTTGTTCAGGTTTTCGTGTGCTGTAGCAAACTGGGTAGAGTCAATCATAGTGACAAGTTACTCGGTTCAATTATTTGATTTAAATAGATTGCGGTGATTCAAGCGTTGAAGAGCTTGCGTCACGCGAAGTAGGGTTGTACTGTTACGGGGTTCACCGTACAAAATTTGCTCTGCTTGTGCTGGTGTACAATCGAGTTTTGCAACGACCTGTTTTATGGCCATATCTCTTTGCGAGATATTTTCTTCACCGCTCAGGCGAAGACCGCCGCTGGCAGTTATTTGTTCAAGCGTTGCTTTTTGAACGTTTGTCAGTACTTTGTTTGTATGTTTATGCCGATGCCAATACTCACCGCGGGCGGCCAGGTGGGCCATGATGTTGTTGTTAACCGGTGGAAGTTCTTGTTCTACCGGGCCTAGACGTGCTGCAGCCCAACGCAGAAATCCGATTAGCGCGACTCCCAGCAACAAGATTGCTAATGAAAAGCGGCCCCATAAAACAGTGAATAACCCAGGCTTACTGGCTGGGCGAAAAAGCATGGTTATGTGCTGAGTTTTAGCCGGTTGAATTAACCACAACAGCAAGTATCCACGTCCGCGTGAACTGATTCTATCGTTGTCGAACTGTTCATAGTCGGCGTATAAAGTGAAGTAGCCCTTGTCCAATTTGTTGTGCACAAGATATGGGGAATCGATAATATTGGTAGACCCTTCAGGTAGCCTTGATTTAATTTGAAAGTAAGGTTCTATTTCACTGTGCATCTGAAAGTCGCTGTGCGTTAGGCCTTCGTCTGGAATGCTTAGGTAGTAGTCGCCCGACTGAAACGAGGCGTAGAATTTATCCGATTCTTCATCTTCTTCACTGATGCCTTTAATACCTAACTGCCCCAGTAACCAACCTGGCACGGTGGATTTTCCGAACGGCATGTCACCTATAGAGCTGGTTAATAATATACCCCCCGATTTCACCCAAGCCAGGATGTGTTCGGCTTCTCTAATATCTTCCAGCTCATTGATGTCGCGCATCCACAGTACGCCTGTGGAAGATAAATCCAATTCTGAGAATACGCCTCGGTCTTTACCGATCTCAAAGGTAAAGCCTTCTGATTCCATAAGTCGGCCAGCGGCTAAAAACTTATTTTTTCGGGCCTCATCGCTATACCCGACAGAGTATTCGACTTCTTCAAAATCAACATTCTTGTAGATACCATAGGCGGCAGCTGCTAAGGCGCACATGAACAGAATGGGAAGAAATGGTAATTTTCGACCGTTCATAAGGCAGAATCACTAGCTTGTGTGTTGTCATTGGCATGTATGACGAATGCGGTTTTCCATTCATCAATTAAGCTGGCGATGGTTTGTTCGGGTTGTGGTTGATTTGCGTAGGCTTCGTTCTGCCAAACGCCGAGTAGTCGGGTAAACGTATTCTTTTGCAATTGGCTCGCAACACTTGCAATGGATTGCTTACAATCGGATTCAGTTGCACCTCTGGCAACGTTTAAATCATATTGCTCCATGATTGCGCGCAGCGCGCCGCGAAACAACACACTTAAAGCTTGTCGTCTTTCACCTTGAGCGAGTAGATGCTCGGCCGCTGCGACTATATCCGTGGGTAAATTTTGTGTGAGCGGGTGGCTTTTGGCATCTTCCACATCTCGGCCTTTTCTGGATAATGCGCCTGTTCTTATTTCAGGGCGCCGAAATTGCCGTAAGGTATGTATCAATAGCATGATAAATATAGCGATACCTATCCATAGCAATGCTTTTGCTATCAATGCGAATGTCGTAGTTGAGCCATTTAATTTATCGAAGAAGCTTAAATCTGAATCATCCCAGTCGTTGTCAAAGTCGAGAATCGGTTCCCATCGCGTCTCGATTGAACCGAAATCTTCGTCCGCTAAGATCTCCTCTACTATGGCATTTGCCGACACCGGTGAAATCATGGAACTTGCTCGGTCTTCAGCAAGGCTGGGCTCACTTTGTGACAGACTAAAAGCAAGCAACACAATTGCCGTAATACCCAGTCCACTTCTTGGTCGTATACTTCGAAACCGATGCTCTATGTCCCACGCTTCTAGTTGCATGCGACGATTAATATATAAAAGAAACCCGCTGGTGACATAAAATGGCGCAACCAGTGCTGCAGCTATCAATGAAGTCATAGAAGCGGCAATAAGCCAAGGGTGTGAATCGGGTGATTCTACCGCAGCTTGGTAGGCTGCAAAGTCCAGCTCGCTAATAGCGTCTGAAAAAAACAACAGCGCCACTGCGGTAATGACCGCATATGCCATGATGTATTCAATGTGAAAACAAACTTGCACGAGCAAGAAATGTCGCGTTTTTTCAGACTTCAATGTATCGATACGTGCACCACGTTGCTTGCGTGGCAGTTGTTCCAGAAATACAACCCCGTATGTTAAGGCGCGCGCAGGACTAAGCCTTGCCAGCGTAAGATAAGTTTTAAACAACTTACCAAAGTGCGACAAGGCAAGTTTCCAAGTCTCTCGCAGGCTAAGTTCTTCTGAAAAAAGCGCGCGTGATAAATACAAATGTATTGGGAGTTCGTAGAGCGGCTTAAACCACCACCATAGAAGCAACATTAACGACCACATAGACCAACCAGTCGCGAGTTGCAGCGCAGCACAGGCCAGGAAAACAGGAATCGAAAAACCTAGCCATAAAATGACGAGTTTGACGTAATGCGCTCGCGCAAGCGTGAAACCTGCATCCATGGCTTGCCAAGCGCTTCTTGGTCTGGGTAACACCGTCAGATTTTTAATATCAGCCATGATGATGACGTCCGCGGCCTGCCAAGCACAAATACAAAATGTGGAGTATCCAAATTAATACGCCCACAGATATTTTAATACTCAGGTCAAGTTCCTTAGACGACCAATAGGCTTCAATAAAAGCGGCGAGTAATGTCATCAAGCCAGCACCTACAATAATAGGTACTGCCTTTTTAGCCGCTCGTACCAATGCTAATCGACGTGTTTGTCTGCCGGGCTTGATCAAGGCCATGCCCAGCATCAATCCTGCAGCGCCGCTAATGCAAAGGGCAATAAGCTCAGGTGCACTGTGTCCGGAAACGAACCCCCAAAAGGTTTCGTTGTATCCAATCGCACTTAAATGACCCGCTGCTGCACCGATCTGGATGCCGTTAAACACCAACACGAACACCGTACCCACGCAAAACAAAATGCCACTGGCAAAGGTACGAAAATCGATACTGATGTTGTTCATGATGTAGAAGCCGAACATATAAAAATTTGTATCATCCTCCATGCCTTCTTCGCGAATAGAACCGCGGGCAGGGTCGTACATGGTTTCTAGTGCGAAACGGTTTTTACTGCCCATGAACAAATCTGCAAAATCTACGGAGTAGGCGGCGAATCCACCACAGATAAAGGCTGTTACGAAAAACAGAGCCGACGATATCGCCAGCAATTTCCATTGCTCGCGTACGGCGCGTGCAAAACCACCGCCCAAGAATTGAATAATTCTGTACAACAGGTGGCCGCGATTCTGATACAGCTGATGGTGTGCGCGTGTAATAAGTTCGTGTAAGCGCTTGGTTAATGCATGGGAGTAACCACGACTTTGCGCAAGCGCGTGTTGTTGGCAGAGCGCTGCGTATAGGGTGGGCAAGTCGCTGTTATCAGCAACACGTTTTTTCGAGAAGCGCCAGGATTCTAGTGAGTCGAGAGTTGCTTCAATACGCGCCCAGTCCTTCTCGTATTGTTGTTCAAACCCTCGTTGATTGAGCATCTGTTTGACCTCGCAAAATCCAGTGTGCCCAACTTTTAAGTGTGTGCACCGCATCCGTATCATCATCAAGTAGATGACTTAAAACACCGGCTAGTTCCTGTTGTCGCTCCGGTGACAATTGCTCGCTGCGTTCGGCAAAATCTACAACCGCTTGGCGTTCATCACGACTCAGCCACTCCGGTGGAGGCAGGCCTTCATTATGGGCAAAGCTTGTTGAATCAGTTGTTCTGTCCCGATAGACAACCAGTGTTCCACCGGCTAAATCACCCAAGCGACGAAACCGATTGTCCATTAGCATAGTGATCAACCCAACCATGTAAATAAAGGGCAGGTTATCGACAACCCGTAAAAAGTTTCGTATTAATGCTCCGGACCAAGTGATGGGCGTAGCGTTGTCATGCACAACCCACAGACCATAGAGCTTTTTACCTGGTGTTGATCCCGTCATTGCTTCGAACAAGGTGGTGTAGAACCAGCTAAGTAAAAACTGTGCGATGAGGAAAAAACCCATGGCAGAGTAGTCGCTTTGTCTAGAGCCCATGATCGAGCTAAGCGCTATCAGTAATGCGATAAGAATGATTGATCGGATGATTACGTCAACCAGCCAGGCCATCCCACGGATGACCGGACCGGCAACGGCAATTTGCAATAACGCACCTTCGGGCGTTTCTACCGTATGGAGCGTATCTACGGTTACTCTATTCAGCCTGGAGCGCTCATGAACATTGCAGCACCACCGGCAACCAAGGCAACGATAGTACCGATCATCAAGATGATGTATAGAATGCCTACCACTTTTTCCCAACCTTTAGTCATGCGTCTACCGCCGAAACGGTTGCCGGTTTTTTGGCCTGGAAAAAAGATCACATAAAACATGGCGAGGATGGCTACTATATTTACGAACGGGATGACTGATCCCACGAATATCGCAAGTGCCCACCACCCACTGTGATTGCGATCGTGTAGTCGTTTGATCATCATAACAACGGTGACGTAAAGCATAACCAGATAGATCAATATACCGATACCAAACAGCACTATTAGCACTGGATTGCTAAAATCGATAGCCTCTGGTGATGTCGGCATAACACCACCTAACATTGCACCGATACCCGCAAGCACGGCTAATAGAGCGGCGGTAATCAGTAGAAGAACCAACGATTGGCCTAAATACGAAAGAACGCTCAGTCTACCTTTGGCGCTCCAGGGTGATGTTTGAATGACAGCTGCATCGGCTGTGTTGTCTAAGTTTGCCGAAGGTGCGGCATATGGATCATTGCTCAATTCCTTTCTCCTTAAAGCTCTAATGTTTCGATTGGTTAAATATTTAAATTAAAGACTAGCGTAAATTCACCGCCTTAACAGCAGAGATTTTGGGTAGTACAGTGTTTGAAACCAATCGTTTAGCGTTAAAAATTCCTGATGTGCACTGCAATTTAACGCAAGGGGTGGGCCCAATTTCTCGACTGTCCATGGCTGGAGGGCATATACTGCGTAATCTATGTCTGATTTATCACAAAATTGTCCAATTGTTGAGCATGATCAGGCTCAGCTTGTTAAGCGCATCGGCAATATAATCTCGGTCGATAGCCCGCTCACCCGCAAAATCATTGGCATTGCAGGGCCGCCAGCTTCTGGTAAATCAACTTTATTAACAAGTTTGGTTCAGATGCTACAAAGTGAATTCGGCACACGTCGTGTTATCGGTATACCCATGGATGGCTTTCATATGGACAATCAGCAACTGGATTTGGCTGGCACGCGCGAGCGCAAAGGGGCGCCGCACACGTTTGATGTGGGTGGGTTGATGTCTCTTATGCAGCGTCTGCATTCCGATGAGTCGCCAATCTATGCCCCTGAGTTTGACCGCGCCAGCGATTTGTCGCGAAATTGCGCTATAAAGATTGAGCGTGAGCATGATGTTGTGTTGGTAGAAGGCAATTACCTTCTGCTGGATAAACCGGGATGGAATAGCTTGTCCCAGCACTTTGATATGAGTATCAGCATCGATGTGCCGAACGAGATTTTGCAGCAGCGATTAGTACAACGTTGGTTGAACCACGGTTTAACAGAAGAAGCCGCGCTAACGAGAGCGCAAAGTAACGACATACCGAATGCACAAATGGTACGTGAACATTCTACAAATGCTGACATTGTTTATCGTCCAGGAAACAGTTAAATGAAAGTGATGTCTTCAACGGTGGGTTGGCGTGAATGGGCAGCAATGCCCGAGCTTGGCATACCGGCCATCAAAGTAAAAATTGATACCGGTGCGCGAACGTCCGCACTGCATGCGTTAAACATAGAACGCTTTAAAGCCAATGGGGCAGACATGGTGCGATTCGATGTCCAGCCATTGCAACGCAACAATTCGCTGATGGTTAAAGCCGAAGCTCCACTAATAGATATTAGGGCGGTTTCTGATTCAGGAGGACATACAGAAAACCGTTATGTGATAAGTGCGCACCTTCAAATGGGTCCAATGGATGAAGTCATTGATGTAACCTTAACTGAACGTAAAAGTATGTTGTTTCGTATGTTGATTGGTCGAACCGCATTGGCTGACAATGTTTTGGTAAACCCAGCAGCATCGTACCTTTGTGGTCGCTTATCAACGCGATTGTTGTATTCCTCTCACACCGAAGTGCAGTCATGAAAATAGCCGTTTTATCGCGTAATCGGAAGCTTTACTCAACACGCCGAATCATTGAGGCCGCGCAAGCTCGTGGTCACGAAGTGCAAGTGATCGATGTGTTGCGTTGCTACATGAACATCGTATCGAGAAATCCAAGCGTGCACTTAGAGGGTAAGCGGATTGACGATTTTGATGCGGTTATTCCACGTATTGGCGCATCCGTAACCTCCTACGGTACGTCGGTATTAAGGCAGTTTGAAGTGATGGGTGTATATACCTTGATTGAGTCAGTTGCGCTCGCCCGTTCCCGCGATAAGTTGCGTTCCTTGCAGTTGTTATCCAGAAAAGGCATTGGTTTACCGGTCACCGGATTTGCAAACAAACCGGGCGACACCAAAGACTTGGTGAAAATGGTGGGTGGCGCGCCCTTGGTGATAAAACTATTAGAGGGTACCCAAGGTATAGGTGTGGTCTTGGCAGAAACAGCAAAAGCGGCAGAGAGTGTTATCGAAGCCTTTATGGGTTTGAATGCGGACATACTTGTGCAGGAATTCATTAAAGAAGCTGGCGGCTCTGACATTCGTTGTTTGGTTGTGGGTGGCAAAGTGGTGGCTTCTATGCGTCGTCAAGCACCGGAAGGTGAGTTTCGATCTAATTTGCATCGCGGTGGTTCTGCAAGCTTGGTCAAAATCTCACCCGAAGAGCGACAAACAGCAGTCAGTGCGGCAAAAATTCTTGGCCTCTCGGTTGCTGGTGTTGATCTGCTGCGATCTGATCGCGGCCCCCTAGTGATGGAAGTAAATTCTTCCCCCGGGCTTGAGGGCATTGAGGCTGCAAGTGGAAAAGATGTGGCTGGGATTATTATTGAGCATTTGGAAAAAAACGCTCGCCCTGGAAATACGAAAACGCGTGGGAAGGGTTAGTGGCTGAGGCAAGCAAACGGAACAAAGCAATAACGATCGGCGGCGTAAGTGTAGCCCCCGGTACTCGCCAATATATCGATTTACCGTTGCCGCCGCTCTATACCCACACATCGGTGTCGATGCCGGTGCACGTGATAAACGGCAAAAGCGCCGGTCCGGTTATGTTTGTCTCCGCAGCGATTCATGGCGATGAAATAAACGGCATTGAAATTATTCGTCGCTTGTTAGGTATAAAGGCTTTAAACAATTTACGCGGCACATTAATAGCCGTACCTGTGGTGAACGTATATGGCTTTGTATCCCAATCTCGCTACCTACCCGATCGCCGTGATTTAAACCGATCATTCCCCGGCTCTGATCGTGGCAGTATGGCGTCGCGCTTGGCTGAAACATTCATGACTGAGATC
The DNA here is from genome assembly GCA_938035945.1 of uncultured Granulosicoccaceae bacterium. Classification (GTDB taxonomy): domain Bacteria; phylum Pseudomonadota; class Gammaproteobacteria; order Granulosicoccales; family Granulosicoccaceae; genus Granulosicoccus. The sequence continues at coordinate 9,856 of CALHOU010000067.1, forward strand.
GTTGAAAAGTGTACGCATGGAATCGACTTTCATACGGCTGCAGCTGGTCGAGATAACTTGCCGCAGATTCGTGCAGACTTAGACAGCTGCGAAGAATTACTGCCTATGGCTATGGCGTTTTCTCCGCCAGTTGTGCTCGATTCGCAAACACGACCTGGCACATTGCGCGATGCGGTGGGTGAGAAGCCGATTTTGTTGTACGAGGCTGGTGAGGCCTTGCGCTTTGATGAACTTGCAATACGTGCTGGCGTAAAAGGCACAATGCGCGTGATGCGCTACTTGAAAATGCTGCCGGGTGCGAACAAGATCGTTCGCAATTATGAATCAACAATTGCGAATGACAGTGTCTGGATGCGCGCACCACAGAGTGGAATTGTGCGATCACACTTGCAGTTAGGTGCGGTTGTTAATCGAGGTGATACGCTAGGCGTTGTCGCCGACCCGTTTGGTGAAACTGAAGAAGATGTGGTGAGTCCTGTGTCGGGTGTGTTGGTTGGTCAAACCAATATGCCGTTGGTGCATGAAGGTGAAGCGCTTTTTCATGTGGCAAGCCTTTCGTCTACTAAGTCAGCGGCACGCACGCTGGATGAATTTCATCAAGAGTATGAACAAGCACTGATACGCGCCGTGCGTTAGTATGAAAATCGTTGCTACTGATAAGCCTGACAGACAGGCAGATGAGCACATTATCAGTCAAACGCGCCAACACAATGCCCAGTTCGTTCCAAATGATTTTACCGCCTTGTCGGTATATTGCCGAGATGACGATGACCTTGTTATCGGCGGCCTGACCGGCAAAACCTATTGGAATTATCTGGATATAGAATTTTTATGGGTGCATGAAGAGCACAGAAAGTGTGGGATTGCATCACGCATAATAAAGGCTGCAGAAGCGCAAGCCATAGCTCGACAATGCAAGTATGCAATGCTCGATACGTATGAGTTTCAGGCGTTGGGGTTTTATTTAAAGCAAGGCTATGAGCAGTTTGGTGAGCTCTGCGACTATGATGGCCAATACTCACGACATTATTTAAAGAAGCGATTGGTTAAATAACAGCGTTTGCGCTCGCTTGTTGGCTAAATAGCGCACATTGCTTGGATTAGCTACCTCTTAACGAAAGCACGCCTGCAATCACTATAACCACAATACCTATTACCGAGAACGCATCGGGCACATCGGCAAAGAAAATAATGCTCCACAGTACGGCAAAACCAACGTAGGCAAAATCGAAAATACCTATAACCGATGGTGGGCCGTTTTGGTAGGCAATGGCTGCACCAATACTGCCAATTAAAATGGCAATGGCAAGTAAGCCCATCGTTGCCCATTCGGCGCTGCCCATCTCGCGCCATGGCGACGTTAAAAATCCAGCGTGTTCTGTCGTTGGATTTGAATAGATAAATGCACTTGCGATTAAACCCACGACAATAAAACACAGGTTTAAGGCTAAGGATAAGACGAGAGGATGCTCCGCTTGACATTTGGTGTGGGTAAGAATCATGGCCAGTGCATAGAACATGGCCGCTAACAATGGCAGCAGTGCATACCAATTAAAGTCGTTGATGTTTGGTTTTAATATCAACAGCACACCAACAAAACCAAGCGCCACGGCCACCCATCCGCTGCGACCGATTTTATCACCCAACAAAGCCGCTGAAAAAAGCGTGATGAATATCGGCAGGGTGTAATAGCTTGCAGCTGCAACCGAAAGCGATAAGTGCGTTAACGAAATGTAGTAGGCCACCCACATCGTGACTAGTAATATGCTTCGAACGCCGGTCCAAAGCGCAGCTTTTGGCATGTGCAGGCTAGAGCGGGTAATCACGGCCGCGAAAAGTACGATGCACGGAACTGCTATGATTGAGCGAAGCACGAAGATCTGCCAGAGCACGAATTCTGCGCTACGAAGTTTTACCAGCGCATCGCCCAAAGAAAGCGCGAACACGGTAAATACGACAACACAAACGGCGAGTGGGATATTGTCTTTGCGCAATGGAGTTATAGCCAGCTTTGCGAACGAATAGGATTGAATGGTACTCGCTGAACAATGGCTATGGCCAGCACCATCGCTTAGTATTTTTGCTTGTCAAGGCGTGTGGATCAATCAAATTTCCCTTTAAGACCTGCTTTTTTTACCAATTAAGGCTGATCGACAGTCGCCCGACGCACCGTTGGCAAGCCGGTTGCAACCTAAGTGGCATCACTCAGCTTTGAGTTTGTTGGGAAGGCTTGTATGAACTGGTCAGATTTTCGCGAAGAGGCTCCGATGCTTCTCGTCGAGTTTGGAATTAATTTAGTGCTCGCCATTACGATCATTGTGATTGGTCGCTGGCTAGGTAAGCGCGTTGTTGCGTGGGCGTCTAACACAGCTAAAGAGCAGGGCCTGGATGCCACGGTCGTAGGCTTTCTTGCCAACGTGGCTAACATCGCTATTCTGGCTATGCTTGCTATCGCGGCGATTTCTCGCTTAGGTGTCCCCACCACTTCATTTATTGCCATTGTCGGTGCTGCAGGTTTAGCCATTGGTTTAGCGCTGCAAGGTTCGTTAACCAACTTTGCCTCTGGTGTATTGCTAGTGTTTATCAAACCCTGTCAGGTGGGTGATTATATTGAGTCGGGTAGTTATGCTGGCACGGTCAGTAAGATTCATATTTTTAACACCGTACTGCTCACGCCTGATAAACGCACCATCATTATCCCGAATACAAAGTTATTCAATGACACCATGATCAACTATTCAACATCTGAGCTGCGTCGTGTTGATATGACAATTGCGATTAACTACAATGCTGATATTGTTAGGGCTAAAGAAATACTGCGCTCAGTGGTTGATAAGGATGATCGTATATTAAAAGATCCTGAAGTACGCATTGGTGTAATCAACCTAGGCGAGCGTTCGGTGGATATTGCGGTTTGGCCGTGGGTTCAGTCCAGCGATTGGCTGGCGGTTAAGTTTGATTTAAATGAAAAAATCAAATTGGCGTTAGATGATGCTGGTATTGATATACCCTATGCGACCATGCGCGTTAAAATGCAAGACGCGCAAAGTGCATAAATAACCTAAGCCGTATCGGCAGCAACAACTGTAATACGGCGATTTTGCTTGCCTTTGTTTTCAATTTTACGCACCAGCATTTCGCCAATCTCACGGGTTTTAGCAACGTGGGTGCCGCCGCAGGCTTGTAGATCTATCCCATCTATTTCAACTAAGCGTATCGTGCCCTCGGCATTGCGTGGTGGTTTAACCGACATGGTGCGCACTAATTCTGGGTGCGCATCCAATTCCGCATCACTAATCCAACGCATACTAATAGCCGCATCTTTTGCAATGTGCGCGTTTAGTTTTTCGGTCAATTCAACTTTATCGAGTGGTTCTTTTAAGTCAAAGTCTAATCGCGCTCTGTCTATTTGAATGGAGCCGCCGTTAACTGGTGCGTCGATGATGGCGCACACTAAATGCAAACAGCTGTGAAAACGCATGAGTTTATAGCGACGTTCCCAATCAACTTCCATGTTGATGGTGGCGCCAACGCTAAGTTGCTGCGCTTGTGCTGAATCGACAATGTGTAATTGCTCGCCTGTGTCGCGATCTTTCTGCGTATCGCTTATCGCAATAGATGCACCGTCGGCCAAAAGTAATCGTCCGCGATCGCCAAGTTGCCCACCGCCGTGTGGGTAGCAGACTGATTGATTAACCTGAACGCCACGATCATCAATCATGGTGACCGTTGCTTCGCAACTTTTTAAATAGCTGTCGTTCCGAAAAAGTTCGTTTGTGTTCATTAGTGACACGCCTTGCTGATTGCTTTAAGGCGACAATACTTATGGGGCAAGGGTGAAAGAAAACCGGCGTGTATCACCAATCGAGGAGCCGAGCAATCACCACAAGGTATTGTTGGATGCGCGCTGCCAAATATGATGGCATTGCCAATAGATGTTGAGCTGGGATGAAGTGATTTCAATGAATTTAGGCCTTAATGTCGGCGAATTTTAAGTGTACTATAAACCTTCCAGTTACTGGAAGTTCAGCAAGTAGGGTGAGCTTTGTAAAGTGGGTGCGTTAATTTGGGTTTGCACTTGATGAAACTGAAGTGAAAATGTGCGATATACAAGCCGTGCATGCTCGGCTTAAAACGCTCGCTAACCGATGCCCTGGTGATGATCGTTCCGATTGTCTTATATTAACGTCGTTCGCCAACTAATCCGGAGTCACACTATGCAATACAGAAAAATCGGAAATAGCGACATTGAAGCGTCCGTGGTTGCTTTTGGTGCCTGGGCAATCGGTGGTTGGAAATGGGGCGGTACGGATGCCAATCAGGCTGTCGATGCAATAGACGCAGCTATCGCAGAAGGCATTAACTTTATTGATACAGCAGCCGTGTATGGTTTTGGTGTTTCGGAAGAGATAGTTGGCAAGGCGATAGAAAAACACGCGCGCGAAAAATTGGTCATTGCTACAAAATGCGGCTTACGCTGGGATATTGAATCTAATCACCTGCACGTTGAATCTGAAGGCAAACGCGTGTTCAGAACCTTAAGCGCAGATTCGATTGCATGGGAACTTGATGAGAGCTTGCGCCGGCTCGGTACAGATTATGTCGATCTGTATCAAACCCACTGGCCGGACCTGCACACTGCACCCGAAGACGTGATGCAAGCGCTGATCAAATTAAAACAGGCTGGAAAAATTCGTTCAATTGGTTTTTGCAATGCCAGCCTGAATGATTTGGAGGTTGGCTTGGCGACGGGTGAACTTGATGTTGATCAGGAGAAATACAGTCTGCTCGATCGCGAGCGCGCGGCCGATAACTTACCGTTGTGTGCCAAATCCAATTTATCGTTTCTGGCTTATTCGCCAATGGCGCAAGGTTTGTTGACCGATAAACTCAACACGCCGCGTCACTACAACGAGGGCGACTTGCGCATTGATAACCCGCGCTTCTCGCAGGAAAACGTGTCGGCCATTGTTGATGTGCTTGCGCCTGTTAGAGCGCTGGCGGCTGATCGCTCACAGTCTGTTGAGCACATGGTACTGGCATGGACTTTACAACAACCAGGTTTGAGTCATGTGTTAGTTGGTGCGCGCACTGCGCAACAAGCCAAACACAATGCGCAGGCCGGCTCAGTCGAATTGACCGCCGAGGAGCTGCAATTGATAAACGATGCAGCGTCAACTTGGCGTGGTTTCGTGTAGTTTTGAGCACATTTGTGCACGCCTATTTGTCTAAAATATGAACAATGTGTCTCCACGTGGAGACACTTTTACGGCGATCTGACGCATCGGGCCCAATGGGACGCTCCGTTTGACGCAGCTGACCTTATAACTCCTCATTGTTTGCACATTCGCTCGGTAGACTCGTTGTCATTAACTCGCTGTTTCGTAGTCGTGCTGATTATCAAACGGTCTCAGACAAGGTTTATACATCCAATCATGAAAATAAAACAATGGGCAGTGCTGGGGTCATGTTTATGGCTACTGCTTAGCTGCCAAAGTAGTAACAATGATGTGCGCGATTCCACCGACCCTGTAGACACCAGTAGTCAAGGTAGTATGGCAAATGGCGTTTTAAATGCCGATGGTAGCTACGATATCTATAATGCGATATTCACCGAACGCAGTGTCGATTGCGCAGATTATTTGAGCGAACTTGACGCTAACCCGTTGGATATTCAGAACGCTACCATCTTCAACGCTGACGTACTGATAACTGCCACGGATATGGACTGCACCATCACGTCCAACAGTGTGCCCAATCATGACTTCAACGATGAAACAGCTGCATTTGCCGGTGGCCAAGCGAGTGCAACCATTACTGCACAAGAAAACTTTTCACACACCATCACCAGAAGCCCCAGTTTTGCTGATAGCCCAACTTTTATTACGCAACAAATAAAGAATGGTATTTTTCTCAACGGCGTGCGACTGGACATTATGTCTGCCGGTTGTTATCGACCAACCGAAGCCAACGCTGACGCAAATGGAGAGGTGGGCATTGGTTGCAGTTCGGATGATGATTGGGTGCTCGACCCACTAAGCACGGAATCAAAGTTTGGTGCTGATTTTCATAATGCGCATACGCAACCCGGGGGACTCTATCACTATCACGGGGCTCCACTTGCCATGTACGACGACAATCCAGGACCTAACGGTTCACCGGTGATTGGATTTGCAGCTGATGGGTTTCCGATTTATGGGCCGTATTTTCTCGACGATGAAAGTGGTGCGGTACGTAAAGCGGTATCTGGTTATAGCTTGAAGGTCGGTTCACGTGGTGAACGATCGGACACCAATCCTGGTGGCGATTACACCGGTCGGTATAATGATGATTGGCAGTTTACCGATGCCGGTGATTTAGATGAGTGCAACGGTATGCATGTGGGTGGTCAATACGGCTACTACGTGACTGATAGTTATCCATGGGTTATTAAGTGCCTGATGGGCACCCCGAATGTGTCGTTTATCCAATCCACAGGCAATGGACCTGGCGGTCCTCGGGCTGACGACTTGTCCTCTCACTCGATCCACGTTCCCCATGCGCATTGATCTTATCGGTAATCTGGAGCGTATGACTAGCAGTAGCGGCGTGCCTACAAAAGTAGGCGAATTGAGTGAACGCAACGCTCTTGCATCTGTCTATCGAATTGCGTTGCGCATAATATTCGCGAAAAACTAAAAAAATACAACAGGAGATCCTAAATGAAACCTACTCGACTTTTATCCCTCGGCCTGGTCGCTTTTTCCATGAGCTTGCCCGTGCAAGCCCAAGACTCAGGCATGAGCTTCTTTATTACCAGCGTTGGTTCAGGCAAAGGCGCAGACTTAGGTGGCTTGGAAGGTGCGGATGCGCACTGTGCAAAATTGGCTGAAGACGCAGGCGTTACCGGTAAAAACTGGGTTGCCTACTTGAGCACACAAGAAGAAGGCAAGCGTGGCGTGTCAGCACGTGATCGCATTGGTACTGGCCCTTGGCACAATGCGAAAGGCGAACTCATTGCCAGCAATCTGGATGAGCTGCACATTTCACCTAACATCTTTAAGTCTACTGCACTCGATGAAAAGGGTCAGTTGGTTAAAGGTCGAGGTGATAAGCCTAACGAGCACGATATTCTGACCGGTACTCAGGCTGATGGTACTGCGTACTTTCCATGGGAAAAAGAAGACCGCACGTGCAGCAACTGGACAAGTTCGGGCGAAGGCAGTGCAACCGTTGGACACCACGATCGACATGGCGGTGGCAACACCTCTTGGAATGCTGCGCATAATTCTCGTGGGTGTTCGCAAGAGAATTTGCAAGGTACCGGTGGTGCAGGTCTGTTTATGTGCTTCGCAACTAACTAAGTCATATGTGTTGAACAAGCTTTAATGACTAGAAGTAGTCGCCCCTGACGAAAAGGGGCGACGTTCTTTTCAACCCGTACGCTTTATCGTCAAACATTTCTGCTTTCCAGGGCCTGCCTGGCCACGGCAACAAATCCACATTGCGATTAATTAATACCGATTGCGGTTATTCATTGGTTCGGTAAAATGAGTTCCCCTCGGCAAGGATGTAGCCGCGCTCTTACTTGCCCCACACTGACCTCAACAATAGATAAACGCCCGTATGCTATTTGCTGATCGTGTATTCCGTCCGTTTGAAACTTTAATAGAGCCGCTCAATTTACCGATAACCTCGCTACCCGACAAAGGCCCGATTCAGCTCGTATGGCATTTTGCGAAAATGTTTCGTCGCGTGCTGGCCGCCGTTACTGTCTTAACCACCTTCGGCACGCTGGTCGGTCTGTCGGTTGTTTGGATGTTGGCGTTTATCGTTGATGGCGTCACCGCCAATGGCGCGCAAGCCTTTGTGGCTGAAAACATGGTGTTGCTGGTTGCGTTCGCACTGCTGTTGTTAATCATTGATCCGCTGATGTCGTTTATCGATGAGTGTTATATGGAGCAAACAGTCAGCACATTAATGCCGGCGGCGATGCGCTGGCAGGCACATAAGGCCGTTGAAAAACAGGACGTATCTTTCTTTGAAGATATATTTGCAGGCCAGGTAGCAGCGAGAATTGATCAGGTGACGCGCTCGGTGCAACGGCAATTGTTACTGGCCATTCAGCAAATTCCACATTTTCTGATTCAATTTGTTGGTTCATTAGCTTTGCTGTTTGCAATGGCATGGCAACTGGCATTGCCTGTGGTTATTTGGATTATCGCGCAAGCCTTACTGGCCGTATTCGTAACACCAAAACTTATCAATCGCTCTGGCAAAGTGGCTGAGGCAACATCACGTGCTGTCGGCGCTATGACCGATGTCTACAGCAATATTTCTACGGTAAAAGCCTTTAGCGCTGAAGAGTCCGAAAGTGATGCTATACGTGGCGTTATTACCGACACCATCGACACTCGCCATCGTGAGCAACGCATCACCATACTCACCTACACAACGGTACGACTGTTGAACTCGGTTCTTGGTGTTTCTATTTTCGTCATCAGTATTGTCGGATTGGTGCGTGGCTTTGTCACAATGGGCGAATTTGTAGCTGCCGTCACCATTGTGCGTGGCTTATTCAATATAGCGTTCGCATTTATCAGTCTGGGATTTTCTGTTTCTGAATCCTACGGCACCATTCGCGATGCGATGCCCGTTATGACAACGCAACCTAATTTAGTCGACAAGCCTGATGCAGAAGCTTTCAACTACAAGCAAGGCGAAATCGTTTTTGATCAAGTCTCCTATGCGTATCTTGAAGACGAAAAGAAAAACACAAAGAAAGACGATGACAACCGACCAGCAAAGCCGGTTATCGAAAATTTAAACCTAAAAGTTGCTCCTGGAGAAAAAGTGGGCTTGGTGGGTGTTTCGGGAGCCGGTAAATCAACCATTGTTGCGCTGCTGCTACGCCTTCGTGATGTCAATGAAGGTTCAATCACTGTTGATGGGCAAGACGTTCGTGATGTTAAACAAAGCTCGTTGCGCCGGGAGATTGGTGTCATAACGCAAGATGTGTTTTTACTTAATCGCTCAATCAGGGACAATGTTCGTTACGGTGCTGCTGATGCGAGCGATGAAGAAATCAAAGAAGCATTGCGCATGGCGGATGCCTTAGAATTTGTTGAGGGCTTGCATGATAAAGATGATCGTAAAGGTTTGGATGCACGAGTGGGTGATCGCGGTGTCAAACTCTCGGGTGGACAGCGTCAACGCTTGGCCATAGCGCGCGTTATTTTGAAAGATGCGAAAATTTTGTTGCTCGATGAGGCAACTTCTGCCCTGGATTCAGTGTCAGAGAGTCAGATACAGCAAAACCTTGAGCAGCTGATGCGCGATAAAACAGCCGTGGTTGTGGCGCACCGGTTATCAACGATTTCTGCGATGGATAGGTTAGTCGTTTTGGATAAGGGCAAGATCGTTGAGCAAGGTACGCATAGCGAACTCATTGAACGCGATGGTTTGTACGCCAAACTATGGCACAGGCAATCCGGCGGGTTTATTGGGACCCAATCAGCATAGGAAATTGGATAAAAATATGAACCTTGTAACTCGAACCTTTGTTTTATTAGCGGCCATAGCATTCGCTGGTCACGCAAGTGCTGCGGCAAAAATAAACACGCTCGACAAAGATGGATTGTTCAGTGGTTATAAAGAAACCGGGATAGCCATCAGAGGGTACGACACGGTTGCCTATTTTACGCTTGGGCGCCCGGTTGAGGGTGATAAGCAATACTCGGTCGATTGGCAAGAGGCAACTTGGTTGTTCTCAACACAGGAACACGCCGATTTGTTCAAGAGCGATCCAGAAGCTTATGCGCCGCAGTATGGTGGGTATTGTGCTTATGGGGTATCGCAGAACTACTTGGTAAAAATAGAAGTTGATCAGTGGAAAATTGTGGATGGCAAGCTCTATTTAAACTACGACAAAGGTGTGCAGAAAAAATGGATAAAAGATATTCCTGGCTACATAAGCAAGGCGGATAATCTTTTTCTACCGTTGTTAGACGTTGAATAGCGAGTCTTCTTTTCGCTTAGAGATTAAGTGCTAAGGGTGTTAGTGCTAAGGGTGTTAGTGCTAAAAATGCTGGCTTATATTACTAATGAAAATTACGCGAATGGGTGCTTAGGTCGCCCAGCATCCAACTTAAATCTTCAATTTTCTTAGCCACTAAGTGCACAACGTCTTGCTCGCGTTGGGTGACCCCAAACACGCTCACCATTTTTGCGCCCAGCACTTCTTGGCGAAAGTTCTCGACCACGTTTTCCCAAAGCACCACATTAACTGGCCCGTTCTCATCTTCAATGGTCATGAACATAACGCCATTAGCACTACCGGGGCGTTGGCGGACTTTGATAATGCCAGCAAGGCGCGCCGACTTACCGTTTGGTACCGCCGACCAGCTGGCCGAATCGATGATGCGGCGTTCGCTGAGTTTTTCACGCAGCAAGGCAAGCGGGTGACGGCCCAGGGTTAAGCCTGTGCTTAAGTAGTCAGCAACAATGTTCTCACCTTCGGTTGGTAGTGGTAGTTGCAAGGCAGGTTCATTGGCTGATGCGTCTTCGAGAAGTTCGGGTAATTGTTCAACGCCGAGTAAATCCCATTGCGCATGGTGCCGATCACCACTGATATTCTCTAGCGCACCGGCAACCGCAAGCGCTTGTTGGTCGCCTTGGTTGATACCACTGCGACGAACTAAATCTGCGGCACTGGTAAAGAGTGCGTTTTCTCGTGCAGCTAACACTTTATCTGCACCCGTTTCAGATAAACGCGCCACTATCCGAAACCCTAATCGAACCGCCGGCTCACCCGTTTCACTTGGGACTAGTAAGTGATCCCATTCGCTTACGTTTATATCCACTGGAAAAATCTCAACCCCATGGCGACGCGCATCTTGGGTTAAGTCGGATGGGTCGTAAAAACCTAAGGGTTGGCTGTTTAACATGGCGCATAGAAAAGCGGCCGGTTCATGGCATTTTAAATAACACGACACATACACCAGTAAGGCAAAACTTGCTGCGTGTGATTCAGGAAAGCCATATTCACCAAAGCCTTCAATTTGTTTGAATATACTTTCTGCAAATTCCAATTCATAGCCGTTGTTCAACATGCCATTAATCACATTGTCTTTAAACTGCGTAACTGCACCCACGCGACGCCATGCCGCCATTGACCGGCGCAGCTGATCAGCTTCACCAGCGGTAAAACCTGCGGCGACCATCGCAATTTCCATAACTTGTTCTTGAAACACCGGCACACCGAGCGTGCGTTCGAGTACACGCTCAAGATCTTTATTAGGGTAGGTGACTTCAGCGGTGCCTTGCCGACGCTGTAAGTACGGGTTCACCATGCCACCTTGAATAGGGCCGGGGCGTACGATAGCGACTTCGATAACCAGGTCGTAGTAGTTGCGTGGGCGCAATCGCGGCAGCATTGACATCTGCGCTCGCGATTCAATTTGAAATACACCAATGGTGTCGGCTTTACAAATCATGTCGTAGGTTGGCGTATCATCCGGTGGCACATTGGCCATGGTGTATTTCACGCCATGAAATTGCTCAATTAAGTGAAAGCATTTGTTAATGGCGGTGAGCATACCTAAAGCCAACACATCCACCTTCATTAAACCCAGTTCTTCTAAATCGTCTTTGTCCCATTGAATAATTGTTCTATCTGGCATGGCTGCGTTTTCAACGGGCACAAGCGTTGATAGGTCGTTATCAGAGATAACAAAGCCGCCCACATGTTGTGACAAATGCCGGGGAAAGCCGAGCAGTTGCTCAAGTAACCAGGCAAAGCGCATCATGAGTGGACTGTTTGCATCAAAGCCCATTAACTCCAAACGTTCGCCAATCACATTCGCGCCATCCCACCAAGCCAATGACTTTGACAGCGCATCGACTTGTTCGGCCTGCAAGCCCAAGACTTTGCCAATGTCGCGCACGGCACTGCGTTTTCGATAACAGATAACGGTTGCAGCAATGGCGGCACGGTGACGACCGTATTTTGTATAGATGTATTGAATCACTTCTTCACGCCGAGCGTGTTCAAAGTCGACGTCAATATCCGGTGGCTCGTTCCGTTCTTTGGATATAAAACGTTCGAACAACATGCTGGTGCGCGAAGGGTCGACCTCGGTGATGCCAAGGCTATAGCACACCGCCGAGTTAGCAGCCGAACCACGACCTTGACATAGAATTTTTTGACTACGAGCAAAGTGCACAATATCGTACACGGTCAAGAAGTACGACTCGTACTGCATGTCGGCGATGAGTTTAAGCTCGTGTTCAACTTGTTCAGCAACGTAATCGTCAACCCCATCAGGCCAACGCCATTGCATGCCTTCATAAGTAAGTTGGCGTAAATATTCATTCGAAGTTAATTCTGCTGGCACAACTTCTTTGGGGTATTGATAGTTAAGCTCACCTAAATTGAAATCACAAAGGGCGGCAACTGCGGCGCTGTTTTGCAGTGCTTGTTCAGGGTAGATAGAACACAACGCACGCGCATCGCGCATGTAGCGCTCGCCATTAGGAAATAGTTTACGGCCTGCGGTGTCGAGTGTGCAGTTATGCCGAATGCAGGTAACTACATCTTGCAGTGCTCGGCGTTGGCGTCTGTGCATGTGCACATCGCCGGCGGCAACCACGGCCAGTTCAAACCGGTCGGCGGTGTTGATAACCCAGTGCGTGTGCTTTTGATCGTAGGCGCCGTAGTGCAGCTCAAGCGCAAGGTAGCGGTGTGGACCTAGCTGACTAAACCAGCTAAGCCATTCATCGAGTTGTTGTTGCGGTGTATTTGGGTGATAGGGCGGCACGAGCAACAGACAACACGTGTCGAGCCCCGCGTTATCGATAAGCTCGCGCGTGATGTCGTATTCGCCTTTCTCGGCCGAGCGCCGCGCCTGGGTGATAAGCCTGCACAAGCGCGAGTAGGCGATCGCGTCACGCGCCAAAGCCACCAGCTTAAAACCATCGTCGAGCGCAAACTCACTGCCAACAATGAGCTTAAAACCAATCTCGCGCGCACGCCCATAGGCGCGCACAATGCCCGCCATGGAGCATTCATCGGTGATGGCCAGCGCCGTATACCCTAAGCTAGCTGCCGTATCCACCAGCTCTTCAGGCCGCGACGCGCCGCGAAGAAAGCTGAAATTGGACACGCAATGCAGCTCTGCATAAGCGATAGAGGTGTCTGTGGTTGTATGATTAGCCATAGACTGTATAAACATACAGTAATTAAGCCAGAATGGCAAATTGGGTTTTTAATGGCCCAAACGGCTGTTATCGATATTATCGGCAGGTTGAATTGTGTTAAAAACGATGTTCAGTGAGGTGTTAGAAGAAACGACAGAGTAATTTTATGTAGTACATTTTTACCTATAGTTTGTCGCCGGTAGATTAATCGAGCGTGGGTTTATTGTAATTTCTGACGTGGCATCGCAGGCATATTCCGACTCGTCGGGAAGTTTACAAAGTTGATCAAAATAGTCTAATGGGAGAGCCTTGTATTGTCGAATTTTTTTCGTGTCATGCAGTAAATCCAAGTACTGCGTTTTAGCGTTCATGTAATATGCGTCAATTCTCCACTGTGAGGCATACCACTGACGAAAAGCTGCCAACAGTGCTTCTGATTCTGATCTCGAGTGGTTCATAAGGATTTTAAAGGCTTTACTTATATCAATATACTGCTCAAGCTGTAAAAGGGAATTCCAAGCCCAACTAAAACCTTTGTTTTTAATTCTCCATGCAAACAAAGTAGCTATCGCCTGAGCATCTGCCTCGACGGCAAACCTGATTCTCGCGGCTTCGTCGATATCATATTCAGTCGTAATTGAATAATTACTTAGAATCTGCTCCAGATGTCTTAACTCATGAACCAAAGTAATACTTTGCTGATGAATATTCATAGACTGCTGCAACACGATGGCGTTGTAATGGTAATCGTAGTAACCGTGGGTACCATCCATGCGATCTTCAAAACAAATTGCAGGATTTATATTCTTTGCAGTTTCTAATAGGTAAATGCCTAGCGAATCCATTTGCAAATTGTGTTGTAATTGTCGATTCGCTGACGTTGCAACTATTGAACCTTGCGTATCATACATAGAAAAACAACGAGCCTTATAATCATGAAATAGCTGTGATAAATCCACTATCTCGCCCTGCCAGTTTAAATGAGGATAAATGAGATGACTCTTCGGTGTTGCAAATCCATTAGTTCGAGCTTGCACTGATGTTTGTAACGCTATTAATGCCATGAAACTCAAAATTAGGATCATTATTCGAACAATAATTACACAATCACTAGTCTGTGCAAATCCTTTAAGTGGCTTTCTTAATTGATATAACCATCGCCTGGCATCAACGAAACGATGCCGCTCACAAATACCGAACATGCGAATCTTCGGCCTGTGTTGAAGCATTGACTGGCACCGTAGTGCAATTATCAGAGCGGCAGTACTGACAACATTAAAAAGTAAATAAACGTAAGCCATTTGTAATTGCACGTTGTCTGAGAGACTTAAAACGAGCGCTTGGACAAGCGGTTTACTTGTTAAATTTTCATACACGAAAACGGGAACCAGAATCGCGACTCCTAAAACATCGAATATAATCTGGTAATACGTAATATCGCGCGCAGGCCCCTTTACACCAAACGAAAATAGCCATGTGCTAACGGCTGCACCGAAGTTCACACCGTAAATTGTTATAACGGTGTATTCGACGGTTACCAAACCTGTGCTAGATAGGCCGATAAGCAACAGCGTCGCGGCTGAACCTGACATCATGATCACACGTAGTAAGACTCCAAAGGTGAATCCGAGGAAGTAAGATTCGGTGTTCGATGACAATAGGTTTTGCACAGACGGAATCTGTGACAAGCGCAGCCCCGCATCCTGTAGCAGATCAACACCGATAAAAAATAGTCCAACGCTAAAGACAGAAAAAAGTACTGGCCTGGCAACATCGAATCGTGTGGAATTTATTGCTATGCCCACAATGCCTGTAATGATTAAAGCAATGATTCTGGTATCTATGCTCCCCAAAAAAATCAAAACTGACGTACCTACGTTGACCCCTACTAGAATAGGTAATCCGGACTTGACGGTAGTGAGCCCTGCAGCAGTCAGACTAGCCAGAATGAACACAGCGATGATAGAGGTTTGTGTTAACGCACCCAAAACCAATCCGGCAATGAACCTATGCCACGACGCGGCACTACGTGGCTGGAATAACTTATTGAGCAACAGTCCGGTTTGACGCCGCAAATTCTCTGAAAGAATGTGGACCCCAACAAAAAACAAACCCAAACCAGCTATAGCTTCAGAAAATATCTCAAGAAAAATAAGCATGGTCTGATCACTCGCACATTCCTGAGTGAGCAACAGAGCAAAAAGCGAGAGTCGATAAAAGTCTGCGAGAATTA
The DNA here is from genome assembly GCA_938035945.1 of uncultured Granulosicoccaceae bacterium. GTDB lineage: Bacteria > Pseudomonadota > Gammaproteobacteria > Granulosicoccales > Granulosicoccaceae > Granulosicoccus. The sequence continues at coordinate 25,265 of CALHOU010000067.1, forward strand.
TTCAGCGTCAACCGTCGAAAAAATGACTCTTCAAAGATTAAATATTGGAATAGTAAATGGGTACAGAAAAACTCTAGGGAAAGCATGCGCATCCTTAAACAGTTAGGTTTTTTTGGATGCGAAACTTCGGCTGGCGCCTCGTGAGGCGTTCGCTGCCCCCGTAATTAAATTGTGCAACTACTTCTACTTAACGTCAACTAGACAATGGTATGAGAGAGTGAATCGCTGCGTTTTTATAGATCTTTTTGAATAAGGAACAAATGTTCCCATAGTGATAATTTCTGGGTTTAACGGAATCTTAACTCATGGGACATTGTCTTAAATTGGAGAATCCCACGCGCGACAAATTCTCTCGAAGTCTTAAGTGGTGAGTTGTTAGTGTTGCTGTCGAGTCTATTGAGCAGTTCCAATACGTTAGTCGAACAATGTAAGTATAAAGTTGTTGATTTCGGTTACAAAGGTGTATCAGATGAGATAGACCTGACGTAGCGCGTGGTTTAACCGTGTTTACTGAACATGGAATACATCTTTGTGTATTTCACTACCAATATCTGTATTTCTGCGAATGATCTTGGACAGCTTTGCCAATTCCTGCATCTCGCGGTGGTTCAGATGTTTTTGATACCAAAATCGATCGCCATCTCTGAGTCTTTCAAACTGATCTACCAGCCCCCTGTACACCAATTTTCCCACCATGCCGCTGTGCGTATCTTCAGCCAGCGCACCAACCCAAAGATCGATATCGTCGACACTACTATACAATTCTTTTAATCGAGTCCTTATCTTTCTCTTACTGGAAATTTGTCGCCACTTTGTAACCGGGGCTAGGCCAAAGGCTATCCTTGCTTGGTTATAAGAGGGTAGCCCGTGATCTCTGCCGCGTTGGATGTTCAGTGACATCAAATCGAAACCACCAGAGCCTGGCTGACCAAATAGAAAATTCCTCAAGTCGGAGACGATTACAAGATCCAGTTTTCTGCACGCCTGGCTGGCGAGGCCACGCAAGATAGGGTCGATACCACCTTCTGTTGTAATTCGGTGTGGGGCAAAGAATGCCTGTTGCAAAGGCAGGTGTCCGTGGGGTGATTCAGCTCCATGAGTATCCAATCGTTTCAACTCTGGGCTAATTAAGCTGTGTCCATATCTGTATAGAGCCGTTGTGAACGAGTTGTTTAGACGTGCATCCACAGATTTCTTATACCCCCTGTATGGTGCAAGCGCTCTGTTACCCAACAGGGCAGGAAGGTATTCTTTGTATGTTATGTGTTGCATTTGAGCGCCTACAATCTTGCGCGCTTTTTCATAAAGTCTGTCTGCAGATAGATCGGGTTTTTCCGCTGCAAATACATCAACGAGTCGGTTGTGTTCGCGCACAAAAAGCGTATGCATGCTGATCAATCCGACCTGTTCGTTTGCGCGAATATCGCCGGCGAGAAATAGCTGGTTCGACGTGCCTCCGGCATTAGGTAAACCAGTTTCATTGAAGGGCAGTAGTCCACCTGCGCTTGTCTTGAGTTTTCCAGTTCCATCGTCTGTTCTCAATGCCGATGCTCGCACGGGATCGGAGCCGTAGACATTGCTTGCATCGATCCAGCCGGTGATATCGTTAATTTGCTCGCGTGGGCTAGAGTTAGGGTCGAAGTGCGTGCGATGAAACGATATTGTCTGAGTTCCCGTGCCCGTTGGATCGAACCACGGGTCGCCTTCGGGTACGGCTATTGGAGCTGATTCATGGCCCCCCTCGGAGATACTAATATCATGATCAAGAAACTGCCCCCATTGCCAAACAAAGTCAGATGGTCCGCGACTTGGATGCGAGTCTTCGAGATCACCAAATGTATTACTGATAACCCTCGGACTAGGCCGACCAGCACCGCCCATCGTCTCGATGCCATCTCCGTATTGATTTGGATAAACCCTTGTGAGTTGAGTATTTGCCGCACCCCAATCTGGGTGGTTGGGGTTGTTGCCACTGCCATCGATTGATCTGAAATTTGGCGCTGAGCTGGCAGCTGTAGAGACAACTAACAGGCTTGTGGCAACAAAAATCTGGGTTTTGGCATGTGTGAATGAACCTTTATTCATGATGAATGTCTAATAGTTCGGCAGCCGCCTTCCTTAGACAAATAATAAATATTTCATTTTGGCAATACTATTGCCAATACTGGCGTTATGTTGGCGTAAGTACCGCCAATGTGGGTGATTGGGTCTGCCGTATTATTTTTATAAATTCAACTGAGCTAGGTGGCTGAGCTACAAGCAAAGCCAAATGTAAGTTGACCTCATCCTTCTCGACTAACTTGTAATGGCAGCAACGTTTGGCTTATCACTGTATCTAGCAATTGGTAATGTCTGAGCCATCACGTCTTTCTTAATTGCCGTAGACGATGTGCGCGGGTTATACAGTACCTGCACAACTTTTTTTCCTTTCGCAGCCAGATAGGTTTCAACGGCAATATTATGGGGGTTTCTTCCCCAATCTTCTCCTACTACAAATATGTCGACATCCAATTCTTTACACGCAGAAACATATTCAAGCTCGTAGTAGCAACGAACTTTGTCAACACAGCGCAATGCCTCTAGCATTTCCTTTCGTTGGTTGAGCGGGATAACCGGTACGTTAGGTTTGTAGGAGGCAACCACGGTATCGGATGCTACGCCAACGACGACTTCATCGCCAAATGTACGGCATTGGTTTAGCAATGCCAAATGCCCCACGTGCAGCATATCGAATGTACCGACTGTATATACAAGCATTAAATAGTTGATTCCATATAAGTGATTTGTTTAATTGTCTGTTTTATCTGTTGATTGTGGTCGTGGTTATTTGAACAGTAACCAGAGGTAGACCGCAGAAGTGATAACGGTATAAGCGGCCAGTAAATAGACGTTAATCGGATTCCCTGATAGCTTTGGCGTGCTTATATTGGATACATTCAAGATTGCCAGGCCAACGCAACAGAAGTAGAGAAGTATGGCGAAAATACTCTGGTTGAACAAACTTTCGAAGAGAAAAAGAAACACCAATGCTAAATTGTTATTATCTATTGCAAGGCCTGTGTATCTTGACCCGTCAGCAAGTCCGAATATGGAAAAGTAACTCAAACGCAATACGCCAGCAGCTAGCATAATAAATGCGCCAACAAGATAAACGGGTTGGAACTGTCCGTAACTAATAAGAAGGATTGCTGGGGCGACGCCATAGCTGACGATATCGATCAATACGTCAAGTTGGCCACCGAACTTCATGTCTTCGCCAGTGCGGCCAGTCATTTTCCTTGCGATTAATCCATCCGCCCAATCAAAAGCGACCGCCCAAACCATACCAATCATGGCTGCGTAAAAAACGCCCGTTATGCTGAAGTAAATCGCAGCCAGCGTACAAGCTAGTCCTGCTAATGAACAGATGTTGGGAAGATCTTTGAGGAAGGACAATATAGTGGGTGGAACTTCGTCCAACGCGTGTTCGTTAATCGTCATAGGCTGTTTCTATCTCATCTGATTACAGACGGGTATGTAGGGGCGAGTTGCTTGCTCAGTAACATGAGCACAGTCGACTCATCCCTTATTAGCGAGCTGAGCTATAGGGATTAAAAAGAAGTCAAAAAGGAATAAATAAATGCCGATAAACTGGCGAGGGATCAGTCTCGAGAGAGGATCGGAACAGTGTTCCAATGGAGGGAGTATACTCCTAATGGTGCAATATTGCGCGAATTAAATTGCCCAGATATAACAATCGGGCTTTGCATTGTTTAAAGTTGGGATGCACACGGGTCAATTTCCAGAACAAGTGTCACGAGTTATTTGGCAATGGCAGCGTGATTGGCATCATCGACTGCACAATGGCAATCTGCTACTACTCTGATCGATACAGTACGGTTACAAACTCTTCTGACATAGCCTGGAAATTTCAATCAACGTTTTCTTGTATTGGTCATCATTTTTAGGAACCGCATCAATACTTCCGTAGTGGTGTTCAATACACTCCATTAGCAAATCCCTTATTAGCCCTTCATCCGGCGAATAGGGCAATGAAGACTCATGGTAAACCGTCTCCAGTGACTTTTCTTTTTCGTCAAAATAGGCACGTACCTGTTCAATGCTCCAATCGCCTCGGCGTATGGCCTTCAACTGTTCTCTGGATGCTTCCAAATCCAAGTCATGCGTCGTTAGAATTTGTTCAACCTCATTAATTAAGCGCACTACATGGTATGCAAACTTCACGTCGTACCCAAACTCTTCAATAATCTTAACCCGCGAGCCTTCAGGCTTTTTAGTTTGCATTTTATTCAGTTGACTATAGGCGTAGCCTTTGAATTTTTGCCAACACCCCTTGTGCAGGAATAGTTGCCGCTTCTCCCGAACTCTTTCTGCAATACCGGTCGAGAATAGAACACAGCGACGAGGCACAAACAACGCATCAATCATATTCGGATTATTTTCCATGCATAGTCGAAAGAAACGCTGGATTGAATAAAAGCAAAGATCGTATTGCTTACGAGCTTCCGCGTCATCAATATGATGCTGCTGCCAATTCTTGAAGCTCTTACCTTCGGTACTGAAATCTTTTATCTCACCACGCAAGTGAGGGAATACATAGTCTTTGGGTGGCATCACAAATCCATAGATATCCATATCGGACGTATCGCTACTAACTCCATATGCGGTTGATCCCATCAGCACTTCGAGCTGAATATTATTTTCCATGAAATAGGGTGGTGCGTTGAGTAGCCCGCGTTTTAGGCATCGGTCGTATATGCTACCCATGGCTTGAGGTCCTATCACTGTTTAATTGTTGTTTGAATTTATAAGTGTAGTCGTTGATAAGTGCAGCTACAGCCGATCACGTAGCGCTGACAAGTGAGCTATAGTTGAACCATGGATATTGAACCACACATTGAGGCAGACATTCAGCAACGATTGAGTACGGCTGAAGCGGAGCACGGTGTCGATATAATCTACGCCTGCGAGTCTGGTAGCCGAGCGTGGGGTTTCGCCTCTCCAGATTCTGACTATGACGTGCGATTTATATATGCTCATAATGCAGAATGGTATTTGTCCTTTGACATTGAAACCAGACGTGATGTGATTGAGTATCCGATCGTTGACGACATTGATATCGGTGGCTGGGATATCAGAAAGGCGTTGTATCTATTCACCAGAACTAACGGCGCTTTGATGGAATGGATAACAAGTCCCATTGTTTATCGTGAAACAGGGCCATTTGCCAATCAATTAAGAGAAGTGGCCAGTAGGGCGCATAACAGGATAGCGCTAAGTTATCACTACAGCCACATGGCTAAAGCAAATGCCGGGGAACATCTACTCAATGACCAGGTAAAACTGAAAAAATACTTTTATATACTGCGGCCATTACTAGCCGTTCGCTACATTGAAGAAGACTTGGGTTTACCACCGGTTCGCTTTCAGTCGCTCGTCGACGCGGTTGCGCCTGAAACTATTAAACCGGTGATAGAAGATTTAATCCAAGTAAAAAGAGTCACACCCGAAGTGGGTCTTGGAGAATCGGTGGATGAGCTCAATGAGTTTATACATGCTGAACTAGAAAGGCACCAAGGTGTACATATTGGACAGGGAAGGCCGGATATCGAGAGCGGTCCGTCGATTC
>CALHOU010000068.1 GCA_938035945.1 uncultured Granulosicoccaceae bacterium
CACTGAACGCCTGCGATCATGACGGTTTGCGCTGGTACGTTCGCAACCGGGCCCGTTTTTCTTGGTAGCTGTATTGCGTCGGGCACACCGCCCATATAGGCGTACCCTGGAGCAAAACCGTACATATATATTTTATATTCACCAGCGCAATGTTGCTCAACAACGCATTGCTCGCTGATGCCGAGGGTGTCGGCGACTTCAGCCAAATCAGGAGCCACAGATGGTGCGTAGCAAGTTGGAATTTGCCAGTGCGTTGAATTGACGGCTTCAGCGTTATCGGCCTGCAAATGTTTTTCGATTTGCTCGGCCACGCTATCGTAGTCGGTTTGTAGTGGGTTATAACCTACAAGTACGCAAGTGGCCGTGGGAACGCGTTCTGTTAACCCCTGAATGTTCGCCTTCGCCATCGCTGCATCGAAGTTTAAAACTTTGTCGAGCACGGCATCTTCTATGACATTACCAAACTCGACCAACACGCCGGTATCAGCAATCGGGCGCAGAACAGGGAAGTCGGTATCGCTCACGGTTGTCAACGCGTATCGATTTAACTAACAAAAGAGCGAATGCTGAAACCTTCACTCTGCAACTGCTCGCGAAGGTTTTTCGCCATTGCAACCGCTGCAGGGTTGTCGCCATGGATGCAAATGGATTCAGCTTTTAATTTCACGCTACCACCGTCGATGGTGGGCATATCGCCGCTACGTAAAAATTCGATCAAGCGATCCCCGGCGGCTTTGGCATCGTGTATAACTGAACCATCCACGCTTCTGGGGACGAGTTGTCCGTTACTTTGATAGGCACGATCGGCAAACACTTCAGAGTAGGTGTCCAATCCCAAATGCATGCCAGCGTGTTCCAGTTCAGTGCCCGAAATTGCCAGCAGTGCACAGCCGGGTGCAGATTTTTTGACAGCCGTTGCAATGGCAAGTGCGATGTCTGGCGTAGCTGCCGCCCAATTGGCAAGTGCACCATGTGCTTTAACATATTGCACGCGCGCATTGGTCAATCCGGCAACACCGATAAGCGCACCCACTTGAGTGGCAACTAAGGTTTCAACTTGCGCTGCGCTCATTGGCAGCAAACGTCGACCAAATGCTTCCTTGTCTGCAAATCCTGGATGGGCACCGATGGTGACATTGTTCTCTTTGGCAAGCGAAAGCGTTTCCAACATAGTATCTGGATCGCTGGCGTGACCGCCACAGGCGATGTTGGCACTACTGACAATACTCAGCATGCTTTTATCATCGCCCATAAGCCAGGGTCCAAAACTTTCACCAAGATCTGAATTGAGGTCGATAGTGGTCATGCTTTTGTCACTGTGCACTTGTTGAACACAGAAGTATAAGATGAAAAGCGCAGATTTGATATAGCGTTTGGACGTGCCGGCAGGGGAGATTCGTCAATATGGGTAATGGAGCCTAACTGCACCTATGCGTTACATTGAAGTTGTTGGAAGTAGTTCTCCAATTTGGTGCAAGGCAACTTAAACCCGCTCTTCCATGAGCGGGTTTTTTTTTGCTTGTAGTTTTTTGCTGGATTGATTTGCTTAAGGCAGAATGACCTTGTCGATAACGTGAATCACACCATTTACTGCTTGAATATCGGTGGCAATAATGTTGGATCCATTGACTGACAATACATCACCCTCGAGCGACAGAATCAATATGTCCCCGTTACCCGCCTGAATGTCGTAGCTAACCAATTCCAGTGCATTGGCTGCGTCGACAACACGACCTGGTAGTACGTGCAGTAATAAAATATTACGCAGCGCTTCTGGGTCTGCCAATAGTGCATCAATCGTATCTTGACCAAGTGCTTCGAAAGCAGCGTTTGTTGGTGCAAACACGGTGTAAATATCGCCGGGGTGACCAAGTGCGCCGTCCAGTCCTGCTGCTACAACGGCTGCAGCCAAGATGGAGAAGTCCGGGTTGCCTGCCGCGATATCAAGGATAGTACCTGTTGGCGCCTCAGGCTGTGCAGGTGTTTCTGCTGGCGCGTCCTCAGCATCAGCTGGTGGTAGCAACACTGAGTCGATCACGTGGATAATACCGTTGCTCGCAAGTACGTCTGCCGCAATAACGGTTGAGTCGTTGATTTTAAGTTGACCATCATCCAGTGAAATAGCAATGTCATCGCCGTTGGCTGTTGTGGCGCTTTGGCCTGCTAGACTGATCGCCGTAGTGGAGTCAACGGCTGCACCGGATACAACGTGGTATAGCAAGATATCCGACAATGTATCCGGGTCTGCAAGCAACGCATCGATTGTACCTTCAGGCAGTTTTGCAAAAGCGTCGTCGGTGGGTGCGAATACGGTGAACGTAGCTTCTGTGTTACTCAAGGTATCTACCAAGCCGGTCGCGACCAATGCTTGTGCAAGTGTGTTGAAGTTGCCGGCAGCAACTGCTGTTTCAACAATGTTCATTGCCGGTGCTTCTTCTGCGGGCATTTCACTCATATCAACAGGTGGTGTCAGTACCGTATCGATCACGTGAATAATACCGTTTGACGCTTGAACGTCTGTCACGATGACTTGTGACATGTTAATGAAAAGCTTTCCATCATCAAGTGCGATCGCTACTTCGTCGCCATTCGCCATTTCGATCATGCTACCAGCGAGTGCTATAGCTTCTTCTGATTTAACCGCTGTGTCGGCGAACACGTGGTACAACAAAATATCACTTAGTGTGTCTGTATCACCGAGTAGTGCATTGATGGTGTCGTCGCCTAGTTTTTCAAATGCAGCATCTGTGGGCGCGAATACCGTATACGTTTTAGACTCATCCGCTAAAGCGGCGTCCAATCCCGTTGCCTGTAAAGCTGCAACTAAGGTAGTGAACGTTTCAGCGCCAACCGCTGTATCAACAATGTTGACTAAGGGGGTGTTCACGCCGTCGTCACTGGTGTTTTCATCAGCGATGCCAGAGGTGGCTTCTAAGGTTTGCGGTACGTTGTTGTTTAAGGGATCGGTTCCGTCACTTGAACAGGCAGCCAGCGTTAAAACTGATGCTGCGATAATCGTGCGATGACTAAGCTTTTTCAACATTAAAGTTCTCCTCTTGTTATTTAGTTTTTTTACACAGCAAGTTTCCTCGTGTGCATGCGACTGATTACGGTCGCAGTGGGAGAGCGGATCATCTTAGATGATAAGAATGTGATTATAATTTGAAAAAAATTTTGTAATGATCCAAACAAAAACGCTGCACGTAAGGGCTGTAGGAAATTGTCTTTATGTGACTGAGTTGACCTGAGATTCGGCTTGGGAGGGTTGACAAGCGCTCGAACGTGCTTTAACCAATTCAGCAGCGATAGAAACTGCAATTTCAGCTGAGCTTCGACTGCCAATCGGAAGACCAATCGGGCTGCGCAATCGTTGTAGATCGTTTGCTTCAAGTAGTAAAGACAATCTCTTGCAGCGCTTTTCATAATTACGTTTCGAGCCAAGCGCTCCAACGTAAAAACAATCCATCGGTAATGCTTCTAACAAAGCCATATCATCAAGGTTGGGATCGTGTGTCAGGGCTAATACAGCTGTATTAAAATCAGTGGCGTATTGCAGCACGGCCTCATGCGGTTCAAGCGTGAGTAATGTTGTACCTTCAATCGTCCAGGCCTGTTGAAACTCGGGACGCGGGTCGCAAACCAGAACATGGAAATCAAGGGCCAGCGCAAACTGCGCTACAAACGATGAGAGCTGACCTGCACCGATCAGCAACACTTGCCACTCCGGTCCGAACACTTTTATTAAGTTTGAACCATCAAAAGAGAATGTGTCATTGGCCTTAGTGGATTTCAATTGCGCATCGGTTGTTCCTATCGAGCATATTCGAGTGACTCTTTGCCTTTGCTTTAAGGCATCGATAATGGTTTGTAATTGCTCGGCATCGTTGAGTGATTCATACACCAGTTCAAGTTCGCCACCGCACGCCAAGCCAAAGCGTCTGGCTTGTTCATCATCAATCTTGTGGCTATGCACACGTGCAAATTCTTTTGTGCGAAAAGATTCGGAAAGTTGTTTTTCTACGCAACCACCCGAGACAGACCCCACCAACACGCCGTCATCTCTAACAGCGGCTAATGATCCGACAGGTTTGGGTGAAGAGCCCCAGGTTTTTGCTACAGTGACAAGTTCAACTTGGTGCCCGGCATTTAGCCAGGCAACACAGGTTGTTAGTACTTCCAGATCGGCGTTGATCACGCTTGGCTTTGTAGTGCTCTTGCGGTTTCGTTAACTTCTTTGCTGTGCCAACGCGCAGCCTTATTGCTCGGTGGTAGGGCTTCGTCGTAGAAGAACGCAGGGAGTTCGTCATCGGCTTCGGTAAAACCTGCCGCTTTGTTGAATTGGTTTTCCAGCTCAAGCGTTTCCACGCCGAGTTGTTTGAAAAACGATTCCGGTAATTCAATGCCATGTGCATCATTGATCGCATTGATGATGAAGTCGGTGTGCGTGTTGGTCACAGAACGTCCGAATATGCACAGACCCAATGAATCGACAGTAGCGCAATTGACTTGCATATCCAGACTTGCAGCGACCAATTCGTTCGCATCTTTGTCTTTGCAATCGTATTGTGGCAAGTTACCGGCTGTGTGATCGGCACCTTGTGCTGTCATCATCATCGTTATACCGGTGACTTCAATAACACGTGGGTCGTATGCACTGATCGCTTGGCGTTTGATAACTGGTACGCGAGCAACATTAAAATGCTCACCAACCACCGCTGTGCCTTGCGCATACAGCTTGCCGTCTTCACTGCCATTGCGCATTTCTTCGAGCACGCTTTCCATGAATTGTTTATCACCAAACTCACCTTTGCCTGCTTCCATCAGCACGCCGATCATGCCGCCAAGTTCGATGGTGTCTACTCCCAAGTCATTAGCAATGTAGTTTAATTGAGCGAGTTCGTCGGGGTCGCTCAAGCCACAGTTGGTACCGAGTAGGCCAATGGTTTCATATTCAACCGGAGACACCACTTCGTTGCCGTCCTTGTCTGCAAACACATTACTGCATTGAATGGTGCAACCAGGCATACAGGCATGGGTTGTTTCCCCACCGCGTTCTAAATTCAGTGCACGCAGGGCATCACCACCGAGTTTGAAAATTTCTTTGTCGGTATCGGTTTGGCGGCCGATGGCAAAGTTCTTTACCGGTAGTCCGCCAACATGGTTCGTGTAGTCGGCAACCATTGCTGTACCGATATCCTGAAAGGCTTTGATGGCCGGTTCAGCATCCAGCATTTTTTTGTATTCTTTTACCGCGCCCATTACTTTCTTGCGATCGTGCATCGAAGGCATCTTGTATAAGTCGAGCACAATGGCTTTAACTTTTTTCGCACCCATAACAGCGCCAACGCCACCGCGTGCGGCCAGTCGTGATGGACGCAAATCAACATCACTCATGGCAATACCAGCGGTGAGCCCTTGGTATTCACCAACCGGGCCGCACAAGGCAATACTGATTTTCTTGCCGTATTTTTCGTGCAGTTTTTCGGCCGTTTCGAAATTGCCCATGCCCATGAATTCGTTGGCATCTTCAAAAGTGATTTCACCGTCTTTTGTGATGCGTATGATTTGCCAGTCTTTGCAAGCCTTATTTAACGTAAAGCCAGATATTTCCAGCTGACCCATAGCAAAACCAAATGTACCTCCGCCGTTGGCTTCCTTAATACCACCGGTCAATGGACTTTTACAGCCCACACTGACGCGATTTGCGTTTGAGAAGTTAGTGCCAGCAAATGGCCCGGCTGAAAATATAAGTGGATTATCGTCGGAGAGTGGATCGACTGTTGCGATATTTTGTTCGACCAGGGTTTTGGCGATCAGGTAGCGACCGGCACGCACAATGGCTTCACCGTGAAGTTCTTCGGTCGTAACGGTTTGCGATGCAAGATCGATCTGATGGTAAGAGCGCATGGAATATTGCCTGTAAATGTCTTGTAGTGACTATACAGGCAATATACCACGCGGTATTGGGCGCTGGGGGATGCTCAGAGTGCTAAGAGAGCATGAACTCCACGTCTATTCCGGCTACATTGAGACGATCGCCACTGTGTAACTGAACAGGATCATCACCAATAGTATCGCGATTCAATGTTGGCATATCCACGCTGTCATCGCTTTCGATGTGCATGAGGAAATAGCCATCGGGTTTGCGCATAATTGCCGCGATCTGGATACCAGGTCGACCGAGCGTAGTAACCGGCTTGTCGATGGGTAGTACTTGACCTGATTTTGCGCCGTTCTGAATTTCAATCACAGCGCCAGCGGTTTTGACCATCGGCGCTGCTTCGGCCTCAGCGATGCTGGCATCGTTTGCGATAGTGTGAGCAGATTGCTCGCCCAGTGGTTCATCCAAACCATCAAGCGGGTGCGGCTCTGCGGCTACATCAGAAGCGTGTTGCACGGCTGCATGAGATTCGCTGGCGAATACTGGCGGAGCTTCTGCAACCGCGACATCGCTATCGGCAAATGCGCGACTTGCAGCGGCGGTAGCGCTGGATGCCGCAACGGCAGCTACGCCTGCGCTTGCGGCAGTATTGGCAGCACTGGTTGGTGCATCAGAACGTCCCAGCGCAAGTTTGGCTTTGTCGGACAAACTCATTGGCTGATCATCGTCTTGATCATCATAGTCAGGCGCAATGTAGCCAGCAGCTTTGTTCTCAGGAGCTTCGTGCTCGTGCTCTAGGGCGTGATCGTCCGCCGCATAGGTGGTTTCGCCAACAAAACTGTCGTCGGCATCTTCGTAGTCATTATCATAGTCATCAGATGCGTGGTCATCAGATGCATGGTAGTCATCAGATGCGTGATTGAGTGCTGGTTGTGCTTCTGCTGCATGAGCTGGAGCAACATCGGATGCATGGTCAACGTTGTTAAGTTGAACAACGACACGGGTTTTACCGATAACTATTTCGTCGTGTTCGTTGAGCAGCTGGCGCGAAATTAAACGACCATTAACGTATGTACCGTTTGTACTATTATTATCTTCGATCGAAGCACTGTCGCCATCAATGGTGATGCGCGCATGCATTCCACTGACGGATAAATTAGGGATGCAGACGTCGTTGGTTGAACGGCGGCCTATGCTTATGATGCGATCACTTGCATCGAAAGCGAATTCATCGACTTCGTTATCTTCGTGTGTAACGATTACTGTGGTCATTCCAATTGTTCCTGCGGTGCTAGCTACACGAGATTCTACTCCTTTAGAGCGGACCCGTGCTGAGATGCAATTATTGACATTTCAGACGCTTACGTCAACCTACACATCTGAATGTAATTATGCTCTATTTGTGTATAAGCGTTTGTTTTGTACGGAAAAAACATGCAGTGCCAGTCATTATAATGGCACTAAATTAACCCGATGACGGCGTTGACACAATTATGTTCAAAGTATCGCCAGGGTGAATGACATCGTCGTTCATGCTCTCGCCGGTTGAGAGCTTAATGTCACTTACATTTACTGAGAACTTGTCGGCGATTTCGGACAAGGTGTCGCCGATTGTTACCACATACTCAATGATTGACTCAGAAATATTGCGACTGTCGAGAACGGCCAATTTTTGTCCAATACGAATTTTCGCATTATCCAGTGAATTCATTTCCAAAACCGCTCTTTGTGATAATCCGTACTTCAAAGCGATGCTGCTTATGGTGTCGCCAGCAGATACGGTATGTGTTTTGGGTTCAGAAAAAACGGTACTGCGATCAATTCCAGCAAAGGCTGCTTGAAACTGCTCACCGCTGCCGGCGGGAATTAATAAATAGTGCGGTCCTTTGGGAGCCGTAACACCGTGTATCAAACCCGCATTCAAAGATTTTAAAACATCGATATCAATGTCTGCGATTTGCGCCGCTTTATCAATGCTGACGCGAAAACCAACGTCGATTGATTCAAACGCTGGTTCCATCAACACATCCGGCATTTCCAACCCACCTTGATCAGGTTGCTTAAGCAGGCTCACCAGCGCAATTAACTTCGGCACGTAGTTAAGCGTTTCCTGCGGCAAGTCCAGAGACCAATAATCTGTCGCCAATCCGGCTTTTTCATTTTTTCGGATTGCGGCTCTCACCCGACCTGGGCCTGCGTTATACGCAGCAAGCGTAAGCTCCCAATCACCATCAAACTCGGCATTTAAATAACTCAAGTAGTCGATGGCAGCTGTGGTCGAAACCAAAACATCACTGCGACCATCAAACCATTGGTTTCGCACCACACCAATCTCTTTGGCAGTGATAGGCACGATTTGCCATAGTCCGGCTGCATTGCCACCGCTTTTTGCGGTTGTTCGATAACCACTTTCAATCGCGGGTAGTAGGGCAAGCTCCAGAGGCATAAATCGCTGATCGAGCGTGGCCACAAGATGCGCAAGAAACGGTGAGCCGCGTTTTAGGATTTTGCTTATCCAAAGCGATTCACGCTGGTACTGATCTTCGTAAAATCGAACGCGCTCATGGTCTGAAAGTGGCAGTCGATCTGATGAAATTATATGCGTCCAAACAGAATCTCCAGGGCCGCTTTTGTTATCGGCAAACACGGGCTGCCAGGGTTCGACGGTACTTTGTTCTTCTACATTCGCTGGTTCTTCTAAATTGGTTGGTTTTACAAATGCTGTTGCGCGGGTAGTAACCGACTTAGCAGGCCCACTCGTTGCCGATTCTGCAGAACCGTCTGAGGCGGTGGAAACCATGCCCGCACCTGGGTTGGCTGGGCTGTTCGTGCTGTTGGGACTCGGGCTGACGATCACCACTGGTGCTGTGGCGCGAGGTGTGTTCGAATGTGAACCAAATATGTAGTTATCGCTGACCTCTCGGCTAAGGTAACGGTCCATATCAGGGGTGTTGCCCAAAACTGGTAAAGTTTTAGTCAATAATGGGTTGGAGCCTTCGGTTCTGGCGTCAGTTTCATTCGCAAACACAGAAAAAGCGCCAGGCAAGAGGAGCGTGAGGAATAGAATGAGAGCTATACTTATTCTGGTTAGATTGAGGTGGGCGCGTAAAGCCATGCTTTTTCGTTGCTACTCGAGGTTTTACTATGCAATTTAAATTACGTCGGGCGCCCGTCTGGTTACACGCTCAACAGTCGTTGGCGCAATGGTACGCAACCGGACTCGGTCAGTCTATCCTGATTGATCTGGAAACTAGACTTTCGGTTTGTTTGCGCGACGTTTTTGGCTACCAGGGTTTGCTAATTGGTAACTTTCAGCCCAATCACACCATTTTGGATAGTGCCGGTCTGCACCGCAAGCTCACCATCGATGCGCCCGGTCGCGAAGCCGATATCAATGCCGATGCCCTGCAACTTCCTATAGCAAGTGACACCATGAAGTTGGTGGTGCTGTGGCACACACTCGATTTTTGTGATAACCCTCACCAAGCATTGCGCGAGGCTGACCGCGTGTTGATGGAGGACGGTCAGCTGATTATTGTTGGTTTTAATCCGGTAAGCGCTTTTGGTTTGCGTCACTTGTTAACCGGCTGGCGAAAAAAGTCACCGTGGTATGGGCGGTTTTATTCGCGTTGGCGTTTAAAAGATTGGTTGTCGGTACTGGATTACCGCGTGCTTCACAGTGAAGCATCTTTTATTCGTCCACCAATCAACAGCGAACGTTTGTTACGGCGGCTCAAAGGTGTTGAAAGGTTGCAACCTTGGTTTGGTGGCTTAGGTGGTATTTACATCGTGCAAGCACGCAAGCAAACCATACCGATGACATTGTCGCGCCGGCAATGGCGACGTCAACGCGGGGGCAACATGGCTGCGGGCACTGTAACGAGTGCCGCGGAACATGCGCGCAATGTAGAGCGGCGACTGAAAAACAAGCAGCGTTAAGCCAAGCACCCAAAAAACGGCTCGTCATAACAAGCCAACAAAATTGTAAGCACTTAATAGTAGACAATTCCTTTTAGTCGTCAAAACCTAGAGTAGACAAAACCTTGAGTAGGCAAATCGTTCTCGATACCGAAACCACCGGGCTCGATCCAAAAACCGGTCACCGTGTGATTGAAGTTGGTTGTGTTGAGCTGCGCGAGCGCAGACTAACGGGAAACAATCTGCACATATACTTGCAACCCGATCGCGAGATCGATCATCAGGCAATAGAAGTCCACGGCATCACCAACGAGTTCTTGCTCGACAAACCTCGCTTTCAAGAAGTGGCTAGTGAACTCAAAGCTTATTTAACCGGTGCCGAATTGTTGATTCACAATGCGCCGTTCGATGTTGGTTTTTTGGAGTCTGAGTTTGCCATCATTGGTGATGAGTTCCCACTCACCAGCATCTGTTCAGTCACCGACACTCTGGCTATGGCAAGAAAGATGTATCCTGGCCAACGCAATTCTTTAGATGCTTTATGCAAACGATTAGGTGTTAGCAATGGACACCGCACACTTCACGGCGCATTGCTTGATTCAGAAATTTTGGCCGATGTGTATCTGACCATGACGGGTGGCCAAACGGCCTTGAGTCTTGACGCCGATCGTGGCACTTCCGAAACCAGTAAAGGTAAGAGCGAGCCGATCAACACGGATAATTTAGTTGTGGTGTATGCCAACGAATCTGAGATGGCAGCGCATGAGGCATGGATGGCGAAGTTGGCGGCCAGCTAATTATGCATTGATGCGATCATATCAGCCGCAACCTCATCTGCGCGCGCTAAGGCACCTTCTATTAGTCCAGGGCTTCGTTGCGAAGTCTCCGATACGCCAAACCACAAACTCTCATCACAATATGCGTCTCGCGCCAGACTTGGTAACACCGGGGGATGAGCGCCGCTACCGTTTCGATCAGCATCCGTAGTTGTAAATTGCTCGTAAGCCCAGTCCTTGATGATTATATCGATGGGTTCGGGTGCGCTTTCACCGAAGCAGCGCTTTAACTGTTGCTTAATCGCTTGCACAAATTGCTCTTTGGCTTCAAGCCTTAAGTGAGCCGGCACACCAGCAAAACCAAACAAGGCTGCAGGAGTTCCATCGGGCCCGCTGTGATCGTGAACTTCTACCAACGGGCCGACATGACTGGCCACACGGCCGGATAAACCCATCTCTCGCCAAAATGCTGTTGTGTAAACCGCAACCACTTTAGCGTGTGGGGCCATCCATGTTTCAGCACGCGACAATGTCGTTAAGGCAGTTGTGAGTGAATCCTCTGTAGTGTCAATGATTGCTGCACCTAAGCGTGGTGGCGCGGAAACGATAAGTTTCTCGCAGGTAAACTGCATCGTGCCGTTGTTGGCCGTCGAAACAGTTAATTGCCACTGCTTATTGACATAAACGCATCGCTTAACAATGTGTTCAAGTTTTACTGAGTGCGTTAAGCAAGATGACAGTTTTGCGATAAGTGCGTGGGTGCCTCCCTCGATGCGGGCGATACCATATTGTGAAGGTAGGTCTTGTTGTTGTGCTTGCATGTTAGCATCGCGATCTATTAGAGCGATGCCATCATCGTATTGGTCGAAGGTTTTAAGATTGAGTTCGTTTAACCATTGAATAACCACCGGTTGCGCGTAGGGCCACACCCAAGTTGGGCCCAGGTCTTGATGTGAATTTGCAATAGCCGGTTGAATGCGACCGCCGGGTTGGCTGTTCGCTTCAAAGACCTGCGCATCTATACCCTGCTGTTTTAATCGATAGGCCGTGGCCAGTCCGGCAAGACCAGCGCCGATAATGATGACATTCATTTAGGTTCGAGTATGCTAGTGAACACGGACCACACGTGCTTTATCGCGTTGCCAATCGCGATCTTTAATGCTTGCACGTTTATCAAATTCCTTCTTACCTTTACCCAACCCGATTTGCAATTTCACCTTGCCGTTCTTCCAATACATAGACATTGCAACAATGGCATAACCTTTACGATCGACCGCGCCTATTAAACGCGCTAACTCGCGACGATTCAGTAGCAGTTTTCGGCGTCGAACGCCTTCGGTTGTATGGTGAGTGGATGCAGAAATCAGTGGTGTGATATTGCAGCCGTAAAGCCAGGCTTCCATTTGATAAATCTGCACATAACCATCGGTCAGCTGTGCTTTTCCAGCGCGCAGGCTTTTCACCTCCCAACCTTGTAAAACCAGACCGGCCTCAAACTTTTCGTCGATCTTATAGTCGTACGTTGCGCGTTTGTTACGCGCAATGGTGTTGTCGGGCGCTCCTTGTCCTTTTTTGTTTTTTTTCTTTGCCATACAGGCATTATAGGGCCACTGACCGTAAAACAAGAATTTATGCCTTCGATTTCGCGTACTGCGTTGGTAGAACACAACGCAAAAGACATGTATGAGCTGGTGTGTGACATAGACTCCTACCCGCAATTCCTGCCCTGGTGCAGCGGTGCGCGCGTGGATGAGCGCAGCGACACCCACCAGCTCGCGTCAGTAACCATCAATCAGGTGGTGAACAGGTCCGAATTTTCCACCCGCAATCAGCTTGAGGCCAATCAACGCATCACCATGGAATTGGTCGATGGGCCATTCAAGCGCCTGAGTGGCACTTGGCAATTCAAGCCCTTGGGGGACACTGCGTGCAAAGTGCTGCTGGATATCGACTTTGAATTTGCCAGCCCCATGGTTGGCAAACTGATTGCGCCAGCGTTCAATAAAGTGTGCGATACCTTAGTGTCAGCGTTTATTAAGCGCGCAGATGAGTTGAGTAAAATGAGGTGAGGGTATCTGTGGTGTTGGCATTGCCTAAGCGTCAGCAGGTCATTAAGTTGGAGGTAGATGAGGCTTGCAGCGCGCGCGAAGCGGTGGAATTGGCAAAACGAGCCGGCTTGAGGGCCGCTGCCGATGAGGTCGATATAGATGCAGCACCGCTGGGCGTATACGGTGAACGAGTGGCAGATGAGGCTCCACTGCGCACCGGGGATCGCGTTGAAATTTACCGGCCGCTCCAGCAAGACCCGATGGAGCTGCGTCGGCAGCGTGCGGCCTTAGAGTCCGGTCGGCTCCCGAAGCGGCGGAAATAGCCTTTCCCACCAATTTCTGTGCTCGGGAATCTCACCGGTTTGCTCTTCAGCGTTACTGTCGATACGCGTAACCGTTGCGTTTTCGAAGTAGATGGCCAGATGTCGCGCTTCAATGGCAGCCCCTGCAGGGCCGCGTGTATACAGGTAATCCCAGCGCGAATCGTGAAACGAGGTATTGGCAATAGGTGCGCCGAGCAAGGTGCGTACGGCGTTTTGATTCATGCCCACCTTGATCTCGTTGAGTTGACGCTCTGAGAGCAGATTGCCCTGTTGGATGGTGATTCTGTGTGCTCGGGGCAGCCAAAATGGGTCGCCTCCACAGCCCACAAGGGTCAAGAGCAATACCGGTAGAGCCAAATATCTCACGTACGCAATTTCCATGAATTAAGTGTGGTTGTTGTCGTATACTTTAGCAAACCAAATCGTATCCGGTCGTTACACAACGGAACGGGGCCTATCGACGCATGCAGAATACATCAACTCGCGAACTAAAAAATGCCGGTCTGAAAGTCACGCTCCCCAGACTGAGCATACTAGAGATTCTAGAAGATGCTGAACAACATCACCTGAGCGCAGAAGATGTTTATAAAGCCTTGCTCGAAAAAGGCAGTGATATTGGCTTGGCCACGGTCTACCGTGTGTTAACGCAATTCGAAGCGGCGGGTCTGGTAACTCGTCATCATTTCGATGGTGGCCAAGCCATATTCGAGCTCGATACCGGTGATAATCACGATCACATTGTGTGCGTAAAAACCGGTCGGGTTGCTGAATTCAAAGATGAACAAATCGAACGCCGGTTGTCAGAAATTGCCGAAGAATTAGGCTACAGCCTGACCGATCATAAAATCATTTTGTATGGTGTGTTCGATAACCCCACTGATGCAAAGTCTAATGTTGGGCCAGTCGAGCGTTTAAAAGATAAGCAGCCGAGTTAGTATCGCATCCTAGCTTGTTTGCGCTCTTGCCGTGAGTGCCCATGTACCAGCAGCGCACAACATTGACCCTCCTGCAATATTGAAGCGCTTGAGATTGGTGGGTGTGCTCAACAAACGCCGTGCCGTCCCTGCGAATACTGCATACATACACGCGTTCAGCGACGCCAATATCACAAAGGTAATAGACAACAGCCAAAGCTGCGGCGCGATAGCGTTGGCTGGGCTAATAAACTGTGGTAGGAAAGCGACAAAGAAGACAATGCCTTTTGGGTTGAGTGCCGTGACCAACCAAGTGTTATAGAAAAGAGACCAGGTTGAATTTCGATTTGTGGGGGTCTGTTGTACCGGGTTTGTTATACCGGCGCGGAATAACTTTACGCCCAAGTAAATTAAATATAATCCGCCAATCCACTTAACCGCGAGGAACCACATGGCAGAGGTTGCGAGTAACGCGCCAAGCCCAAGTAGAGACAGGAGCAGGGCGGTAGAATCTCCCAAGGCTACTGCAAGCACAAGCGGTATATTGGCCCGTTTGCCATGCGCAATTGAATAACTGATCACAGTTAAAATGGTGGGCCCCGGAATCAGCAACAAGACAGTTGATGCTGCGCAAAATGTTAACCAAAGTTCAATTGTCATGAGTTGTGGCTGTTTACATTTCTCGGGTTAGCTTATCATTCATCATTGTTTTACTTTAGACGCGCCAATTTAACTTAGCTTGACCGGCGGGGCAAATGACGGTGTTAACGATGGTTTTGGCCGAGCTAAACATCCCTGTTTAGCGTGAGGCTTGGGAATCTTTACTTTTTCAAGTTAGTCCAAATTTGATCGTACAATTTCTGTGTTGCTTCATCGCACACCGCGATAAACGAACCTGCTGGTGCGTCTGCAGGTGGGTTTGATTCAGGTGATGTTTTAAGTGCCTCGGTCAGTAACTCATTTACGCCTTTAACACCTGCGGTGTATTGCGCAAAGTTGGTGATGGCCGCCATGTTTTCAGGTTCAAGCAAGAAGTTCATGAACTTCAAAGCATTGTCTCTGTTAGGCGCGTCTTTTAATAAGACGACATTATCCATCCAAACAATAAAACCTTCTTTAGGATACGAGTATTCGATGTTAACGCCTTCATTGCGAGCCTTGGCGCTAAAACCGTTGTAGATCATTCCGGCAACCGCATCGCCCGATACCAGCACATCTTTTGCGCCATCAGAGTTAAATGATGCCCATTTAGGCTTTGCTTCTTGTAGCAAGGCATTCAAGGCTTTTAGTTGATCACGATCAGATGAGCATTGAGGTATGCCCAGGTGAATGGATGCGAGCGCTAACACTTCGCCCTGGCTATCGAGCATGTTGATTTTGCCCGCAAGTTCTTCAGGTGGATTAAAAATAATATCGGTTGTACGAATGTCGCCGTCGTACATATCGCGATTAACCGAAAAGCTGGTAGAGCCCCACTGATAAGGGATAGAATTTTTACGGCCCGGGTCGAAGCTTACGTCCAACCATTGATCCATGATGTTGCCAAAGTTGGATAGATCGGAAGGCTCGAAACTATCGAGTACGCCTTCATTGCGCATGATCTCTACCATGTAGTCACCGGGAACAGCAACATCGTAACTGCCCAATTTGCCGGCTTTGAGGGTTGCCAGTAAGGATTCGTTAGAATCGTAGGTGTCCATAGTGACTTCCACGTCGTACTCTTTGGAGAACTTATCCAGTACTTCTTGTGGAATATATTCGAACCAGTGGTAGATACTCAAAGAGCCTTCAGCGCTGGCCGTGTTTGCACTCAATACGAATGCTGCCGCTACAGCTGATTGTATGAGTTTGGTGGTAAATCGTTGTTTCATATTACTTCCTCCAGTTACGCGGTTGTTTTGCTCAGCAAATAGTGTGTTGTACTACTCACTGTTTTGTGAAGTGGGACTACCGCTACGCCCTACCATATATGAAATACACACAAACAGCACCGATACCAGCAGCATCAGTGTTGATATAGCCATAATATTGGGTTTTATACCTTGTTTTACCGCACCAAAAATGGCGGTTGGCAAGGTTTCTATACCGGCACCCTTGACAAAGTTTGTGATGATGAAATCGTCGAGCGAAATAATGAACGCGAGTAAATAGCCAGAAATTATACCGGGCATCATTAACGGCATAAGCACTTTCGTGAAAGCTTGTGTGCGAGTGGCATACAAATCCATCGCAGCTTGCTCATACGAGCTTTCGATGCCTTGTAGCCGCGCGGAGATGGGCAGGTAAGCAAAGGGGATGCAAAACACAATATGCGCGATTAAAATACTGGTGTAGCCGGTCTTAAACCCAATAGCGCTAAAAAAAATTAGGGTTGCAACAGCGGTAACAATTTCGGGCACCATCAGCGGTAGGTTTATCAGGGCAAAGCTTGCCGACTTGCCGCGCCATTGCGCACTTCTGTTCATGCCCAGGGCTGCAAGTGTGGCAATGATGGTAGCGGCAGTCGCGGCCATTACCGCTATGCTAATTGAATTCCAGGCGGCTGTTTTATACTTTGCCGTTTCCTTGCCATTAAATACATCGTGGTACCAACGTAAGCTAAAACCTTCCCATTTAACAATGGATAGGCTGTCGTTAAATGAGTACACCATAACCACCAGCAATGGTGCGTATAACAGGAAAAGACAGAACACGGTAACGGCTAAAAAACCGGGGTAGTGCTTAATATTGGTGTTAATTGAAGCCATGTTAACGCGACCCTGCCGCGTTAGTTTCATTGCGCGCGTACAACAGCAGAACGCCCATTACGATAGCCAGCAGAATCATTGAAGATGCGGCACCAAAGGGCCAATTACCTGCGTTACCCTTAAATTGCTCTTCGATCAAAGACCCGATCATAAAATTCTTGGCACCGCCGAGTAAGTCGGGTGCGAGAAATGCGCCCAGACTTGGCACAAACACCAGAATGCACCCGGCGATAATGCCGGGTTTAACCGCGGGAAGAATCACACGGCGTAGTGTTGTCCATTTTGATGCGTATAGGTCAGATGCCGCTTCGGATAATGAAAAGTCGTAGCGTTCAATCGATGCATAGATCGGTAAAACCATAAACGGCAGATAAGAATAAAATAAACCCAGCTGCACGGCGATGTTGGTGTTGATGAGGTGAATCGGTTGATCGATGATGCCCGCTTGCAGTAGCCAAGTATTAAGTGGCCCGCTGTCTCTGATCATAAATTTCATGGAAACGGTGCGAATCAATAAGTTAACCCAGTACGGTATGGTAATTAAAAACACCCATACTGGCCGGCTGCGAACGGATCGTGTAGCTATGAAATAAGCGGTTGGAAAACCAATCACTAAACACAATACGCTGGCGATAAATGCTTGCAGGGCGGAGCGCGCGTATATGCGCATATACGTCCAGTCAATTTTGGCAGGTTCATCGCCGAATAAGCCACGGTCGAAAAAGAATTGATCGTAGGCGGCGAGTGAGAACTCCCAAATAACTCCACCACGAAATTCTTTGGTTAAGAAGGAGTACACCAACATCATTAGTACAGGTACAACCAGCAGTAGGCAGATAACCAACCACGCAGGCAGCAGAAGTTTGTGACGTTGGTGGTGGAACGTTGCGTTGCCAGACACGATGTTGTTTAGTTTTGTGCTCACTGTGGCAAAGGTGGGGTAGATCGCATTCTAGTTATCCAGAAAGCGGGCAGCCATCGTATCGATGCCAATACCAATCTTTTCGCCAGATTGAGCCACGATGTGTTGAGTTGCATTGTTCGAACTTCTAACCAATAACTTTATACCGTTGTTTAATACAACAGTTGTTTGAGTATCGGTACCAAGATAAACCAATTGATCTACAGTGCCGAGTAGCTTGGCATCCGGGTGATCGGCTGCTAGTAGTTGCAAACGTTCTGGTCTTATGCAGAGACTGCCTTGCGTGCCCGGAGTTACGCTTTGGTCGGCATTCGCGGTTAATTGCGCAAGCCCGGTAATATCACAGGCGACTGTGTACTGCGTATCAGTACTGGCGGATGAGCTCAGGACTTCGCAATCGAGCATGTTAATTTCGCCAATAAAGTCTGCCACAAACCGATTGCGCGGTTGCTCATAGATAGTGTGCGCATCCCCAATCTGCTGTACCTCGCCGTTTGACATAACAGCGATTCGGTCCGACATGGTCAACGCTTCTTCTTGGTCGTGTGTAACGAAAATAAATGTAATGCCGGTTTCTTGTTGAATTTGTTTTAGTTCCAAACGCATGGCTTGGCGAAGTTTCAAGTCCAGTGCAGATAAGGGTTCATCAAGCAGCAACAATTCGGGTTCGGGGGCCAGTGCTCGAGCCAGGGCAACCCGTTGTTGTTGGCCGCCCGATAACTGTGCTGGTTTTCTATTGGCAAATTCGCCGAGTTGAACTAACTCAAGCATCTGCTTACAGCGACTTTCTATGTGGCTTGCCGTACTGCCTTTCATTTGCATGCCAAACTTGATGTTGTCGGCCACGCTCATGTGTGGAAAAAGTGAATAGTGTTGGAACACCGTGTTAACCGAACGTTTGTTCGCCGGTAAGTTGGCAATCGGTTTGCCGTGTAAATGCACGCTACCGGAGCTAACTGATTCAAACCCTGCTATGACTCTTAACAGAGTGGTTTTGCCGCACCCGGACGGGCCAAGCAGGGTGAAGAACTCTTGGTCGTTAATAGACAAAGACACGTTATTGAGCGCGATCACATCAGCGTAGTGCTTGCTAAGTTGATCAACCGCGACTGCGATGCTCATACGCAGCCTGCTTGGGCAGCCCAGTGGACGGGCCAGTGGACGGCCGAGTGGGGATGCACAACAGAATCTAGCAAACGAGTCTCGAGCGACACAATATATCGAGTACGATTAATTTCCGGTACGATCATTAGTGACTCTAGAGTTCACGTGCGCGATACTGCCTTTGTTTTGACTAGCGGCAGTTTGGCATATCATGCGTCCAAATTCCATAGTTGGTAATAGCGATGTTGGCAAAATATTGCGAGAGAATAATTGAGAGAGAATAAAAATGAAAGTCGTTCTGAGCGAAGAACATGCTGATCACTTCCCGACCCATGAGTTAGCCGGTGGGCAGTGGATACGACCGCACGAGTGCCCAGAACGGTGGCAGTATGTCTACGATGAGCTATCGACTCGCGCGCTGTGTGAATTTATAAAACCCGATGCACTCGAGATGAAAAGTGTTTTGGGTGTACACAGTGCTGACTTTATGCAGTTTCTGGAAACAGCTTGGGATGAGTGGGTTGCCGAAGGCTTTGCAGGAGAGGCCATACCCACGGTGTTTCCAGCTCGGCGCATGCAACAACGGGTGCCTGATTACATTGATGGCAAGTTAGGCTATTACGCCCTCGCTATAGAAACAGCAATTACGCGTGGTACGTGGAATGCTGCACGCAGCAGTGCTGCTTGCGCGCAGACGGCACAGCGTTTTATTAGTCAAGCTGGCGAGCCTGCCGCTTTTGCTCTGTGCCGCCCACCGGGTCATCATGCTGCTATTGATCTGTATGGTGGTTATTGTTTTTTAAACAACGCTGCAATCGCTGCCCAAGGTTTTTTAGACGAAGGTGCCAAGCGCGTCGCTATACTCGACGTTGATTTTCATCATGGCAATGGCACACAAGATATTTTCTATCAGCGCAACGATGTTTTATTTTTATCTTTGCACGGGGACCCTGTGCATGCGTTCCCACACTTTCTTGGTTATGCAGATGAAACCGGGCATGCTGATGGCGAAGGCTACAACGTGAACTACCCATTACCACCAGGTACTTCTTATGCCAAGTGGAAGCTTGCATTGGAAAACGCGATCGAAAAAATACAAGCCTTTAAACCTGATGCTCTGGTGATTTCTCTGGGCGTTGATACGTTTAAAAAAGACCCGATCAGTTTTTTTAAACTTGAGTCAGCCGATTTTACAGACTATGGCCAATTGCTAGGCCACTTAAGCCTGCCAACATTGTTTGTTATGGAGGGTGGTTACGCGGTTGAAGAGATCGGTATAAACACAGCGAATGTCATTCAAGGATTCATCAATGCGCAATAAACGCTATGATCAACTTTTCGAGCCCTTAGCTATCGGGCCGGTC
>CALHOU010000069.1 GCA_938035945.1 uncultured Granulosicoccaceae bacterium
AGAAAAGGCAAATGTTTGTTGGCGAAATTCACCATACCGATCACCGCAGTTCTGATTGCCACCGCATCTATGCAAGCCTCAGCCATGCAAATTAAGAATTGCTCTGGCGTTGATGTACGAGTACACGTTTACAACAATAAAGATTTTGTTATGACGGCCGCTAAATCAGGCGGCCTTGTCAAGCATAATGCAGTAGAAAATTTCCATGCCTCGAAGGCGCTGCACAAGATTCGGGTTTTTAAGTCAGAGCAAGTTTTTGATGTGCTGATGCTGACTAAATCAAACCTCAATGGGCATTGGGCTTATGCGATTAAGTTAGTCGATGGCGATTGGAGGGTTGTAGAAGCTGGGCATCCGATAAAAAGCTGCAAACAACTCTAGGGTGCTTGCAACTGCTTGGGGTCGCGCAAGGTTGCGCGGCCCGCGACAGCGGCAGGTATTGCATCTGATTGCTAGCGGGCTGTTGAACAAGGAAACATTCACGCTTTAACTTAGTACTACCTGCCACACGCCATTTTTGTCACAAAATGATGAATGGGAAGAAAGATCGATAGATCATTGGCGTAAAGGCCATGAGCTGCACAAAAAATAACGTTAGTAACATGTTTCGATGCCGCTTGTCGATTTTATTGTGGATCCAGAAAAACGTAACTGTAAAAATAAGTAGCAGAAAAATCGCGCTATACCGTGCAGTTATAAAGATTAGTTGTGCGCCTTCACTTGTCAGTTGGAAATTGTCGATAGTAAACCGTTCAAATGGCAGGTACGCTGTGTGTAATTCCAATCCAGGACCCATGGCAAGTCTGATATTCAGCAATTGGTAACCTACAAACAGCGCCAGCGCGATCGTCACACTTGCTAGGGCGTATAACAAATAGATTGCTTTCATAGCTTATCTTCGGTGACGACTGATCTATAGCACGTGTTTAATGAATTAGTACGAGCCAATCTATTTCAATGATTCCATTTTCGCATTGCGCTGCCCGTCTTGAACGGTCTGCAATCTTTATCTATGTTACTGACGCATTTCGGGCTTCTAAAGTATTTCGGCAACCACTTTTTCAGCTTGGTCGAAGCACTCCTCATGGAGCCCCGCACCTTTTGACCAGCAACCTGCAAAGAATACACGCTTGTTAGCCATTCCCTGATAACTTGGTAGATCGGCCTGGATTTCGAGGAGCTTTTTGGTCATTATTGTGTGACGAAATGTAGCCGTCGCCAGTTCAGGTCGTGAATGGGTTGAATTTAGTTTACTCGCGTAACCTGCTTGCTCCTGTTTCGCTTTGAGTTCGTCTTCGGTGGTGCGTCGCAGAATATATTCATCTGGAATCTCTTCTGCTGGATTAAGGGACACAAAATAGATTGGCATTCCGTATTGGTTATACTCCGGATGATGACGATCATTTCGGTGGCGGTTTTGTACGTAGGTCATTTGATATGGGGTTGGCTCCACACGAGCGCTGTCCTGAGGTCGAATCGTCACATTGTAGGTACGCCAGGTTCCCTGGTCGGGTGGCAGCAATCGATTCCAAGTATGAGCATAGGCATGACTGAATGAGTGTTTGATTGAACGCAGATTGTCTTCCATCTCTGCGCTCAAGAGCTTGTCGTCTGATTCCGCTCTGATAAAAGACTCCAGCTGGTCGTCGGCATGACCGGTCATAACGACTTTATCCACCCAAAAACTGTTTCGCGAAGTGTCAGGATCTGCTGCATTAGTTATCTTAATGCGTCCCTCACTACCAGCGACTAATGCGTCAAAAGCATGAAGAATCTCGACATTTTCGTTTTCTAGCCACTGTGCCAGTGCATTAATCCAGTGTTGAGACCCGTGTGTAAAATAGCGACGATCTGGTTCTATTTTGCCCTTATTGGTTTCAACTTCAATGCCTTCTTGCAGTATGTAGTAACTCATAACGCCGAGCATTGGCATATTTTCCGGGCCTGCCGGGTCGGCGAAGTACATGGCCGAGATACGAGGATAGAGAAAGAGGCGAACAAGACGTCGCAAGTTCTCCTCTGTAATTTTGGCATCAGAGCACCTGTTTTCCGAGAAAAATTCAACATACTCTGCGACTGAGAGATCCCGATGATTAGGAATATCTTTGCTCGAACCAGAACTAAAATCATCAGCCGCAATTTGCATGAACGTGTGTTCGTCTCTTGCCAGTTGTTTGTCAACGTCATGCAGGGAATATCGAGTATCAACAACCCAGCGTCGATCATCTATGCGTGCCTTGCTATAAGGTACTGCCTCTCCTGTCAGGTAGCCGTCTTTAGTCCAGATTTCCCGAAAATCGCGGGTGAAGAACGCGACAGTATCTTCAAGTGGGCGCAGACAATCGTCTATCGGATATTTGATTTCGCTCATTGCTCCATGAAGTCTTTTGTAACTGTTTAGATTGACGTCGTTGACTCCCAGATCAGCGAATCGTACGAATTCACTCAAGAGACCATCACCGCGAAAATCGGTGCCCAGCACGACTTTTGCTGTAGCGGCATTGCCACCGAGTGTTGGGGTTTTCTCTACAACTGTAATTTTCCCCTTAAATTTGTTTTGTACCAACGTGTAGGCCACTGAAAGTCCAGATATACCACCGCCAACGATGGCTACAGATTCTGAATTTTCCGAGGCTTTGCTTAGTGAAGCTGCCATTGCTTTAAGACCCACTTTCAATAAATGATGAGAGAAAACACTTTTAGAATTTGAGTTTACCTTGGCCTAGATGGTTTACCTGTACCAATTAAGATAATCCATGTGTACTAGTTAAGGCAAAGTCAGACGAGTTTTAAGGCGTGAACTTTTAGTGATCAATAATGTATGTGTTAGCATCATCGGTAGCAGAAGTTCTCATATTGATTTTCAACATCTATGGTTGAAACAAAAAATATCTACCAGGATGGACGAGTTGTTCTTTGCAAGGAAGAATTAAAAATTCTGCGCAAACGCCTGGGCGCAAGTCAGGAAAAGGTCGCTTTTTTATGTGCGGAGAAAGGGCTTTGTGTATCGATTTCCTCACTAAAGCGAGCAGAGACTAATAAAAACGTACTCTATCGAACTGCTCGAGATTTGGCGCGATTCTATGATGTGTCAGTAGAACAACTTTGCGGTACCACCGAAATCTCGGGATACGCCAACGACTCTGGCACTGTTAAGGGGGAAAACACTACCTCATATAAGATGGCAGTTGAGCGAAATTTCGTTGTTTTCTGTTGCGAACGATCTGATAGTGCTTTACCAGTGGCGGTGGAATATGCGGGAATAAACGCCATATTTGGGCACATTGCGCCTCAATATAACGCTCAGCTCGTCACAGGCTCTAATGGGCTTGATTGT
>CALHOU010000070.1 GCA_938035945.1 uncultured Granulosicoccaceae bacterium
CACAAGAGAATATAATCGTTGCGAACGGAGGATTATCGGAATTACCAATCCCGGAACAATGGGGTGATGATCTACCCGAGTATAGCCAGGAGATACTGGTGGATAGCGAAAAATTAAAGCAATTCAGTCCTCTACTTACCAGAATGAAGCTCACGGTGTGGGAATCAGAAATAGTCGATGGACCTTGCGAAAAAGGATTTGGTATAGCTAATTATCCGGACGAATTGAACTCAAACACGGCGACAACAACTGATTGGTATAGTTATAATCCTATTCCAAGTACACTTAATTTTTACATTGTCCCTCTCAACCCGACTCAGTTCGATAGATACGAAGGGAAGATCACAGGTGTTATAGACTCTCTTGCGCTCAGCTCAAATGGAACTCCACATGTACTGGTCGGATTTGATAAAGAGACCAATAAAACTACAAATGTAACCGCTAAGTCGATTAGATGGGTTGACGACCACACTATGCATCTGCGTGCACGCTGGGAGACTTGTCGCTATAAGGAAATTAATTTATCTGCCTTAGTGCGTGAAGATTATCAAACTATCTACACTCTTTCTTATCCAATCCCAATCAAGCATTGGCCAGTTATGCAGCATTACACGGGATGGAAAAAAGTCAAAGATTCGGAAAGACGCTTGCTTGATAACACAAAAATAACGGTGACAACCACGAAAGAATCTGGAATAGAAATAACCGAAGCCGAATCCTTCGAAAAATCACTTTCAGTATCGGCTGAAGCCGAATACGGTGTACTTAGTGGATCCGTAACGGGTACAATTGCGACAGCCTATAATAATAGCGTCACTACCAGTTTTAATGTTTCAGAAGAGGTGAGTGAGGAAGTGGACGGCGCCGAAAACCCAGGCTACGACCTGCATTATTCACAGTGGGCAAAAATCGACATATTTCGTATAGAAGGTGCCAGAGGTGAGGCATGGAATGACGAGAACTACGAATTGTCAGATAAAAATGTATTCGAAATAGAGGTTCCAACCGGCACAGTCGCCACTCAAAAGATCTGGTTTCTGAAACCATAAATAACGGCTGCTTCCATAGTTATAGTCGGGTCTAACGTTATGCCTAAAAGATGTTCTACCGACATCAAAATACAGAGTACGATTTTTTGGCAAATGTTCGACCCCATGTTCAAACTGACTAAATCCGCTGTTGGTTATGCTCCTTATCTCACAGGGGCATAACCTCAGCGGATGTGCGTTTTCCCTTCCAGTTCGAATCCATCAATCTCTGCTTAAACATGTACTCACTGTTCTTTATGGTGCTCGTCCTGCAATGTAGTGACTAAAAACAACGATTGATGATCAAGCATATTCTGCTGTTCAACAACCAATGCAGAGAGATCAATAAAGATCTTTGGTTTTGAAGTTGTTAGCGCCAGCATAGTCAACAATGGAGCCCTCGTAAGCAGCTGCGGCTAAGACTTGGTCTCGCCAGGGCAGCACTACATACGGTTATGCTCGCGCAAGAAACAGCAATTACGCTTAATACAGTTGCCCCGTTATTGTGTGTGCATATTTGCACATTAACACTGCAGAATTGAACGGAGCACTAAGGGTATAGTCTTACATTCCATAGTAATCAGATTATGATTATTGGCATTACTATCGAATTCACTTTAATGACCATTTGGAGTAAGCACTATGTACAAACACATACTGAAATTGCTGATTCTCACGGTGTCGATGGGCATAGTGAGCACCGCAATTGCCCAAGACACACCTAAACGCAGCATCACAAAAGTTGCCGGGGATGTTTATCGCTTTCAAAATAATTTTCATTTTTCCCTGGTTGTTCTGACAAACGAGGGTGTGGTGGTTGTCGATCCAATCAATCGTGAAGCGGCCTCCTGGTTAAAAACAGAATTGGCCACTTTGACGGACAAACCGGTCAGCCACTTGATTTACAGTCACAGTCATTTAGACCATGCCTCCGGAGGTTTGGTGTACAGCGGTTCAGCCACTGTGATTGCCCATGCAAACGCGCCAGAAGCCATAGACGGTGTTAAACCCGACGTGCGATTTGATGCGAGCGAAACCTTGCAAATCGGCGGTAAAACGTTTGAGCTAACCTGGCTCGGCGAGGGTCATGGTAATGATCTCATCGCGGTTGTTGTGCGACCAGAGAATGTAGCGTTCATTACCGATGCCGCCGCCCCTAAACGACTGCCATGGCGGGATATGGGAGGCGCCAACCTAGATGGTTGGATTAATCAGATTAAAACCATCGAATCTTTGGATTTCGACATTTTCGCACCAGCCCATGGTGCAATAGGTGTTAAGGCTGACGCAACCGATGCCAGAATCTACATGGAAAAACTCAGGCAAGCAGTATTAACAGGCTTAAAAGCCGGTAAGACCACTGACGAACTGGTAGCTGAGGTCATGATGGAAGATTATGCAGATTGGCAGCAGTATAAGGACTGGCGTCCACTGAACGTGCAAGGCATGGCCAACTTTATTATGAGAAGTGGTCAAGCAAACTAAAACTTAAGGTGAGCTATGGATAGGCTCACCTTATTTTCCTTGCCGACACCGCTAGGACCGTGCTATATCTGCTGACAGGCAAGCTTGCCATTCCACTGGTTCAACGAATTATCAACGAAAACAATATTCACCCGAATAAACCAAGCACTGAGCCAAACAATCCGGATATACCCCACCCTCTATTTTTTGAATCTATGGTCAATAATCTCGTTGATCATGGCTACAGCGTACAAGCTAACTGTTTACCTTTGGTTCTGGGAAAACTACTGTGGGAACAATCCCATTCGGCCCCTGTAACAGACTTTCAAAATGCAGGCATTGGCCGCAATTCTGGCCACAGCATCAATAAAGCGATTAGAACCGATGCTGTTGCTTGGATAACTAAAGAAACTAAAGCCGGAGAGCAATGGCTTGCCTGGATTCTGCGACTGCAAGATTACCTTAACCAACACTTATTTCTAGGACTCTTCTCCTTTGAAAGTCACTTTTCACTATACAAACCGGATGGTTTTTATAAGCAACACTACGATGCCTTCAAGGGAAAGTCGAACAGAGTTCTGTCTCTCATCGTCTATCTAAATTATGAATGGATAGCGGTAAACGCAGGTGAATTGGTATTGCATATCAACAATTCAGAAGAACTAATTTCCGTTAAACCTGAATTTGGAACACTGGTGGTTTTTCTCAGTGAGGAAATACCCCACGAGGTGTTGGCAACGACGGTTGACAGACATTCCATTGCAGGCTGGTTTAGCAGCCGACAGATGTTGTAGGGGGTCATGATCCGCGAACCATTGCACGAGAGCGTACAGAGGGATTGACTCGGCTTGCGCCTCGGGGCTTCGCCCCAACGCGCTGAAGCGCGTTGCCCAAACAGCTGCGCTGTTTGTCGAACCCCTGGGTTCGTCTCCCTCACTCGGGTGGGAGTTATTTTATTGTTTGAGATTGGGTGCCGGATGGGCTTGGTGCTGGAATTGAATTTGGCGGAGAGTGAGGGATTCGAACCCCCGGACGGTTTAACCCGTCAACAGTTTTCAAGACTGCCGCATTCGACCACTCTGCCAACTCTCCGAAGCCGCATATTGTAACCAATATTGAGGCCAAAGGGCGAACTTTGGTGGGCAGTTCACATCAAATACGGGTAGTAATGATCTGTTTTAAGGGCAAATGACGTATAAACCTTATAAATGACTGATTAATTTACACATTTAGCCGCTATATTGGTTACTAATTGATCAATTCATTACTTGAATGTGACCTTAAAGAACCCTACCTTCTGACAAGGCAATGGGTGGTATTATTGATGCTTGAACATGATCGGAAAGTTAGACACGAACCGATCACGCCCAGCTTAACTTGAACAACGACATAAACAGGAGTCTGAACATGTCAAAGTCATCGCCGTTTCCAACTAGTGCGGAAAGCGCTCTGTCAACGAACAAAGTACTGCGCAATACATACGCTCTATTGTCAATGACCCTGCTATTTAGCGCGGCCATGGCGGTTTTGTCTATTGCTCTAGGTATTCCCCGTGGCGCTGCCATGATCTGCACATTCGCAGCCATCGGTTTAGTGTGGTTTGTACTGCCACGCGTTGAAGAATCTTCTGCTGGCATTTTTGTCGTATTTGCATTTACCGGTCTGCTCGGTATTGGTCTGGGGCCAATGCTGCAAGCGTACCTTTCAATGTCAAACGGCCCAACGCTCATTGCTACGTCTTTAGGCGGTACCGGTGCAATATTCCTTGCGCTTAGCGGCTACGTGCTCACTACAAAGAAAGATTTCAGCTTTATGGGCGGCTTCTTGTTTGTAGGACTTATAGTCGTATTTGCAGCAGCGCTACTAAACATCTTCCTGGCTATCCCAGCGCTAAGCTTGGCGGTATCTTCGGGCATCATCTTGGTGATGAGTGGTTTGATTTTGTTTGACACAAGCCGAATCATCAACGGTGGTGAAACTAACTATGTACGTGCGACTGTTTCTATGTTCCTGAACCTGTACAACATTTTCACTAGTCTGTTGCACATCTTGGGTATCATGGACGACTAAGACTCGTACACGAACTGGCACTACCAGTTCACTGTTAGAAATTGTTTGAATTTCCGGGCCGCTAAGCGGCCCGGTCTCGTTAAGGAGACGGTATGGATATGCCAATGTGGATGAAGATCACCTGGGCAGCGATTATGTTGTTCTTCATCATTAGAATGATCCCGGTAGCGAAAGACTGGCTACAAAACGGCCCTAAAGGCTCATCAAAAGAATGGATGACCTCGGCTATGCTACTCGGTGGCGTGGTGGCGTTCGTCGGTTTATTAATCATGCTAGTACGCAGCAGTTAAGCGCTGCGTACAATTACTCAATTTTAAACGAAGCGGTAATAGGCGCATGGTCTGAAGAGGTCACATGCTCAAGCGATTCAACCGCCATCAAGCTCAATCCCCGATAAAACACATGATCAAGATGCGCATTCAAATGACGCATCTTGACTCGTCTTTGCATGCCTGCTTCGGTTAACCCGGCATCGGTTGCCATCGCTATAAAATGCGACAAGCGTTTGGGGCTCCAGGTATTGAAATCCCCTGCAAGCAATATCGGACCATCGTGATAGCCCAATGCCATTGATAGCTGATCGAGTTGATCAACAAATTTCTTAACGCTTACAAAGTTGATTGCGTGCATATTCAGCACCATTAAAGAATGTGTCGAATCAGTGATTGCATAATGTGTTTCCAACAATAACTTTTGTGTTTTTAAAACAGGTTCTGAATAGTTGGATCGATGAACTGTTTGCTTTAATGGCTTTGTAACACACCCTGTTTTAACACCCGTGACCACGCCACTTTGAGGGTGCTCGTGGCTACCAGCCATCACCCATTCAAAACGTTGACTGCTCGCAAACGCATCATCTGAAGGCGCGTTTACCACAGCTTCTTGAAAACAAACCAAATCCCGATCAGCCGTTAATGCTTTAAAATCAGCTAGCCAATGACTTCGTTTTGCTTTGAAGATATTCCACACCAGACAACGAATAACAGGACCAAGCGCAGCCTGATTCGCTGTTCCCATGTGTTGAATGGAATCAGCTTCATCAACTGATTTTGGTAGAAGACGTTTATTCAATGTGTTTTATAAACCTGCTTGAATAGCGTTTACTTTAATTAGAGATACGGTGTAAACAGCCGAAAAAAGTTATTTCTAAGCCTTACAGGCAACCGGTTATCCACTTTTTCAACTGCACTTGCACTGGCCAGTTTTTGTGAAAAAACATTGTCTATAGATTGTGCTAATGCCTCGTTATAGCACTCAATATTAATCTCAAAATTAAGCTCGAGGCTTCTTGCATCCCAATTACTCGAACCAATTAGCGTCCAGCAACTATCGACAAGAAACAGCTTACTATGATCAAACGGCGGCTGAGAACGAAAGATCTTTATCCCGGCTTTCAACAATTTTGACTCGTTCGCCTTCATGGCCCAATCGACAACGGCTAGATTGTTTTTCTCAGGCACTAGCAGTTCAACCCGTACACCGCGCAAAACAGCTAGCTCCAGCGCATGAATAACGGGTACATCGGGTAAAAAATACGGAGTGGCTATTCGAACGGAGTATCGAGCTGAGTTTATCGCAGCAATGATCGTTAATTGCAGTTTTTGGTAGTTATCATCCGGCCCATCCAGCAACACACGACAAGTCACTTCACCGACCTGCCCACCCGTCCAACGAGGCAAGGAAATACTTTGCCCTGTCGCGAATTGCCAATCATCTTCAAACACACGATTGATTTGATCTATGGCAGGCCCACGAATACTAAAGTGCACATCTTGAGTTTGGTGACGGCGTTTACCATCGAGAAGATTGCCAGCGCGTATATTCATACCACCAACGAACGCGACGGCACCATCAACGCTAAGAATTTTTCGATGATTGCGTAGGTTAATGAAGCGCGTTCCCGAGGCTGAAAATGTAGGCAAAAAACGCGCAGTGGGAACACCGTGTTTACGCAGCACCCGATCAGACTTGGCAAAGCTAAACCCATAACCAACGCCTAATCCATCGATAGATACATACACCGACACGCCCCTGTCATGCGCTTGTATTAGGGCTTCAACAAACTGCTTGCCAACATGATCGAATTCAAAAATATAACTGGATAGAACAATACTTTGAGTCGCCTTGCTAATCGCACTTAACATTTCAGGGTAAGCTTGCGTACCGTTCAGTAGTGTTTTGAGCTGATTACCATCCAAGTACGGAGAATCATGTATAGCCAGCCCAGTTTTAAACAGTTGTTGCTGAGCTTCTGCCAGCTTCGCATAACAATGACTGTGCTCATTGTAGGTGCGCAATGCATCGCTCGGTTCGGCTTCACTTCTTACCCGCATTTCTGCTTGTGCTCGTCGACGAATGCGATTCACGCCGAATAGCCAATATAAAACCACCCCGAAGAATGGCGAGAGAATTATCACGCCAATCCAGCTCACAGTGGCGCTTACGTTGCGCTTGTTTAGCAACACGTGAACTGCCGCTGCCACGGCGCTAAGCAGATACAACAGTCCTGCCAGCGAAAACGCTGTGCCAGCATCAATAACAACGGCAGGTTCTGCACCCATTGATTCGGTCTAATAATGTGATAGAAGCCACAATTATAGCGCGCTATCGCCGTCTAAATGGGTGTCCATTAAGAACGATAATCAGTTCAAGTATTGCCACAATTTGCCGATTTATTGTGTATCTATGCAGGTTTATAGGCAATGACCATGGCACGCTCATCCGACTCCAATTTTCCGCTCTCAATTTTGAGAGACAAAACCTTTCAAGCCCGCGAGATCAAACGCGTTCTGATCCTTGCAACCATCTACCTGGTGATCACAACGGTATTGATGGGCGTGTTCTATCATCAAATGTTATCGAGCCTGGTGGAAGGGGTTGCGCCGCTGTACTTTGTGTCTGAGGACATGCAGTTGGTCAATGAAGCTGTGCCCAGTTTAACGGCCGTACTTGGAAAATGGATTATCAGCATGATGCTGATCAATGCGTTTATCACCATAGCCTTGGGCATTTTTATCACGCGCAAACTTGGTCACCCGCTTATGGCTATCAAACGTACTTTACGTGAAATCGGGAACGGTAACTTGGATGTTCGTTTACGCGCATCTGACAACCGCGAATTTGGCGAAATATCAAGCGAACTTACCGCTGCCATGCGATCTATACGCGAACAGATAGCCGCTGCAAAAGAAGAAATCGAACACGCAGAAGAGCACATGAAACAACCTGAATCAAGAAATCAATGTGACGACAACGTGGATCAGGCGGTACGTAATTGCAAAATGGCGCTCGACTATTTCCAGGTTGATGGACAAGAAGACGAACAAAGAAAAGCGGCGTGAGCAACGGACTATGCGAAGTACAAGCAAAGTAAAAATTACCTGCACGCTACTCTGTATAGGCGTATTGCAAGCCTGTGGCGGCGGCTCATCCAACGCACCCACACCCGGAGTTGGTGGGAGCTACCTGCACGTGTCGGTGCCAGACTTTTACTTTGGTACGCGCGATGTGGGCACTCGATCTTCGCAAGTTATAAAAATAACAAATCGAGGCGCAGATATCTATCCAATTAAAACAATCAGGGTAACGGGTGATCATGCGGATGAATTCACCACTGATTTTTACAATGAGATTGTGCTAAACCCAACCGAAGCGATTAATCTAAATATTAACTTCGAGCCCGTGACTGACGGCCGAAAATACGCAGCACTCGATATCGACTTCGACACCATTAGTATGGTCGCTGAGGAAAAAAATCGTCTTGAGCAAACCTTTTACGAAGCGCAAGACTTAGAAAAAGCGCAGCAATACGAACAATCTTTAGCCGCATACGATGAATACATGCAAGGCGAACCGGCCACTGTTAATAAGCAACACGCAGCGATTAAGGCACCCGTGCTTAAAGAAGCCTCATTGTACGGAGATGGGGATGATTTTACTTTGTATTTGAACGCAATGAATGCGCGCGCCAATGGCGATTATGACAAAGCAGAAGCCGAACTTGATGCCATAGAAATACTGCACGCTGATAGCTACTTGGCTGATGATGCCGCCTATTTGCGAGCTTATATCCAACTGATTGATAAGAAAGACTACGCAGCGGCAGAAAAAAGCATGAGAAAGCTGCGTACCGATTTCCCAGATTCCAACTACTACGACACCGCCCTATACAGCGAAGGCATGGCGCATCAGGAAATGGGTAACCGACAAATTGCTCGCAACATCTACGAAGACCTAAAGTATCGTCACACAGGAGTCAACGTGCTTGGCGTGGCCTTGCCTAAGGACAACCTGATTTCTCGTATGTGGTTTGATCGGGCTGAGCAAGCTTTAGACGCAATCGACGCCTAGGCCCTATTCTTCTAATACGCGAACGCCCAGTTCGCTTAGCACCGGCGTTAGCTCGCCATACGCCATCGCTTTGGGGCTTGATGCATTACCATCCAACGCTCGCTTTTTTACGCCTTGAACAATTGCGGCAAAGCGGAAAAAACTAAACGCAAGATAAAACGGCCAGTGCTCAATCCGGCTGATATTGCGATTCTCACAATACTGTTGAACGTAAGCGGCTTCAGTGGGGATACCAAGGGCCGCTCGCTCAACACCGGCAAGTCCTGGTACAACGGCCCCCGTTCCTAAGCGCCACTGCATGCATTGATAAGCCAAGTCGGCATAAGGGTGACCTAAGGTTGACAACTCCCAATCCAACACAGCGATGGCCTTGGGTTCATTTTTGGCAAACATAATGTTATCGATTCGATAATCACCGTGTATCAAAGAAACTTGGCCATCATCGGCGGGTATGTTTTCTGGTAGCCATTGTATCAACGCATTCATGGCTTCTATGTTTTCAGTTTGCGTCGCCTCGTACTGAGCGCTCCAGCGACTGATCTGCCGCTCGTAATAGTTTCCAGCTTTACCAAAGCACTCTAAACCAACATCGCCAATATCCACACTGTGCAAAGCCGATAGCACACGATTCATTTCAGCATAGAGCCTGGCGCGTTGCACAGCATTAATGTCAGGTACTTGTGGGTTCCAATAAACATTACCCACACTGTATTCCATCATATAAAAAAGACGACCGAGTACATCCATGTCTTCGCAGAGGTGCAAAACACGTGGTACCGGTACAGGTGAGTTTGCAAGCGCTGCCATGACGCGATACTCTCGATCTACCGCATGCGCAGACTTTAACAATACACCTGGTGGTTGCATGCGAATGACATAGTCACCGCTACGGGCCGTAAGCCGGTAGGTTGGGTTGGACTGACCATCGGGAAATTTCACCGCCCGAACCAAACCCTTGAAACCCGGCACATGCTCTTCTAAATACGGGTTTAATATTTTTATATCGAGAACGTCGTTATCCACCACTTGATCCTGTAAAGCACACAATGAGCGCTCATTTGCGCTTGTAGTATAAGTGTATTTGCGCTTTGATAAGTATGGGCGTTATTATTGCGCAACGCCCTGTTCCCAACCACACATAAAAACGCCATAGTCTCGAATGAAAATCGCCAATCTCGATGTGTTTGTTTTAAAAACACCACTAGACCAACCGTTTGCGTTTTCGCAAGGCTGGGTACACCAACGCAGTGCAACACTGGTTAGAGTAACCACCGACAACGGCCTTGCTGGTTGGGGCGAAGCCTTTACGCAAGGTCTGGAACCGCCCGAAATCGCAGCTGCCGCCATCACGCATGCATTTAAACCCTTGGTGCTCGGGTGCAATCCGCTAGATACCTCTGTGTTATGGCATAAAATGTATAACCAATCCCGAGATTATGGCCGAAAGGGCTCGGTACTCGCCGCTATCAGCGCTATTGACATTGCCCTGTGGGATATTGCCGGGCAATTTTATTCACAACCTATTTATCAACTGTTGGGTGGCGCTCAGCGTACATCTGTACAACCCTACGCCACAGGCTTTTATCGACTTGAAGGTAAAAATGAATCGCAGCGTTTAGCGAAAGAAGCACGCGATCATCGCGATGCCGGATTCAGAGCAATGAAGGTCAAGCTGGGATTTGGCGTTGCAGACGATATCGACGTCATGGCAGCGATAAGTGATGCACTAGGAGATCATTCGATTGAACTGATGGTGGATACTAATCACGCCTACGGCCGTGCGGAAGCACTCAGCTTAGGCAAAGCGTTGGAGGCATACAATATTCGTTGGTATGAAGAACCCGTGGTGCCTGAAGATGTGGAGAGTTATAAAGCCTTGCGCGCTCAACTCTGCGTACCCATTGCTGGCGGCGAAAACGAACACTCCACCTTTGGATTCAATCACCTATTTCAACAGCACGCGCTCGATGTTGCACAACCTGATATTGGTTCTTGTGGCGGTATTACCGCTATTCGAGACATCACAGCAATGGCGCAAGCTAACGGTGTGATGGTAAATCCACATGTATGGGGTGCGGCAGTAGCGCAAGCAGCGTCACTACAAATCTTAGCCACCCTGCCTGTTACCAACCATTCCCTTTTTCCAACCGAACCTATCTTGGAATATGATCGATCAGATCATCCGTTCAGACAAAAACTCATCGATGCACCTTGGGCAATGAGAGATGGCATTGTCAACATTCCCGACGGGCCTGGATTGGGCATAAAGATCAATATGGATGTGGTGGACGAGTATTCTCTACCCACCGCTTAAAATAAATTGCGGTGACAAAGGCTAACCCCCAATTACTCAAAATCCACAAAGTCACAAATAAAAAACGCGTGATCAGGATTATTCAATGGGTAACCGAAAATTCTTAACTCTCTAACGAAGTAATCATCCCTGCCATCAACCGACACGCGCCAATATCTATCGCCCTGTTCTTTACTGGCGGTAGACACGGTTACCGAATTACCAGGATTTGTGCGGAACGTTGTTGTTGTCGTGCCGGCGGTAGGTTTGCACAGTGAAGTGCCCTCAATGATTTTTCCGGTGAGCTGTGTACTGGTTTCCCATGTGTAAGCGTATGTACCAATATTGCTGGCCACGATCTCCTCTACATACTCACGGGTGTTTTCATCAACTAACGTGACTGTGTTGGTGACCGCCACTTTGTGATGATAATCTTCATAGGCCGACCGGTTTCCTACCCAAGTAATCGTATTTGGCGTGTGGGTTCGAGTGCCGGATAACTCAAGGGTTTCTCCGCCATTTATCGCATACGATATAAACGTACCATTACCATCTGCATCAATGTTTACGTCACGTATACCTGACTGTCGCGGGCCGGTGTCGTATGAAGACGATTCTAAAAATGGTCTTTCCTCCGATAAAAAGGATTCAAAATCTTTGGATACAGACATGCGAGATTCATAACTTAAGTTGTAGAAGTTACGTATTTCCAATAGCGCATCTTCATCAATAAGTGGATCAGTCCCGGCTATCGACTCTGCGAGGTTACTCACCCCGTCCAGGTCAGTGTCGAAGCTTGTTGTATCAAACTGCGCAGCACTTACTAGCACCGATTCGCTTAGGTTCGAGCCTGTTCTTAGCGATTGAGTATGTTGCGCTAATGGAAGATCACCGTTTCGATCATAAAACGTGACTGTGAGGGTATGTTCGAGTTCACTAGGGAACTCACCGGTTGCAGCCCACATCTCATCACCCATCCACATAGCATCGAGTTTTAGCTCGCCCCACGTTAGTTCAACTTTAAGTGCATCAGACTGATAGGCGGGTACGGTTATCTCAAAAGTCACCGTAACCCTGTTTTGTACCATCGGGTCAGCGACAACTGGATTGGTAATCGACGGTTCATCGATCGAAGCGTCGGTAGATTCATCGCTAAATAGCCCGGTTTCGAGTTCTGGTGGTTCATCAGTACCTGGAAGTTCTTGATGATCGGCCTCGGCCAACATGATCTGCGGATCAAAATCTATTGTTTCCGCGGTGGTTCCAGAAACTTGCAAACGGCCACCAGCAGGATCATTTGACCCTGAGCACGCAGCCAGCGTTATCACCGAGATGGCCGTGATCACAAACAATTGAACGCGATGTACAAAAGAAGGTTTTACGGGTTTCATTGTTGTGGGTGTCTTGTGGATACAACCTGGAGCGCGTTAGTTTGAGCTAAATGCATAACTGAAGACTAGCAAACAACTTGATTTCGAGGCAGTAAAAGACGCGGTAATATTACTGGATCTGTTGTTATGTTGATCACTTGATCACAGCCAACCCATAAATCAATCATTGACGGAAAATCGCACATCGCCATTGCATTGGCGTAGCGAAACAGGCCGCATCCAACCAAAAACAAGTCCGACTTAAAAGCAAAAACCGGCCAAGATGACTACTTTCAAGACCATTGCCTGCACTTTATTGCAGTTTGTTGTGCATAACCCATACTGGTTAACACCCCGTAGCGAAACGGTCTAATTCTTACGCTCAACGGCACGATAATCGCTGTGTCTAAATGTGACGTGCGTAGTGCGCACACCTATTGAATAAGAATAAAAATCAGCAGAACTCAGGTATCGAGATCATGGGCAAATCAGCATTGAATAAACAGGTTTCCAACCAAGCGGAAAACTTGACTGGCTCCAGTACAACTCAAAATGCAGAATCAAGCTTCTCCAATGGCGAGCTAGGCCAGTTACAAGAGATTCTATTCGGTCAACAGCAGCGAAGCACACATGAACAAATTGCCAATTTGCAAACTGAATTTGGTGCGCAAATAGAATCGCTAAGCAATGTTCTCAACAGTCGACTGAACCAGTTGACTGAAACATTTGAGAAAAGCAACGAACACTTTGAATCGCAATTGCAGGATATGCGCAACGAGCAAAAACTTGCGGTATCAACACTAAAAACAAGTATCAGTAGCTCATCAAGTGATTTACATGCTGATATAGAAAAACTTAAAGCCTCCTCTGGTGCTGCAACAGAGGAACTATCAGCGGAGCTTCAGAAGCGCGAATCAGAACTTCGCCAGGAATTAGAAAATACAAAACAAGCCTTGCAGGCTGAGTTGCACACATCAAGCACTCAGCTGCAGTCAGATAAATTAGACAAACAGAATCTGGCAAAATTGCTGGGTGATTTATCGGCAAAATTAATTGAACCTATTCCACCTGTGGCTAAGTAAAGTCGATGTCTCACAGTAAACTCAGCGCAGCGAATGACAGCTATTCTTCACAACCAGGTGGTGAAGAGTCTGCGTCTGCTGAAGTAGAAAGGCTGCGTTCGATTCTGGTTCAACCAGAACGAAATGAGATTAAGAAAATTCAGGCTCAGCTTGATTCATTGCAATTCAGAGTCACCGATGAAGAAAGCCGCGTAGCTGACACCAGCGAGATTCTGGTCAAAGCAACAAAACTTACCGACAAGCGTAACGACGATTACAGTAACGCGCTAAAACCCATGGTCGTCGAGCAGTTTCAGACATCATCTCGTGAGAATCCTGAGATTATGGCCGAAGCGCTCTTCCCTATTCTAGGTCCAGCAATTAGAAAAATGATCGCAGCGATGTTATCACCGGACCCTAAAAAAACCAAGCGTACATACAAATTTGAACAGCTGTTCTTAATTGAAAAAGAATCTGGTCTGCCCATCTGCCATGCAAAATCAGGCGCGGCAGAATCACAAGATGCGGATATGGTTAGCGGCATGCTCAGCGCGATTCAATCGTTCGTACAAGACGCTTTTTCAACGCAAGAATTCGATAGCTTGAATACGCTGCAACTCGGTGAACTCTCAGTATGGATTGAATGGGGGCCGGATGCGGTAATTGCAGCGGTTATTCGTGGCGTTGCACCCGAGCGATGCCGTACCGCATTGCAACAACTCCTCGAAGACATACATAGCCAGTATTCTGATGAACTCAATGCCTATGAAGGTGATGCTGAACCATTTAATGCCGTCACCGCCGATTTTGCCTTATTCATGGACAATCACGATAGCCGACTTCGCAACCGGGTAAAAGGCTTACCGCCAAAGCTGCGGAGAAACCTGAGTATTATCGGTATTGCCATTTTATGTTTTGCGGCCTGGCTCATCCACAATCAGTTTGATAAGCAACGCTGGAACAGCTTTGTTAGCGCGCTTGACGCACAACCGGGCATTGTTGTTACCGGTTCAGAACGCAGAAATGGCAACTACATTGTGCGCGGTTTAAAAGACCCGTTGGCTAAAGAGCCAGCCGTGATACTGGCAAACACAAATATAAATGCTGAGAATGTGATTTTTGAACTAGAGCCTTATCAGGCAATGTTTCCAGAATTCGCGATGCAACGAATCAAAAAAGTGCTGATACCTCCCAATGGAGTAACACTAGAACTAGACGGAACTGTATTGCGCATTACTGGTGCCAAGTCTAAAAGTTGGAAAGAAGATGCGGATAGACTAGCACGCCAGTTTCCCGAAGTTTCTCATGTGACCTTTGGTCCAGTTACCCCGTAGGCAAACACATGTTACAAAAGAAAATTTGCATGCTCGGTTCTTTCGCCGTAGGAAAAACCAGTTTAGTTCGGCGTTACGTTGATAGTATTTTTTCGGAAAACTACGTTACAACGATTGGCGTAAAAATCGATAAGAAAGTCATCTCAACGCAACATACCAATCTTGCCTTAATACTATGG
This sequence comes from uncultured Granulosicoccaceae bacterium, assembly GCA_938035945.1. Classification (GTDB taxonomy): domain Bacteria; phylum Pseudomonadota; class Gammaproteobacteria; order Granulosicoccales; family Granulosicoccaceae; genus Granulosicoccus. The sequence continues at coordinate 15,150 of CALHOU010000070.1, forward strand.
GATGTATACGGCGAAGATAATCATCAGTCTGTTTTGCCTTCATATCTACGTGGTATGGCAGCGTATATCTTAGTCATCGACCCGTCGCGACCGGCGACGTTCGACAGTGCGAAAAAACTGCATAGCTTAGTGTTAGACACACTTGGTCCAAAGCCATTTATTCTTGTACTCAATAAGTCGGATCTCAAATCAGAGTGGGAGATAGACGATGCAATTTTCGCAGAGCTTAGTGCTGATGCAGTAGCGACGATTGAAACAAGTGCTAAAACGGACACCGGTGTGGATGAGGTGTTCGCCACTATTGCAAGCACGTTCGTAAAGGCTGCATAGTGAAAAACACACCTGACTCCGTAAAGCAGTATCTTGACAAGCTCGACATCAAACTACGAGCAGATGGGTACCTATGTCTTAATGATGAACTGGAAATCATTAGAAACGCCGGCTGGGTTGGCACCACAAACCTCGCTAATATTGATACTACTGCCAATCCAGTTCTAAGCATACCAGTACTAGAAGGACTTCTACCGGGTAACAACCGAGCGCCTACCGTTATCTCGCACGTTCATATCGACCAGGACTACTACTTCGATATTCACCTATTCCATGATTATGTTGGCGCATGGGTATTGTTTATTGATAAAACGCGGTCCGCCAAGTTACTCCAAAAGGAACAGCAAATTCGCCTGTCGGATGACTTTAATAACGACAAACGCGGTACAGGGAGTTAAGTATGGCCAAATCTGGAAATTCCATACTTCGATGGAACGCAGCCGACGGTATCATAAATTTCTGCAACGGACGTTTTTCCAAAAAATGCGATGCATCCCCAGCTGAAATCATCGGCAAACACATAGAACAACTTCGCACCGACAACGGTGTCATGCTCAGCCAATTAGACGATCTAAACTTACGGCCAGGTGAATTGCAAACTAATACCCTGCTTTGGAAAGGCAAAGATGGTTGCGAACATCACGAACTCACCACCGTACAAGCGTTCTCAAAAGACGGGAAGACCGTGTCTGAAATTGAAATCGCCGGACTAGAAAACGTGGACGAGCTCCGTTTTCGCGAAACACTTGATAGTTTACTTGCCGTATTTTCAGATAACGAATGCAAGGATGAATTTAAAATTCAACGATTGCTCGACATCGGTTTGGACTATTTCAACATGCAAAGCGGTGTTGTCGGTTCCACGATGGGGAACTCGCTGGATTTAATTTGCGCCTGCGGCCTACTCGCAAAAGACGTAAAACGCGGCGACATAGTCCCCATGGAAGGTAGAGTCTGTGATGAAGTGCTTGAAACCGATGGTGTTGTTACATGGCATAACATGCCAGTAGCTGCAAACGACGATGGAAGCTGTGTATTAAAAATGCGCTCTTACATCGGAACACAGGTACTTACCCATAACGGCCCACTCGGCATTATTAGTTTTTTCTCAGATGCAAAACGCGAACAAAGCTTTACTGAAAACGATAATAAGATTATCAATCTGATTGCAAACTGGATCGGTACAGTTCTAGGTAACGAGGAGCAATTGGAGTTCCTGTCTGCACAGAATGATTACTACCAATCATTATTTAGTACTGTACCGGCGATGATGATGCTGTGTAATCAAGATGGTTTGATACTCTCCACCAGTGAGTTATTATCACACAGAATAGGCATAGATCCTTTGAGTGTTCCCGGTAAAAACTGCCATCGTTTTTTCATCGACGACAATACTCAGGATTTAACCAATGCACTTATCCAGGGCGATATCGATCACCTACCCTTAACCCTGCGCTATGAAAATGGCGATACACTAGAAGTTGAGTACAGCAGCAGTATCAAACACATTGGCTCTATGCAAGGTGTACGTATGATTGTATTGGCCGATGTGTCTGAACGAAATCAGGCAATGAGGTCGGTGGAAGAACAAAACAAGCAGCTTGCTTTGGTTAATCAAAGCCTGAATCAATTCGCCTTTATAGCCTCACACGACCTACAAGAGCCACTAAGAAAAATCATTCAGTTCAGTAGTTTTCTTGAAGAAGATATGGCCGAGGTGATGACAGATGATGGTCAGCACCATATCGATGTCATTACTAAATCCGCACACCGCATGACCACACTTATTCAAGACCTATTAGCATTTTCTAGTGCAGCCAAAGGAGACTTAGAATTCAGCGACATCAATCTCAACTTTCTGATTGCCCAGATTGCGGCTGAGTTGGATATGCGCATCGAGGAATCTAACGCTAAACTAATCATCGCAGAATTGCCTGTCGTTCAAGGTGACCTATCACTGGTACGGCAACTACTCACTAACTTGATTGGTAACAGCATAAAGTACCGAGCAGAAAATCGAGATCCCATTATTCAAATAAATTTTGAGTTTAACGAGCGTGGATTGAAACTTATGATTACGGACAATGGTATTGGGTTCGATCAAAAGCACGCGTCCAAAGCCTTTGAACCTTTTAATCGCCTTCACAGCGATGAAAAATACGTTGGCAATGGCATTGGTTTGTCTATCTGCTCTATGATTTGCGAGAAACACGATTGGGAATTATCTGCACGCAGTAAGCCAGATTCAGGCAGCGTGTTTACCATAACCATGCCCCTGCCTTGAGCTTACAACTAGTTCCCTACCAGCTTATTAGATTCCAACCCGTTCTGCTCTTCCAACAGTAATTCCGAAGCAATTTCACCGGTCGGGACCGCCCGTGTCCCCAGCTCACTGATAGCTCGACCATTCAGGCTCGTTTTCAAATACGAAGTCGTAGTACTCACGCCCTTGCAATTCTTTCGCGGCCGCCTCATCAACAATAACCTTACAGTTAGGATGCAACTGAATCGCCGATGCACTGACCATTGAGGTGATGGGTCCCTCTACCGCTTTGGCCACGATTGAGGCTTTGGCTGATCCGGTAGCCAGTAAAATAAGCTCACGTGCATCGAGGATTGTGCCTACTCCCATGGTTAATGCACGTTTAGGAACGTTATTAATATCGCCACCGAACATCTCCGCATTCTGTGCTCTTGTTGTCGGCGTGAGCGACTTGGCACGTGTGCGCGACATGATCGATGAGAGCGGTTCATTGAATCCAATATGCCCTGCTGCGCCGATACCTAACAGCTGCACCTCAATGCCACCAGATAGAGAAATCAGATTCTCGTAGCGTTCAGCAGCGTCATTTAAATCCACCGCATTGCCATCTGGAATATGGGTATTGGCCTCATCTATATCCACCTTGGAGAATAAATGAGTCTGCATATAATGTCGGTAAGAATGGATATCACTCTCCGGCAATCCAACATATTCATCCAGATTAAAACTGCGACACCGCTTAAATGATGTCCCGCTATCGACCAAACGTTTATAGACACGCTCCATAGTACGCCCAGTGGCCAATCCAAGAACGATAGAAGGATTTGCCGCGATTCTATCGGCGAGTAATCTTGCTACCAGATCGACTGCGAGTTCCACACTGGGTCGGGTAATTACTTCCACAACAAATTGCTCCTTACCAATACCACTCTGATCATGTAACGATTTGACAGTTCATGCAAACTGGCCTACTTCACTGCGGACACATATTTGTTGTAGACTCATAACTCACTGAATACTAACGCGAGCATAAGGATATGCGACCACAATGCCCCGGCTGCCCGGAAAGTAGCCAACATGTCGTGCGTGACGGTACCT
>CALHOU010000071.1 GCA_938035945.1 uncultured Granulosicoccaceae bacterium
TGGCTTCTAGCACCGACACTTTTGCTGCACGCTCTTGAAGCTCAGTGATGCTTTTGTCACGCGCCGCGATGGTTTGTTCTAACGTTGCGATCTTTTCCACCTGTGTTCTTAGGGATTTTAAGTCAATGCTATTTTGCTCAAGCTGCAGACCCTGAGATTCAACTTCACGCCGACTTTCTTTGTATCGCTCTTCAAATACACGCGCATCGTTTAGGTGTGTGGTTAAGTTTCTCACCTCACGTTCGCGATCATGAACTTGCGATTTCAACAAATCCAGTTCTTGCATCTGGCTATCAGCCAGCTGCAGCTTCTCAACAAGCTGGTCATTACGAGCGCTTGATTGTTTTAAGTTACTGTGTACCGTCTCAAGCTCTGCTGAACGTGATTGCAGTTGTTCGGTTAGATCATCAACCTTAGCTTTTAAAAGATCAAGAGTACGCTCACTCTCACCCAGGTTCTCCAAGGTGCCAACTAAACGTTGTTTGGTCGCAGCCAGCTCTTTGGTCTGCTGTTCAGCGCTGATTTGCTTAGCTTTTAATTCCTGAATTAACCTATCGCGCTCGGCAAGCTGGGTCGTTGCATGGTCCATCGAACCACTTAGATCGATACGCTCGCGGCGTAATTCACCAAGTTCAACCTGCAAAGCTTTGCGCTTATTCTCCAGCCCTTCGGATTGCTCCATCAAAACTCTTATGTTTTCTAACTGCGTTTCATTTTGCGTACGCAGCTGATCTCGTTCGCCTTCAACAACACGCACGCGGTCAACATCGGCCTGTAGCTTTTGAATCTGAGATTCAGACTCGCGAGCATTATCACGCTCTCGCTCTAATCGTTCAATCTTGCGCTGCTTTTCGTTTAATTTTTCTTCGTAATGCAAGCTCGTCTGATTTTCTGCTTGAGAGCGAACAGACACCAATTGCTTATCATTGCTACGACGTACATCGTGCAATGCCTGCTTGAGTGCTTTTATTTCAGACTTACGCTGTGCGAGGTCGTACTCCAATGGTTTAACTCGTGCGGAAATTCGATACAACTCATCTATTTCGCCTTCGTTCTCACGCGAGGTCATAAACGCATTGCTCTGAGCTGTGGCCGCAGAGGTAGTAAATGTTTGCGTGTGCCCAGAAGATCGCGATAGGTTTTGCGTTTCTGCTTTGTATGTTGCGGCTTGCTCGGCGTTTTGCTGTTCGAGTTCGGTAATGCGTTTTCGCGCTTGTTGTAAATCAAACTCCAATGGTTTTACACGTGCGGCTACTTGATAAAGCTCGTCCGTTTCGGTTTTATTTTCCAAGCTGTGAATACGCGCCTGGCTTTGCTTTAAATCAAATTCCAACGGTGCAACACGCGCCGCCAATCGGTAAAGCTCATCCAGATCTTGATCGCCTTGGTCTGCTGGATTGGCGCTTGAGGAAGACTGCTGACCGACTATGCCGTGGTCTGAGGAGGCCTTTAATTGTTGGCTGCGGGTGCCTACGCGGTTAACTTGTGTTTGACGCCGTAATTGAGCCAATTCACCTCGAATCCTGAAGTGGCCAAAAAACCAACCGAGCAAACCGCCGATCAGAAATACCAGTAACCCAGTCAACATGGTGCGCCTCACTTTATTGCCATAACAACAAGTGAATCAGAATACATCAGCTGCGCAAGCGCTTTAAGAGGACTGAGTAAAAAAAAGGTAAACACTCGTGCCAATTTGGAATTAAAAAGCCGTTCAGGCAGAATTGTTAACTTCGATTCAACAATGCGCGCTATAAACTGCATTATTAATCATAAAAAGCACCTATCCACTGTTTGTCCGCTTGATCGTGTGTTCGACGTAACGCGTTATTTGAATGTTAAAAAAAGCATCCAATAATGTTCAATTATTTATCAAACACAATAACGAGCCTGAATCAGAGCAAACTGGCTTACTTCGCTGCAGTGAAGCAGGCCAGTTTGCGTTAAGCCGGACCTATGCGCTTGGCAATGCTCGGCAGGTCACCAGTCACACCCATAGCATGTCGCATCAGCTGATTCTTTAAAGGACCAACGCGGTCAACCAAATTCAGTGACGCGCTACGAGCTTGCTGCACGATCGATGGCCGTGGTTTAAACGCTTCATAAATTGTGTCGAGCGCGCCGATCATGATTTGATTATCGCCATAACGCCAACGTTCATATCGACGTAACACCGTGTGCTCACCAATATCACGCCCCCTAGCATTGGCTTCACGCAGCACTTGGGCAAGCGCTGCCGCATCTAACAATCCAATGTTGACACCTTGTCCGGCTAGTGGGTGCACTGTGTGCGCCGCATCTCCAACCAGGGCCACGCGACTAGCGATATAACTTTGCGCATGGGCTTTTGCCAACGGAAACGAACCACGCGATTGCACTTGCGTCACACCGCCCAATTCTTCTGGAAAGGTTGCGTTTAACTCATCGACAAATGCAGCATTATCTAATTGTTTAATACGTTGCAGTTCTTCTTCAGTGTGATACCAAACAATGGAACCTTGCGCGCCGCACAAGGGTAAAAACGCTTGCGGACCTGTCGGTACAAAACGTTGCCATGTAATGTCTTGTTGTGGCGCTTGGGTGTTTACAGTGGCAACCAGAGCATGTTGCGGATACACTTTTTTATCCATCGCGATCCCGGCGGCTTGGCGCACCATAGAATTAGCGCCATCGGCTCCCACCAATAAACCTGCTCTGAATTCTCGGCCATCTTCAAGCACAAGATGCACACCGAGCTTAGTCAGGTTGTATCGCGAAAGTCTTGCAGGCGATATAACCGTGACGTTTTCCATTTGTTTGATCCGATCTAGTAAGGCCAATTGGATAACACGGTTCTCGACGATATGCCCTAAGTGACTCGCGTTTATATCACCGGCATTAAATTCAGTACGGCCCTGTTGCTCACCATCCCAAACACTTAAGCGCTTGTATTTACACAAGCGTCGCTCGACAATGCCTTGCCACGCACCTACACGCTGTAGCATTTGCTCTGATGCAATACTCAACGCGGAAACGCGTAGATCGTAAGGTGGTGTAGAGCCAGCGTCGAACGATGCGGGCAAACTGTCTTCAAGCACACAAACTCTGAATGAATCTTTGAATGGTGCTTGCGCTGTGGCAAGAGCTGCACACAGCATGCTACCAACCATACCACCGCCAACGATGACAACATCAAACTCGGAGGCGGCATTCTGGTTCATAGCTTTGTTTAATTGACGTGGTTAACCCGCTGCCAACCGTCGGCGGTTCGTTTAACTTCATAGGTTGGCCAGAAATTATATTCTGGTGATACCGTTACTATACTCTTTCGGCCGCTGATCGACACAAGCGACAAGCGAGTATCTGCATCCTGCTCCTTCTTCGCAACCAGCGCAAGAAAGCCATCAAGATCGTTCACGGCCTCCCCGTCCACATGAGTAACAAACCGATTACGATAAAGATCATCCCACAAAGCTGGCGAACCCTGCTCGGTATCGGCGATGTAGACACCAGGAAAATGCACGCCTTTTAAATACCCGATCTCTTGATGAGGATCTTGAAAATGCGCACCAGCCCAGCTAACCAATCTCTGTGTACCAACGCCGCTAAGTTTGGTCGGTGTCATTGTCACATCCAACACTCGGCCCGCCCGCAGCACCGTCAGCGTCACGCTTTGTTTTTGTGACATGACTTCGGCCATGAGCAGATCTGCAACCAATTCACCTTCGATGGCCAATAGAAAATCGCCCGGTTGCAACTGCTTTTGTGCATCGGTGTTTGGCACTACTTGATCTATATACAACACTTTGCGATTATTTGATGGAAGCTCTATGTATCGATCAAGCCAGTCTTGCGGTAAACCCAGCTGGCGAGCTTGTGAAATACTGCGATAACTTAGGCGTACATCCAACGAGTGATAATCGCTGTTCGACTGGTACATGCGCAAAGTTTCCAGAATAACCGATGCAGGCATGGCCCATTCATTTTGTTTGATTTCTCGCCCTTCTTCATAAGCAAAGCTCATGTACATGGCATGAACACCGCCGTTTTCATCGACAAACGGGCCACCTAAAGACGGCGGTACACTAGGCACTCCGTAAAGGTCAATCGGCGATTGTTGAAAACGCGGTAGGCCCGGCGGTGCAAACCCAACGGTTAGACGACTAAAATCATCCACTTCATGGCGCCTGAACGTACCATCAGAACGGTAACCGACCATGGTTAGTGAATTGGGTAGTTCACCAGCGTTATCCACAAGCCTAAGGGCCTTAAAATCAGCCGAGCCCAAATCTTGCGGATTGTATTGTAGTAACGCTATGTTATGACGTGGGTGCAAGAAGACAACACTACCTTCGAGCACTTGCGAACCAAAAAAGGTAATCTCGACATCACCCAAGCCAACGGGCACCGTATTGCGATCAACCGCCACAATGCCCTGTTCTTTATCAACGATTAACCCCACACCCGTAAAGTGTCGCGCATAAACATTATCGACGCTAAATGGAATATTAAAATCAACTTTCACCATGGCAGGCGTTACTGAATTTAATAACTCGTCCCTAAACTGCGGCACTTTGATTGATGCGTCCACGTTGCTTGCAAGCTTTGCAGGCAAGTCTACTCTCTCACAATCCCAGAAACGTGCGTTGTCAACGCGCTTACACTTTTGAAAATTAAACCATCGATTATCAAGATCAACTTGCGTCACACTGGTTGTGTATTCACGGCCTGGCACTACGTAGCGGGCAAGCAGTTTTTTGTCGCGGGCTGAGCCGTTAACTATGCGGATAAAGTCTTCCAAGTCTTTTACCGGTTTTCCATCTAGCTCTACGATGACCGATCGTTGCGGTAGGTTTGCTCGGTTAAAGAAATAACCCGCACGCATTACCACAACCCCCTCCTGTGCTCTGTCCATTGCGCGCGAATGCTGTATTGACATGTTTTGCAGCACAGCATCACCAAGTTCTAAAAATTCGACCGGCTCTATCTCGTGCAAATCAGCAACGTTTGATTGCAGTACCAACACTTGGCCCTGACGCATCACGTGTAGCTCCAGTGTTTTACCGATGCTGGCATCAAGCAAGGCTTCCAGACCAATAAAATTCGTTAGTAGCTGATCGTTGATGCGTAAAAGAATATCGCCTTCTTCAAGTATGTTGTCGGCAACCCCGCCAGCGATGACTTGACTCACCATCAACATGCCGTTTGTGCTGGGGTCTAATTCGCGCGCCTGCTGTTCGGTTTTCTCGTCCAAGCCTAAGCGGGCAAGATCACGAAACGATTGATGGGTGAATATGCTTTGCAAACTGCCGCGATCGATTTTTTGATTGTTGCGCAGTCGCTCCAGTGCATACTCTATACGCGGCAACGGTAGGAAAAAGCTACTGGCAGTTTTTGTATTTGCCGCCGCGTTAAGCGCAACGACATCACCATCCAAATCTATGACGGGAGAACCTGAGCTACCACCAGAGGTGGAAGATGCCGCTTGAATATAAAACGTGTTGAAATCGTTATAACCATAGCGACCATAGGAAGGTACTTGGCGATCAAGTCTTGCAATGGTGCCGGTTAAGATAGACAGTTGCTCTCCACCATCACTACCAATAACGCGAATGTTTAAACCCGTACGAACCTTTTCTGGCCGCAGTTGAAGCGATTTTGGTTGTGCGTATTTTAGTTCGGCCGGGTCATAGCGAATAAAAGCAAAGTCGTGGATGGGGTCGCGGTACAAAGGCACCGCATCAACCCGTTCTTGATTTTGAAACGTGGCCGACAATCGAATTGGACCCGCACCAACCACGTGGCGGTTGGTTAGAACAATACCTTTCTCGGCATCAACAACAAAGCCTGTTGCACTGCTATCACCTTGCTCGGTGCCATCAAAATTGCGTAGATTAGATAGCTGTAATGACACAACCGATTGCGCTGCCACTGACAAAATTTCTGCCCATCGGTCATTGCCGTTGACTTGGGTATCGGACAGTGCCGATTTCGAGAATATGAGTAGACACAACAACACAAGCTTTGGTGCTTGTTGCGATATCGCTAGACGGGCAGCACTAAGTCTTGCCGGGCGTGTGGTCGATAATCCAAATACAGTCACAGTAAACGTAGGTCCTGGGTAATATGTAGAATCGGGCGCGAAAAGCTGCATGCAAGCCACGAGTGCCGCAACTTGCGTTCCAAAAGGGGCTCAGAGTGTGTCTTTGCCCCTGTTTTTTGCCAGATATTGTTGGCCGGTCCGGTTATCCCCTCTATGATAGAGGACAATAACGACTCCGTGGTTCCCACAGATACACAATTAAGCATGGTTGACGATTCAAAATCACACGATTTGGCCATTCAATGGTTTCGGGAGGCATCCCCATACATCAAGGCCTATCGCGGCGCTACTGTGGTGTTGTGTCTGCCCGGCGATTTGATTGAATCTGATCTGTTCAACACGCTGATTCCCGACCTCACCCTGCTAAGCCATTTGGGTGTGCAGCTGGTCGTAGGCTTTGGCCTGCGAGCTCAAATCGATGCATATTTGAACAATGAGCAAGAAACATCCACAGTGATCGATGGCCGGCGTGTGACCAACGATGCAGCTCTAAATGCGATCCTGACAGCCGCCGGGAAAGCGCGCGCCAAGTTTGAATCCCGGTTGTCCATGGGCTTACCCAACACCCCCATGGCAGGCGCAAGACTATCGGTTTGCTCTGGCAACTTTATTAGCGCCCAACCTTATGGCGTGCACAATGGCGTTGACTATGAACACACCGGCACCGTCAGGCAGGTGCATAGCAATGAGCTGCGCACACATTTAGCCAGCGGTAACATCGTGCTACTCCCCCCCACAGGTTACTCGCTCACTGGTGACAGTTTTAACTTACCCAGTGAAGAGGTGTGCGCTGAAACGGCGATCGCGCTTAATGCAGATAAGTTAATATTTTTCGTGGAAAAACTCCCGGTTGATAGCGATGGCGCTGTGGTTCGTGAAGCCAGCGCGAACACAATGGAACGATTGGCATCACAGCAAAACAATGAAGCATTGATGCGCACAATACAGCGTGCGATCAAAGCCTGTCGTAAGGGTGTTGCCCGCGTTCATTTGCTTAGCTTGTCTGACTCGAACGCATTACTGAGAGAACTTTTCACACGCGATGGCGGAGGTACACTGGTAACGGCTGAGCGTTGGGAGAATCTGCGCGCTGCAACCGTTCAAGATGTGAACGGTATTATCAACCTCATCGAGCCGCAACAAGAAAAAGGCAGCTTGGCTTTACGCACACGCGAGCAGCTAGAGATTGATATTGACCATTTTGTTGTATGCGAACGTGAAGGTATGGTAATCGCCTGTGCAGCACTGTTTGCCGAGCCCGAATCCAATCCTGACCGGCTGGCTGAAATTGCCTGCGTGGTCACGCACCCAGATTACCGCGGACAAGGTCGCGCGGCCGATCTTGTTGCACATTTGGAAAACAAAGCAAGAAGCCTACACATGAAGACGGTGATGTTGCTAAGCACCAATGCTGCGCACTGGTTTATAGAACGTGGATATATCGAGCAAGCCCCTGAAGACATGCCTACACCGCGCAAAATAGCTTACGACAATAAGCGCAATTCCAAGGTGTTCGTTAAGCAGCTTTAAGCAACTTTTAGCTGCTCTACACGCCTCAATCACATCTCTTCTCTAGTAGAGAATTCAATCTGCATGCTCAGCAGTGCTTCTAGTCGTGCATGATTCGTTGATAGTTGCAGTAGCTCATACTTTGAAGGTGCAGACAAAGGCAATAGCTCCAGCATACGATTACAAATCCAATCCGGACTGTCTAACTGCTTTTGCTCGTACGTGATATTGGGCTCAACGTATTGCAAAATTATCGCAAGTTTTTGGCTTAAGTCTTTATAGCGCGAATCCATGGCGATCGGTTCATTAATGTTATGTAGTTCAACCTCACCGATTAGCAAATTCTCCTCGTTCGCCGCATAGGTGTGCAAGGTAAATTCCTGAGTACCTTCAGCGGTTATATGTAGCAGGCCATCCGGTCCTTGGTCAAAATCAACAATCGTCACTAGCGTGCCCTGCGGGTAAGGTGTCGCAGGAGTACCTGCATCACGACCGTCTTTTATTAAACAAACACCAAAACCGCTACCGGTTTTAAAACAGTTTTTCACCATGTTTATATAACGTGGCTCAAACAGTCTTAGCGGTAACTTGCCTCCGGGCAAGACGATACTTGATAAAGGAAACAATGGAATTTCCATTTTAATAGCCCCTAATCGGCGTTATCTGGATTAACTTGGTCACTGCCCCAAGATGGCATGAGTGTTTGATCAATATCAAGTTGATCCAGCACCCGCGCGACAACGAAGTTGATTAAGTCATCGATAGTTTCTGGCAGATTGTAGAACGCTGGGTTTGGCGGCATGATCACAGCACCGGCGGTAGCCAGGCGCAACATGTTTTCCAAATGGATAGTTGAAAACGGCATTTCGCGCGGCATAACGATCAAGGTTCGTCGTTCTTTTAACACAACATCGGCTGCACGTTCCAATAAGTTGTTGCAGTTGCCAGCCGCTACTGATGCAAGCGTGCCAGTTGTACACGGGCAGATAACCATAGCATCGGGTGCGCCAGAACCACTGGCCACTGGTGATGTCCATTGCTCCTGTCCAAACGCGAACAACTGGCCGGGTTTTGCTCCATAGCGTTCGCTAAAATCACTTTGCACATCAGACGTTCGCGCTGGTACGGGTTGATCGGTATCCATGCCCATCACCACTTTGGCTGGTTTCGACATCAACACATAGATGCGACAATTAGCCTGTATTAAACATTCAATGAGCCGCAATCCATACTGAATGCCAGACGCCCCGGTTAAGGCCACGGTCACTGTTTTATCAAACGACATAAGTTAACAACCCAATAAAAAAGGCGACCAGTAACACTGATCGCCTTTTGTACGACACTAATCGGATAGTAGTTTATCCGATGCTGTGATTACACATGACTCTTAAGGCTTGACTCTTAAGGCTTGACCACGATCTCAACACGGCGATTTAGCGATCGACCTTCACGTGTGTTGTTCGCAGCAACGGGTCGGTTTTCACCATAGCCTGTTGCTGATAAGCGTTCGGCTTCGATACCCGCACTGTTTTGCAGGTAGTTCACCGTGTTAGCAGCACGCGCCACGGATAGCTCCCAGTTACTTGGGAAGATTGCAAGCAAGTCACCACTGACTGGAATGCTATCGGTGTGCCCTTCAACGGTTATGTTGTTTGACATACCACTCAACGCATTACCCACTTTACCCATCAAAGCACGACCACCTTGGCTCAAACGCGCTCTGCCTGAACTGAACAAGGCTTCGCTACGCAGGTTCACCACAACGCTGTTGTCATCACGCATAGACACTTGCGCATCGTCAACGCCATTTCCGCTCAGGCTTTGTTCGATCTTCTGCTTCAACGCGTTGGCTGAGGCTTTTTGATCATCGTTGCCCGCTTGTAGTTCGGCAAGCTTTCTCGCAAGGTTTTGCGCAATAGCCGTTTGCTCATCACCATTCTTTTCAGCCGCCGCTAAACGTTCCTGCAGATCACTGACCGAGCCTTGCATTTCTGCCAGTTGACCTTCCAGTTCTCCAGCTGTTGCTTTGAGCCCATCAAGTTCACTTTGCTTTTCAGCCGTTAGCCCTTGTGCATCGCTAACCTGCCCTTCAAGACCGCCAATGGTGCTCTGCAGTCCGGCAAGCTGTGATTCCAGATCAGCCTTTTGTTGCTCCAAGGCACTGATCTGACCGTTAAGCCCCTCA
>CALHOU010000072.1 GCA_938035945.1 uncultured Granulosicoccaceae bacterium
TGACATCGGAGGCTCTTACGGAAAACACTTTTCATTTAATGAGGCCCTAGCCACTTTGAAAGAGCTGCCGAAATCATTCCCTGCAGAAGGTCTGAGTGGTTTTGAATTCACCGCGTGGTGACAATCGGGTTCTTCTACGAATAATCGTATCGTCGAAGTCCCCATCAAACAACATACTGAACAAGTACTCTTGGTGTTGGCTATTATGAAAAAATCAGTCCAAAATATAACGTCAAATATTTAAAATAAGGATTTGCGGTGTCGGCATCTCAAACACAAATATCGATTGGGCAGGTACGCCAACTATATTATTCAGGTGAAGATATCACTGATGTATCTCTGGGGAGGCCCATACGTATTCTTATGGTGGATGACCAAGAGGTGTTTTACGATGTATGGTGGGAGCATACCCAAAACTGGGGCATGGCCAAAAAGGGGAGGTGCATTTACTATCGCGTCTCGCTAGCTTTTGCCCAAGCGAATACAGTTTTCCTACGAAACGACCCACTTTCGGAATCTGAAATCGCCTGGCATCAACCTGATCTTCCAATGCGAGTCGGTTGTACTAACTCATGGCTATGGAGTAATCGCGGCTACGATACCTTATCTGAATTTCGAACAGCGCTGATAGAATCATATGGTGCAATGCTGGAAGGTTTTGAAGAGCAGATTGTTAACACGCCTAAAGTTACGCTTATTCCAATAGGACCGAGTGGTGGATTTAAAACTTCCGCTACTGTGGAGGCGCTAAACGGCGTCTCCTTCTCCCAGCTGGAGTTGCTCTGGCACGCACACCTGGCTCAGAAAAAATATGTGTCTACACATCGTGACGGCGTAGGAATATATCGTTCCGGTATTGATCGCAGATTACCCTCATATTACCTTGCGGGTCCTATTAGCCTTTTAGAAGCAGAGGAGTTGGATTAGTGCAACAATAACTAACTTAATTGAAACTTACTGTCGCAATTTCGTCCTATCCAAAACGTTTGCCCCCCAGTGCTGAGTAGTTCGACGATCTCTTAGATAAAATAGAGAATCCATTTTTACGACTGCCAATTTCTTCGCAAGAGGGGACGGAGACAATTAAAATATATGTCTTCGTCCCCTTTAATCTGTTGCTCTTTTGTAACTGGTGGTTCAAAATACCCGCAATCGCACGCCCTTCAAAAAATTTCATGAGCAACCCTATAAAGATAATTACTCGAACGCTTTTTATAGCTGTGCTACTGTTTTCAACCACCAACGCATATGCAAACGGCGTGGTTAGAATCAGTGACGGAGTGGATCTCTCATCCACTGAGCTTGGCATCAATGATGAGATTGAAATAAAATTTACCCTGCGTGAAACTGAAGGTACTGCTGCGTCCGTACAGAATCTGCGGATATGGGTTGGCAATCTAAGAACTAACGAACTTACTCTTATCAAAGATTATGGGACGGTCAGTTTTTCTGCAGGAGAATCCAAGTCATTCACTCATCGAGCTCAACCAGTATTAAGTGTTGGATTGACTGAAGGAATCTATTTAATGCTTGTTGATAGTACCGGTGACGATGGCCGTCGGATTAACTTTGATCAAATTGAGGGAGCACGAAATCGATCTCGTTTTAACGTAATTCCCTCAACCTTCTCTGCAGATGGATATGTTTTTAGTCGAACTGATAGGTCGGAACTCCGGTGGGTTAGTCGTTCAAGTGACGGTACGTTTGGTCATACTTGGATAGGAGAGCAGTGTGCGCAATTATTAGGAGGAGTGAGTGTCAGTGGTAGCTGGGCCATTCTCCAGCAACGTGCCCCAGCTGGCGACCAAAGTGTTACTAACCCCTGCCTTGGTCAAGCCAACACCAATTCCGTAAAATTAGACTTTGGTGTCGCGATTTCTCCAGCAACCCCAAAAGATAATGAGTCGTTTAATGTTTTCTTTCAACTCAGAGAAACTGAAAACACGCCTCAAACATTTTCGACGATAAAGGTGATAATTTTAAATGCAGGCAATGAAGCTAGCAGCACGTTTAATAACGCTAGTATTGGTGCAGGCGAAGGTAGAGGGTATGGCGCCACGTTTAACTCTGATCACGGATTGCAGGCTGGGACTTACCAAGTGATCGTTCGATATCAGTTGGCGAACGAGTCACCAATGAATTTTGAAGCAATAAACGATGCAGCTAATCCTAAAATATTTGAAATAGAAAATTCGGCATTTGGTACCGAAGGTTATGTTTTCAGTCGAACTGATACTGCTGAATTACGTTGGATTGGACGTACGTCGAGCGGAGAGTTTGGGCACATTTGGATAGACCAACAATGTGCGGATACACTTGGGGGAGTAAGTTCAAGTGGGGATTGGAGGCAACTTCTGAGTTTGGCTCCTGCCGGTGATAAAGCTGTGTCGAATCCGTGTAATGGTGTGCCGCCTGTCAGTAACGCTAATGAAAGCTATGTGTTTGGTCGAACTGATAAATCTGAATTACGCTGGATTGGCCCTACGCCCAGTGGCGAGCTCGGACACACCTGGATAGATCAACAGTGTGCAGATTCGCTTGGCGGCGTTAGCCGCAATGGTGATTGGTCAGATCTCAAAGAACTGGCACCTGCAGGGGATAAGAGCGTGGATAGTCCGTGTTAACAAGACGCGCGACGTCTGACTACAATGGTTGTAGTATCGGCGCACGAAAGGATTATCGTTGCATACTGTTAACGTACAGTGTTGAAGTTATTTGCATCACTCAGGCTTCATCACTTGCATGAGTTCAATTCGATATCCATCTGGGTCGGCAATAAACGCAAGTGTGTGTTTACGGCCTAGCTCAGTGGATACAATGTTCAGCTCACCGGCAGGGCGCACCATTTCTACGTTCTGCTCTTTTAGAAAGGCTTCTAATGCGTAAAGATCGTCAACCTCTAAAGAGATATTCCCAAAAGCGGTGCCATGTTCGTAGCAGTTGTCACCCCAGTTGTAGGTCAATTCGATGACGGGGTCGGTTGTGCGATCTCCATACCCCATGAATACGGCTGTGAACTTGACGTCTGGAAATGTTTCGCGCCCCAACTCTTGCATGCCTAGCATGTCTCGATAGAACGCAATGGATTTATCGAGATCAGTTACTCTAAGCATGGTGTAGAGAATTCTTTTTGGTGCTATTGGTGCCGGTACTGAATTAGCCATACTATTTATAACTCCCAGGAAGTGTGTCTTTAGCTAAATGCCGTAAAATAATTTCGCCCTAACTCCAGCTATGCGCTGGAATGTTGATTCCAACCTTTACTGCAGGCCTATCATTAAAACGATCCATATACTTAGAAACATTCTTGTGCGACCGCAGTTTGGTTTCTTCGTCGGCGCTATAAAACTGCTCAATACAGTTAAGCCAAGGCACGATAGACATGTCTGCGATAGAGTAATCACCGGCAATCCAATCTCTGCCGTCTTTAAGACTCGTTTCCAATACGTTAAGTAAGCGCTTCACTTCTCCTAAAAAACGCTCTAATGGTCTTTTATCTTCAAGCTCTTTGCCGGCGAAGGCAAAGAAATATCCCAGCTGTCCCGTCATAGGGCCAAGGCCGCCCATTTGGAACATCAACCATTTCAAGATTTCATACCTTTCCCGATCGGTTTTTCCATAAAACATATTTGATTTTTCGGCTAAATAAACCAGAATGGCACCGCTTTCAAAAAGTGCAATGGGATGTCCATCAGGCCCGTGCGGATCGATGATTGCCGGGATCTTATTGTTAGGGTTAAGCGATAGAAATTCGGGTGACGTTACACCTTCATCGTTCAACATGACTTTATGCGGCTCATAGTCAATGCCGATTTCTTCCAATATGATAGAAACCTTTTGACCATTAGGCGTTGGCAGAGAATATAGCTGCAATACATCATCATTCTTTGCAGGCCAGCGATCTTCTATGGATATACCAGTTAGGGTGTTTTTAGTTTGTTTGTTATTCATTGTTATCTGTTTGCCTGAGCGTGGAGGAGGCTGGGCCCCGCTAAAGTGTAAGTCAGCGAGGCGCAGCAAAAAAAAGGGTTATTTGGAAAGAACCATATCGACTTCACCAGTATTTAAATTAACTGTACCTTTAGCTACAAAGGTATGAGTGTTTACCCATGCGTATTTTTCGGAGCTCGTCGTGAGCTTTACAGTTTCAGTTAGCTGGCCAATACCACCGTCACCAGGAACCGATACGCCGCCCGCTTCATAGGCGATACGTGCACCATCAGGTGTAACGATGACCGCGTGTATGTTCAGATCAATACGACCATCTGCTCGAATGTTCAGGTAGTCCACGCCCTTCATCGTTCCAGCTAACACGCCTTTAGTAGTACCTTCAAACGCAACATTGATACGCGCTCCTTGTGGCGGTGGTGCAACCTTACCCGACATAATATCGTTCATTGAGGTTCCAAAATCGCTAACCTCAGTGATTTGGAGATCGACAACAGACATCTCATCCCACATAGCAGTGCCTATGTCAGCAAAAGACGGGCTAGCTGATATGAGTGCTGTCATGATTGCAAAAGCAGATGCTTTAGTGAATTTAGAAACGGTGCTAGAAGTTGAAATATTCATGTTATTTTTCCTATTAATAAAGCTATTAAAATTACTATGTATTCGCAAAAATACAGTTTTCAAACAACCATATCTACATGTAGGTAGATATGGTTGATAAATAAAAACAGGTATTTACAATCGCTAAAAATTCGTTATCTTTGCCTGAGTGCTTTTAAAAAACCATCTTTCTTTCCTAGTTCAGAGTAGGGGGCGCGTCCTATGCGTATTGCGCAACGCCATTGCCCAGCGACCAATCTTCCATCGCTACTTCCACAAGACTGATAACAATATCTTCGGGGCGCACACCCGGACTCGCCTCTAGCCGTTTTGCTATATGCGCGTACAGCGCTTTTTTCTTTTCTACGCTTCTACCAGCATTTAATGTGATTTGTATGAACACAACATCATCAGAACGTTCAATGCCAGCATAGTCACCGCTGTTGTTAAAGTTACCCCCGTCAAGCTCGGTTATGGTTGCAAAACGATCATCCTCAGGAATGGCTATAGATTCGCGCATAGCCAAATACACTTGCTCCATCAGAGCGCTGCGATACTCGAGTGACTTGCCTTTCTTCAATGAGATTTGCGTAAACGGCATGGAATATTCCTTCTAATTATTGGAGTGCGAATCGTAGACTTTACCGCTGATTTTCCATTTGCCACCATGCTTATAGAGCACAAAGAAATCAGTAAAGCGATTACCGCCCCAATTGATAAACTCAACTTTTGCAGCGGCTGCAGGACCTGACACATCTATCCATGCGATGTGATGTGCTACATCAGGGGATGCCCCACCAGAGCTTACTGCACCAGAAAATGTCTCTAAGTCCATGTTGTAAAACTCTCCACCTACAGAACCGACGATATGTGCATGTTCGTAGAAGGCGGTTCTATTGAGCTTTCCGTCACCTGTTGTTGCGCTTTTGATGTACGGCTGAAGTGCTTCGACAATATCTTTTAGTACTTGAAAGTTTTGAACTTCATCGGCTTTCGTTTCAACGGTTAAATTCGTCATGTTTCTATTTCCTATCTGGTTTGGCTCATTATTGAGCATTTAAAGATTCGAGCGATGTGTTTTATAGCTACTTTATCACACCTATCTACATGTATATAGATTAAATTAGTAAATAAAAAGCATCTATCTATTATTTTATTAAATTTCCTAACGCCTGGCCCACCACAGAGGGTTTATTCTCCAACCGAGCAAGCAGAAGAGAGCCTTCAAGCGCGCTTACAAACTGCAGTGCTCGAACTTTTGCATCCTTGTGTCCAAGCGCTTTGAACTGCTTTTCTAGCCACGCTTGGAGGTCGGCAAAGTAGGCAACCAAGCGTTTTTTTACTTTCGGTCCAACGGTCTGTAATTCGGCAGCCATCATCCCACATAGGCAGTATTTCTCTTCTTTAATATAGCCCTGAAAATAGCTTATTAACGACTTGATTCGTTTTTCTGGTGTTATGTTACTTTTGTCGAGGTCCGCCATTGCCGTCAATAAGTCATCGTGTGTGCGTTCCACTAACGCAATCGCTAAATCGACTTTAGCTTTGAAATGGTAGTGGATACTTGAATTCTTGATACCTACTTCTTCAGCAAGATCAAGGTAGCTAAAACCGTTAAACCCCTTGGTCTGGGTCAACCTTTCTGCCACTTCCAGTAACTGTTCTCTAGTATCGCTCACGTTATCCTCAATCTTTCGTCTGGTAGACGCAAATTTAATGCAAATCTACATGCAGGTAGATAGAATAGTGCTGATGATGTCCAATTGCAAGGTCAATTGTTCAGTTTTTATTAGAGTCAGGCACCTCATTGCTAAGATTTTCCAATGCGACCAACTTGCGGACGGTTCAATTCACAGTTGTGTCAATTCAGTAAATAACGTTTGGAGTTTCACAGCCAATCTTGCATTGTGCAGGCTGTCTGTAAGCTCACATTTCCCGATTGGTGCATCTTCGCTGTCTGCGTATAAGTGTATTGAACACTGTCGATCAGATCCGTTATCAATTGAAGCAATTCATGAATTAGTCGCTCAAACCTCAGCCAAGAAATTAAATTTTCCGCCAAAAAAACGGTGTGAGTAACAGCATTGAATAGCAATTGTGGATCAGCGAGTTATTCACAGTAGCTAACACATACATGCTCAATTGGAAACGACCTAGTATCCTACGACACCAATACCGAGCCTGTTGAGCCCAAATCCTAGGGTCAATCAATGATAAATTTATCATTTTTGATAACCAAAACCTTGACACTTAACCTATGCCAATGCAAACATCGTTAAAAATAGAGAGTTTGTACGTGTAGGCTTATCGTTTGTGTGTTGCGAAGGCTTACCCGGCGGGCAGGTTACCCACGTGACGTGTAACCCCCGAGCTACACAGGTCACTATGTTCAAAACGAAAGTGGATTGCGCTCTGAACAGTGCTTAACTAGGCTATAGATTCAACTTTCGCGCAGATACGCGGTTAGCAAAATAACCAGGCATAGCTCAAACAGCCAATGAAATCATTAAAGTCGATGATGTGTCGGTGGAGGAACCGCTCAGCACAAAAAAATACAGGTAGCTTTCCAGGTCAAGAGTCAAGCTTGATCAAAGTTGGCCTATATCAACATTTCAAAGGAAATCACTATCTCGTTTTCGGTACAGCACGACACTCTGAAAATGAAGAACTTATGGTTGTGTATGCACCGGAGCACAAGCGCGATCAACTTTGGGTGAGGCCGTTGCACATGTTCGAAGAGCAAGTTGCGACTGAAACGGGTGATGTACAGCGCTTTGCCTACGTTTCCAAGCCCCAATCCTGAATCAATTCAGCTCACATGCTACAAAAATACTGATACAACACAGATGTACTCAATGATAACTATTCAGTTCGTGCACTTCAGGTTTTTTATCCTATGAAAAAAACCGACGCGTATGAAGACATGCACCGCAAATTTTACAAGCACACAATTGCGCGGGTAGATGAGGTTTGCAATACCAGTGACGATCTTTGTTTCGTTTATGTGCAGCACGCCTTTTCACCGCTGATAACGCACTTTTCTTGTCTGCGGAACCGTTTAGCTGCGCTTATCCCAAAAGCCAGTTCGTCGACAAGTAACAGGCACATTGTGAGACAACTGGAGGAAGAATTTCCGAGGCGTATCTATGCGGGCATTAATCGCGCGCATCTGCGTAATACTGACTTTACGCTCAACTTATTAAAACGCGTCACCGATGGAAGACCTTTTGCGATACTTGAATACGGAGCTTATTTCGCACCAAGTGCAGAAGCCATTGCTAATGATCCCGAATTAGGACCAAAACTCGTAGGGTTTGTTGAGGGCACAGAGAACGGTATCAAAGGCGCTGACGATGGATCAACTATTGGCTATCAGCAAATAGCACACAAAATTAACAAACCAATAATTTCAAAATCTAAATCACGAATTAAAAAAATCATGGACCGAGATATTGGTCCTGCAATAATTGAATCGTGTAACAATATTCTGCATGACTCCATAGGCGGTGGCATTAAAGCTACACAATCGACTATAGGAATCATTGGATTAGGATCGATCGGTATGGGCATACTGAGGCGCCTGAGTAATGACAACATACAGCCGCTTGTTTACGACCTTGATCTGGCAGTCATGGCAGAACTGGCGCATTGCCAACATTTGGCGATGCCGCAGGAAATACTACTGGCGCAAAGTGATTTAGTGTTTTTGAATACCGGTAGCTGCTTTTTAGCGCAACAGCCGGAATTACTCAAACATATAAAGGAAAATGCCATATTGGTTCTTTGTACATCAGGAGATGTTGAAGCCGGTATTCCTCAGCTAATTGCGGCAAACCACTTGGAGCTTGTTTACGGTGACGTAAATAATCAAATTGCCACTTACAAAACGCGTGATAACAAATTCATTCGTATCATGTTGGGTGGCGACGGTGTTGGGCAAGCGCCAAATTTGGTGGTGGAAAGCGGCTCGGGCTCTCTGGCCAATTTGATGTCTGATATGGAGTTTTATGCATTAGGCTGCCACCTTGCCAGCAAAGGGTCTCAGTTGCCCGTTCGCTGTATTAGTGACTCACCGATAGATATTCAAGATTTAATCATTGAGCAATGGCTGCAAGCGTTTCATTCTCAAAGCAGAACGACGCACGACGAGTCGATACCCGTAATAGAGACTCTACAACCCCACCAAACGAGGGTTGTCAGTTAGGCGTCTGTCATAGGGGAACGGTGTTCTGGATTGCGGCATCATTTGTTCGTACTAAATAGAAATTGTTTAACAGTTCAAATCCTGCTGTGCAGAGTCAGAAAATAACGTAACAAATCATATCTGTCACTAAGCATCTTGCGCCTTCTGCCGATATTTTCATTATCTTGGCAAGCGAAACAGTGAACTATGACTCAGATTCCAACTTTGTATGTGACTCAAGGCTCAGGAAACAGCTTCAAACCGATGCAGGTTGCGGCTCAGCTCGGCTTGCAGTGCAATGTACATTACCTGAACGTGCTGGCTGGCGAGTCCAGAACACCTGAATTTTTATCCATAAACCCATTAGGGCAACTGCCCTATATGGTTTTAGACGGAGGAGTCGGGCTTGGCGAATCGAATGCCATCGCCTGGTATCTGGCTGAGGGTTCAGATTTGATGCCGTCCACGGCGTTAACGCGGGCCCAGTGCGTGCGTTGGATGAACTATGAGCAAACAATGCTCGAAGCCAATATTTCCCCTGTCCGTTTTTTCACATACATTGTCCCAGAGCTTGAGAAAGATCATGAAGCTATGATTCCCATTTGGAGAGAGCGTGGTAATCAAGGTTTAGCTGTGTTGAACAACCATTTGGAAAAAAATGATTTCATTACTGACCATGGATACTCTGTGGCAGACATTGCCGTATATGGATACACGCACCTTGCGAACGAAGGTGGCTTTGATTTATCACAGTTTAAACATGTATCAGGCTGGATAGCACGAATTCAGGAGCAACCTGGTTACCTGCCAATAGATCAGCTACTGACTGGACAAAACCAGAGTTTGGCGGCTTAAAGAACTATGACTCTTATTTGATACCTTTTGCCATAAGCACAGACACCTATGAATCTCGAAAGTTCTTTAGCTGAAGAGGCCGCTGTGCTTGCGCAAAGGTTGTCTGAACTAGATCGGTTGCAGCATCCGGTGTGGGTGTTTGATCTTGATAACTCACGCATTCTGTGGAGCAATGAAAGCTCTTTACACGTTTGGCAGGCTGATACAAAAGAAGAATTGTTAGGTCGTAAAATGGGAACTGATATGTCGGTGTCAGTTTCCAAACGTCTCAATCAATACAAAACTGATTTTACCAGAGACGAAAATGCACGATTCACTGAAATTTGGACCATGTACCCTAATGGTGAACCGGTGACCCTAAATGTAGTATTCAGCGCAATCAGATTAGGTCCAGATCGTTTGTGCATGTTCTGCGAAGGCGTTACTGAGACGACGGCAGGTGCGGAGACCCTGCGAAGTTGCGAAGCACTGTTGCATACATCGGTGCATATTTCATTGTATTCGTCTGCGGGCGATCCACTGTATAGAAATCCCTCTTCTCGTAGTGTCGTGCCCAGCGCAGATAATAAACTTCAAGATCATTTTGTTAGTAAAGAGATATTGCGTCAGCTTCAAGACCCAAAAGAGGATGAGATACAGGCCATTACCAGTGTCAACACTGTTAATGGTGTAGTTTGGCACGATATTACCGCTCGTCGTTGTCGTGATGTGGTCTCAGGTGAGGCTGCTTGGTTAATCAGCGAGGTGGATGTCTCCAAGCTTAAGGCGACGGAAGAGCATGCACAATTTTTAGCTGAGCATGACACCTTGACCAAACTGCCTAATCGAAATTACGTATCGATATATTTTCAAAAGCAAATCGATAAGGTGCTGAAGGATAATAAGTCCGGGGGCTTAATATTTATCGATCTTGATAATTTTAAGAACGTAAATGATTCACTGGGGCATGATGCCGGTGATCAACTCTTGGTAGAGGTGGCCGACCGACTGAGAAGTCTTGCAAAGTCACAGTATTCAATCGCACGTCTCGGTGGCGATGAGTTCCTGTTGTTGATCAATCCAATTGAAAGCGATCAACATTTCGAATCGATCATGCAGCAAATCATTAACGTTGTTTCGATGCCTATTACCTTAGAAGGCCGTGAAGTCCAGGTTACACCTTCAATTGGCGTTGCAATGTATCCAAACAATGGCACGCAAATTCTCGAACTGATGCGACATGCTGATTTAGCGATGTATCATGCGAAGGAGACAGGCAAAAACGACTTCGCGTATTTTTCTAAAGAGCTTAGTGATGCCGCCGAGTCGAAAATGACCCTCGTCTCAGAATTACGCTCGGCATTGAAGGATGATCAGTTTGAAACTTATTTTCAGCCCCGAGTGTCGGTGAGTAGCAATAACATTGTTGGCGCAGAGGCATTAGTCAGATGGAATCACCCCGCAAAGGGGCAGGTACAACCAGGGGACTTTATTACGGCGTGTGAAGAGTCTGGGTTAATTGCAGAACTGGGAAAAGTGGTTTTTAGAGATGCAGTTGTTGCGCAGCGTACTTGGGCGGAGCAGGGGCATGATATTCGGATATCGGTGAACTTGTCACCGCTTCAATTTAACGAAGAAAGCCTGGTTGATGAATTACTCGATATCGTCAAGGAACATCGGGGTAATCCGAAAAAGATTGAGCTTGAAATTACCGAGTCAGTATTGCTGGGCCATGACCGATCTACTATCGACAAGCTGCATCGGCTTGTGGCGTGTGGATTCGAGATCGCCATTGACGACTTTGGCACTGGGTACTCCAATCTTGCCTATCTGCATCGATATCCAATCAGTTGCCTCAAGATTGATCGATCATTTATTAACTCAATGGATAGCGCCACACCCATTATCGATCTTATCGTTGCTATGGCCAAGTTGTTCGACCTGTATGTTGTCGCAGAAGGTGTTGAAACACCAGAGCAATTAGAAATGCTGAACAATTTTTACTGTCAGGAGTATCAGGGATACTTGTTCCATAAACCGACTGACTTCGATAGTTTTACCGCGCTTCTCAGCGAGCACTACCGGATAGCCGCTTGAGTGTAAGGCCAAGGCAAGCTTAGATTTTTTGCACGCAGTTCAGCATCAATATCCGGTATTAATACACAGTTTTCCACGCGTAAGAAACATACCTTTCAGCTAAAATAGTCACTGGTTCTATTAGCTACGTAAGGACATTGCTATGAGCAGGCGATTAAAAGCTTGGTTCTCTGTCGTACTTTTCAACTGTTTTACCCAATCCGCATTTGCCGTACAAACCCCTCAGCCTGAGTTCGATGGTGAATATTTGATTTGGCCGCAGATCGATGCCAAAGCCATCAATGTACATAAAGACGATGGCGCATTTATCGAATCTCTTCCAGGCAATGCAACCCAATGGGCTGTACCTGAATCCGGTCGTTACTTTTTAGTTGGTACAGATGAGGGTGACTGGACTGGTTGGGCCCGCTCGGTACCGGTAAGCGCTATTCTCAGTTCAACCCCATCGACTGACTTTCCACTCGTAACGGACATTGACGAGGAGGCCAAACCATTACCGCCAATCGGTTTGCGCGCGGATGTATATTCCTCTTCTGCAGTAGAATTGTTTTGGAATCATGCGGCTGATTACAACTCGCTTGCAGTCAGTTATATTATTTATCAGGACGGCCAGGTTATTGAAGAATTTCGTGTCGGTTCAAGTCAATATATAACCGGGTTGAGTCCCGGTACAACTTATGAATTCACAGTAACAGCACAAGCGAATGCGTTGGTAGAAAGTGACCCACAAACCATCCAAGTGACGACCAATGGTGGCGCGTCTGCTCGCACTCCACCCAATAACAACACAGACACTCAAAGCCCATCTGGCATTAGCGTTAGCGGCAACACCATTAGCTGGCCAGCTGACGGGTGGTATCAAGTGCAGTCGGCTACCACTTTTGAATCTGTGTGTGAGGGCGGCAACTCATGTGATGTTAACCCTGGCACGTACAAAGTTATCAACCATACAACTGATACGCGCTGGGAAGAGGTGGTTGTTGGCCAAGCTGAAAATCCAGTTATTGATGAACCGGTCAATGATGACGATGACATGGCACAAGCCGAGTTCACAGCCATCGATCTACTGACTGTGGCAGACGACTTGGTTACTACATTAGCAGGCTACCAGCTCGATAACTTGGCCGGTGTTGTGGATGATCTGGCTTTTATCATCGGTCAACAAACAACGATGGTTTGGCCCAATGACGACTACTATCAGGTTCAAAACTCGGAAGAATTACCTTTTATACCAAACCCGGGCTTTAGGCCACAAAATTTCGATACCGTGTGCGAAGGAGGCTCTGATTGCAAGATTTTGCCCGGAGCCTACGTCGTGATTAATCACACCGCCGATGAGCGCACGCGCTTGGAAATTCCTTACGTGGACTCTGCTGATCAAGCAACAGCTATCAAGCTTGCGAATGGCTCCTATACGAATCAACACCCTTTGTTTCTTGACATTACATTCGATCTAGATCGTTTTCAGTATGAGTGTGAGAACGGTGGAACAATGATCATAGAATCCGGCGGAGACACCATCGTGAATAACGCAGGTGCTAACAACGGTATAGTCACTCGCTATAACTACGTGTTCGATCAATGCAATATGACTGTACGAGATGGACTGCTGCCTGATGATAGTTACTTAATCCATGGCGCACTGGGTATCAGTTACATTGGTAGCTTTGATGATATTAGCGACTTTGATTTTGACGGCTTATCTATCGTTGGCGACAGCGGCTTGGCTTATTCAGCAGACGGCCAAGTAAGAGATGTTGACGGGAATGACTTTCTGTACATTCGCTCCACCCGAATAACGGATTATACAAAAAAGACCGTCGGCGGGGAGGTGGTAGAAGCCATCACTAACGCAAGGTTTGACTACACAAATAGTCTCGGCATCTCATTAAGCTTCGATGGTTTTCTGTTCAGCCCGCAGACGGGCAATCAAACCGTGGGCATAAGCACCGATCCCGACTTATTCTATTCCTATAGGTTCAGCGACCCAGGTCCAGAGAAAAACTTTTCGGGCGCTTACGAAATTGCTGCACAGGATAGTAGTTATATCAGGGTATCGGCTAACCCTAAG
>CALHOU010000073.1 GCA_938035945.1 uncultured Granulosicoccaceae bacterium
TCGCGAGTTCACCATCACAGCGGTTGACCCAGATGTGCCGCAATATCGAGTCCAACACACGATACGAATTAGAGTGCTACTACCTGCCGATCAATCGGGTATTGATAACCTTGCACCGGCGGTTAATGCAGTTAGAGACCAAACTGTGCAGGTGAACGACCCTGTCGTGGTGGAACTTCGAGGTACCGACCCTAACGGCACCATTCCGACACTTGAAGTGTTAAATCTACCAGCGGGTGCAACGTTTATTCCTCATCATACTGAGCCGGATATTCGCGTGCTGCGCTTTGTGCCACGAACAACCGGCATGATTAGCTTGAACGTAATAGCGAAGGATGCTGTCGAGCCAACCATAACAGGTGAAACCATAGTCAACATCGATGTACGCCCAGCTGCAGACTTTGTTCGCGGAGGTAGCTCACTACTTTCTCTGGCCACTGCGCGCGACTTTCGATTGGGTTATGCATCGAGAAAAGATTTTTACTACATGCCTGATGGTGCGTTATACGCACGAACCGCCGCTCAGGAATTTAATGCTGTCACGCCTGAAAATTCTATGAAATGGAGTTTCATTAACCCTGCACCAGGTCGTTTCCGTTGGGCTGCGGCTGATAATCTTGTCAACTTTGCACGAGTTAAGGGAATGGAAATTCATGGCCATACGTTGGTCTGGCATCGACAACTTCCAAACTGGATTAAATTCTCTGAACCGGAAAAGCGCGAAGTTTATATGCGTGAGTTTATCGATCGCATGTTAAAACGCTATGCCAGTCGAGTGCCGGTTTGGGATGTGGTTAACGAAGCATTTGAAGATGATGGAAGCTATCGGAACAGCGTCTGGTATGAAGCTATGGAAACCCGATACATCGAGATTGCGTTTCGACAGGCACGAGAATCTGCACCGAATGCGCGCCTACTCTACAACGACTACGATGTGGCTTGGAACGGACCGAAATCAAGCGCGATGTTCACAATGCTGCAATCACTATTAGATAGAGAAGTGCCGATTGACGGCGTTGGATTTCAACTGCATGTCTACGCAGACTTTGACCGCTTTGATGAAGTTGAAGCGAATTTGCAGAAAGCGGCCAACATGGGCTTAAACGTGTATATCACTGAGTTAGACGTATCCCTGCTAGCAGAACAAACAGAACAACAGCAGGCTGAAGTTTACAGACGTGTATTGGATATTTGCCTAAATCAACCCCGCTGCAAAGGCTTAACAACATGGGGCTTTACCGATCAATATTCGTGGCGACGTGGTCTGGAACCGCTGTTGTTAGATCGCGCTTACCAAGTTAAGCCTGCCTACACCGCAATGCAACAACGATTGAGCGAAAACTAAGTTACTCGTTCTTATGCCGCGCATTCAGAAGATGTCTATATACCTTTCCGCGCAAGCGCTTTGTACGCCTTCGGGTGCGGTAACTTGTTCACCAGCGAGTTGTTTGAGAATTGTATTTTGACTCCATCGCACCGTGCGTGTGATTGTTTCAGCGTTTGAATATACAGTGAGATCAAACGATTGAGTATCATCGTTGTTGGCATTGATACGCAACCAGCTACCATCTGTTGCCGTGGCGGTCAATACACCGCTATCAAAACATGCATTATGGTTTAAAGTAACAAATTCGTTCTCAGTCGTGACTGTTAGCGCCACGTTATCAATCTCTGGCGCTTGAACAGTAAAGTTTGCGCGTAGACGACGCGACCATGGCGCTGCATCTGATTCTTTGGAGGTGCCAGAGCTACGAACAATCTCAGTTAGAGTAATCATCGTATCGCCTTCAGGCGCGCGAGCAACAAAATCTGGGTCAACGCTATCACTCACATTGGCCGACCAGATACGAGTATTTAACGAACCACTGGTCACATTCAAATTTGCATTAAGTGTGCGCGATGTACTGTTCTTGGCTAGAACCAAACCCTCAAAGCGGACACTTCTTTGACTTCCTAGATTGAATACATTTTTGATTAACGTCCAATCGTATTCTACTTCCCCCTCTACTACATCATTATTAGCAAGGGTGTTCTGGCATTGACTAAACACGATATCGCCAACATATTGTTGCAAACTCAATGATCTACCGATCGACATATTACCTTCGTTAGCAATGCACCTGTAATCGTGACGAAGGTACTCAGGACTACTGTTTTCTGGTAAGTAGACAGAGCCCAACAGTTCAAACCCATCGTCTGTAGATTGCGTAGTATCAGAGTGATCATATTGCGTGAGCTCACTAACCAGCATTGAATACGGCTGAAGTTGCTCTTCGTTTATAATACCAACAATATACTCAAGTATCGTTTCTGCGTTGGTATCTGTGACATAGCTAAGCGTGTCTGTATTGTCGTGTACTTCCAAGTCATCCCAACGCCTATCGGTTGTATGATTAATCAGTTGAAAAAAACCCGTACCAGTTTTACATGCGTTAATGTGGCCCTCACAAATTGTCTCAAAGCTGGATTCTCTTTGTACTTGATACCAACCGGCACCCGACCACTCAATTAATCCATTTTGGATCATTACAGCATCATCTTGTGCTGTATCCACTTCACCGACCACGATATCTGTGTGTTTAATATCCAAACTGTGGTTGATTACCGTGTACGTGCCAGGCGGTACAACGCAGGATCTACCTGCCTCACATACGGTGACGTAGTCTTCGGACCTTTGAACTTGATACCACCCATCGTCGGGCCAGGAAATTACATTGCCTTGAACCATAATTGAATCAGTAGCTGGCGGCTCGAGTACAGTATCAGCTGTAACGATTATTGGTCGGAAGCGCTGCCCATTGGTATGGTTAATAACAATATAAGTACCAGGTTCAACCGTACATGATTCGCTACTTTCACACACACTTTCAAAAGTATCTTCGCGTTGAACCTGATACCAACCATTTACCGTCCAGCTAATGGTTTGTCCGTTTACGATCAGTTGGGCGTGAACATTCAGTGGAACAATACTAAGTAGGTACATAGCAATAATGATCAAGTGATTGCGCTTAATACAATACATTCCATCTACTCCTATTCAAACCTTAATCGAAAATAACTGCGAACCTGGAGTCAGCATTACTGCGAAATTTCAAAGTACAACGCACCGTAATAAACCTCATTGTTGTAATAGAGCTTGTTGCCGGAGACCTGCCAATTACGTTCTGGTTCATTAGCAGGCGTTGCAATGAGTCTGGCAAAGTACTCACCTGTTGGTAATTGATCAACATGTACATTCTGTTTTACAAGATCTGTTGAATCTTCTATAGCGCCGATGTCTACATAAATGGAATCAGACACGAATGTAGGTGTGGTCGCGATCTGTAACCTATAACTAACACTGCCTGCTGAAGAGGTAACGTCAAATGCAGGACTCCAGCTAAATTGCCAATGCGAACCAGCGAGCTCTGGTTCTCTGAGTATTGGCGCCATGAGCACATTGAACCGCGTTGCTAATGCATCAGCGTTCCGACCAGGAATATCTATTATCTTACGCACCGCATACTCACTAAAATCGGGGTTAAAAACACTATCGGGTTCGCGATACTGATAGGGCGCCACCAGGCCAACAAAGTGGTTGATTTTTTCGCTCATGTACTCATCTGTCACATAGTTCTGCCGTAAATTCTGGACAGCTGATATCAACTCTTGATGAACTCCAGGTTGGCGATAGAAGTTTTCAAGGAACGGGTTGCGCGCTGCTAAGGCATAGCCGTACTCAAGACGTTGACGAAGTGAGTCATTGCTTAAATCATTTGGTGGTTCGCTCCAGGCACCAACCGCGGCGTCATAGTCCCAAGGTATGAAATAGAACTTCTCGGTTCCCGTTGGGTTATAAAGTATAAAATTATGGCGAACCGAATCATTTTGCCGTAACAATATGTTCGCTGCCATCCACGCTAGAACATTGTCGCGATCAAAGTATTGTTCAAGTACTGAATCATAACTTCGAGCAGGGTCATGTAGCGCGTTCAGCATTTCTACAAGCGTTCGGTGGTCTTCCCCATTTTCAATCTCCAACGTACGTTCGAACAAATCTTCATCAATTGGCTCACCGTTCTCATCCAGTTGTAGATTGTCTAGATCGCTTTTTGTGAAGCGAAAATACTCGGCTTTGTAAATATTGCCTTCATCGTGCCAATTCCGCTTACGTAAAAAGTACTCGTTTACCCGCTCGACGTGAGTAAAAAGACCATAGTCTACCGGCCCTTCTCCATCGTCTATCCAAAGATTGACAAATTGAGTGCGCAAGCTGGGTAAGTGGGGAATAACACTCATCACATCCATAGCGATCTTGTTTCGGACGCGTCGTAAGTCAAACGGATGCTTGTTAAGCTGTAAATGACGTTCACCACGCCAAAGCGCTTGCTTGCTGTCAAGCTTTATGCGAAACGATTTTTGATCGGCAAAACGAGAACCACCACCGCGAAGCCGAAGTGTTGCATTACTAACAGAACCATCGTTTGCAAAGTCATCCGCCTGAAAATGTACGTTAATGTCAACGGTATGATCATCAAATTTATCTGTATCAGCCAAGACATCATCCAAAGTACAGCCCGATTCGTCATCTGCATTGCAAGGCCCCGTTCCAATCACAGTTTTTAAATCGACTCTCAATACATCAACAGGCGAGTACCCGTCTCGATCAAACAAGTCATCGGGTTCGGTGATATCACTTGCCAATGGCGTGTCTGGTTGGTCTGGTTGGCTGCTACCGTCAGAGAAGGTTTTTAACCTTACGGATGTGGGCACAGAACGCTCGTTCAAAAGCGATATTGCCGTAACCTGATAACTGTACTGCGTGTTTGGAAGAAGCGTATTGTCGTAAAAGCTAACACCATTTGTTGTCTGCAAAACTTCGCCGTCTCTAGACACTTCGTAAACCAAGCCAAACGTTTCGGGGCGGTCCCAGAAAAGCTCTGCAGATTTTTTCGAATAGACAGATGCAATTAGACCGGTTGGCGCCGCTAGATCTCCAGCTACTGGGTCCTCTAGTTCTGGTGGTTGGGGTTGATTGGTGGGTGCACCCGATAATGTCCTTAAGCTTATGTCGGTAGGTGTAGATCGCGCACCCACTTGGTTTATGGCAGTTACCGAGTAACTGTATTGCGTATCACTAACCAAAGTGTTGTCGTAATAACTAACACCGTTCGTGAGTGCCACTAACTCTCCATCGCGCTTGACTTCATAATTGAGCCCGAAGGTATCTGGCCTATCCCAAAACAATTCAGCTGATTTACGAGAATATACCTCCGCCGTAAGTCCGGATGGGGAATCAATCGTGCTATCGGGAATAGTGGGAGTTGATCTATCACCTGCAGTGAAGCTCAAGCTAGCTGGTAATGAACGCTCACCATCATTATCAATGGCTATGATGGTTGCCGTGTAGAATTGCTGCGGCACAAGTGAGTCCGTAAAATAGCTGGTGGCATCACGCGTTTCCACTATGCTCCCATTTAGCAGCACCTCATAAGCCCTTACCGACCCATCATCACTAGCACGTGACCAAAACAGCTCTGCAGCTGTATTGGAGTAAATAGCGTACTGCAATTGAGTCGGGGGAGTTGGCGGAGCTGCCTGGGCAGCATGATTGAACACAGAAAACCCATTGCTAGCCAATAAAACAGTGAAAAACAAAAATGTGGTTTTCCGTCGTACAATTTTCGATAAGCGCATCATTTTACTAAATCCAAATTTACTGCGAATATATTGCAACTCTTCCGATGTCTATCAACTGATCAAAATCAAATTTTATAATGGTAATGGCTTTTTTCACCATCTCGGGTTGTTCGGTGGGCGCAAACTCAGGAATTAATAGACTCAGCACTGGAGCGTGGCAGGCCCTAGTTGATATCGCATTTAGCCTAAGTATAATAATTTAAACTATTAACCATGACCGACTACATGCCACACACCCCCTGCTCCACACACCTTCTATCGGCAGATCAAATGCAACAGGTTGACCGCAAAGCCATCGAACAAGGTATCGATTCCTTCTGGTTAATGAAGAACGCCGGACGCGCGGTTGCAGATCACGTACTTTGCGTTTGTGAATCGATTTCGTCTGCAACTATTGTGGCAGGTGGCGGCAATAACGGCGCAGATGGATTCGTTGCGGCTGAATATCTAAAACGCATTGGCATTGAAACTAAGGTTCTATGCCTTAACGCACCCATAAAGACTGATACTGATGCTCACAGAGCTCGCAACTTCTATTCAGGTGATCCTATTTACCTGCCAAAAGGCGCGACGAAAGTACCACTGCATTTAACTAAATTGTTTCGCCAATGCGATGTAATCGTTGATGCGCTGTTTGGTGCAGGCTTAGCACGCGATGTTAATGGTGTTGCAGCAAATATTATCGAATTAATTAATGTTTCAGATAAGCCGATCGTCGCTGTAGATTTACCCAGCGGTCTTGATGGCAATTGCAATAGAGTTAAGTTTGTCGCCGTTAAAGCAACATCTACGGTAACTTTTTTCCGTGCTAAACCAGCGCATTTTCTTTATCCAGGCAAACAACTGTGTGGCCAGCTCCTTGTTAAACAGATTGGACTAAGTGAAGCTCATCTGCCCTGTGCGGAAAAATTGGTACACAAAAATTCCGTTGAACTGTTCAAACACCATTTGCCCTCACACCACCCCACATCGCATAAATATCAGCGAGGCCATGTACTGGTACGCAGCGGACCAATTCACTCGACAGGTGCGGCGCGATTGAGTGCTACTGCGGCGCTTAGTTGCGGTGCGGGTGCTGTCACCTTAGCAAGTTCAGAAACGGCACTGCCGGTGAACGCTGCGCACTTGACGGCCGTTATGCTGGTCAAATGCGACAACGATGCCGAATGGCAGGAAATTTTGTTAAGTAAAAACATTAACGTCGCTGTAATTGGCCCTGGTAATAGGGTTAACGCACAACTTAAAGAATGCGTTATAAAAACGCTACAATCTCCCGTTTCTGCCATTTTGGATGCGGATGCGCTGAGTTGTTGGAAAGACTCGAGCGATACTATAGTGACTGCGCTTCAGCAAGCAAAATCAACTGCGGCACTAACGCCACACAGTGGCGAATTTGAACGGGTGTTCCAATCTACATCTATCATGTCACTGCCTTCCAAACTACACCAGACAATTGCTGCAGCTAAGCTTACACAAGCTGTTATTGTGCATAAGGGGGCCGATACAGTTATCGCCGCACCCGACGGTCGAGCGGTTATCAATCATAATGCACCACCATGGCTTGCTACTGCGGGCTCAGGGGACGTGCTTGCGGGCGCACTGGCAGCATTGCATGCGCAAGGGATGCCGTTGTTCGAAGCCGCCATCGCATCAGCATGGTTACATGGTCAAGCGGGCGTTACCCTTGGTTATCCGCTAACGGCGGAAATGCTTGCGAGTCAGATGGGCAAGGAACTGGGCATATTAAGTAAATCTACTTGAGTACCAACACAAAGAGTCATGGCTTGTTGTCGTCAATCCTATAAGTTTGAAACACAAGCTGAATTTAGTTAATAGCTAACTTACGTCGTAGACTCTTCACGCAGGCAAGCTCGAATAAATTTGGCAGCAGATCTATAGTGACTGGCTCCGGCCGCTTCTGCCCAGCGTCCCACGGTCCAGTCATTATTTGCACCTTGCATCGCTCCCTGGTAAAGCTCCGAATTAGACTTACTATTGATAAAGTAGATGAGTTTTTTGTGGTTCTTTTTCAATAGAGAAACGACATCGTCCCAGCGCAATTCTCGTTGCCGGCTTTTAAGCTGTTTGTTGTACTTTTTCAAATCTGACCATTTGTACCCTTTTGCTGGAAAGTAAACATCTTTTCCTGCAACACCATCCTTATACCAACTTAAAAACAAGCTAATCCAATGCGCGCGATGCCCCACTACATCTTTAATACTGATGTCTTCTTCAAACTTACGTTTTGCTTGTTTTTCGCTTATTGAATCTATTAATTTAGATAGCTTGACAAACTCTTTGTCTGTTATGGACAAAAGCTCTGTTTTACTTTTTGCCGCTGGCATAGCATTAACCGCTTTTAATTGATTACATTTTATTGTGACGAATTCAGGCTGCAATAAATTGATCCACAACAAATTAAGATGAATGTCCAATACTCAAAACCGTAACCTATAAAACAACAAGCGTTTCTCCGCTGTTAGGCTTGGGCAAAATCCAAAGTATCAACATGTGCTATGAAAAACGGAAAGTACTGCTCCGAGCCGAAATAATTTCCAGCCTCAACGGTTGTAGGCAACAGATATCCATCGAACCATTTAAAATCGGATAAAAATCCACCGAATGATTGAAATTGATATCTCTTTTCCGCATTAACATTTGACCATCGTTCAAACCAAATGCGATCTAGACTACCGTCATCATTAATGACAAAATACACCTCCACCGAATAACCATCTCTTTCAATGTGAACTTTACCGGTGCGGATATCAACTTCTTCCCACTGCGCACTATCGAGCAACAATAGTGACGCTGGGGTCCAAAAAATTGCTTCGCTCATCAATCGACCAAATGCCGATAGAGCATGATCAAACGACTGTCTTGTCCTCACTATCGGTATACATCCGAACAGCCAAAAACGAGTCCACGAGCCGCCTGGGTATGCAGCGTCAGAACCTGCTACATGCAATAGTCCAGAACCTGCTCGCGCCTTCCACGTAAATCCGAACGGTGGTACTAGCAGCTCGTCTGCTTTCATTGGCAAATACTTTGGATTACGCTTATCGCCTAAACTTAATTTACCGTGCATGGATAATGTGACCATCGTCCTGAGCGGTGCGCCCGGTCGAATGGTAGCGTTAAAGAACCGCATTACCGGACGCGGTAATGATTGAACCAGTTCTGGAGAAAATCGCGTTGAGGAAGGGTTGTGGTGTTCAATCAGAAACTGATTTGCTTTGTGATACACCTTCTCATCGTGATAGCGCCATAAACACAGTGCAACCAAAAGCGTAAAAATGAGAATAACAAACATTGTCAGCGCTACATCCATGCAAACCATCCCAGTATGATAGAACCTATATCCTATAGATTAATGTGACTGCTTTACAACGGCTACGATGTTGCCTTGGAAAGACTCAATATTCGGAGATATGTCTGGAGATATGTTCACATATGCTGCAAGCGGCACGAAACTAAGTTACTCGTTCTCATGCCGCGCGTTCACGCGCAGCTCTTCATCCTCATCAATGCTGACCGATAACTGTATCGGTCGGCAACACACTTGGCAGTCTTCAATATATTGTTGATGATCAAGCGAGCAATCGACTGATATATCCAGAGCTTCACCACAATATGGGCACGATATCGATACCCATTTTAATGATTCCATTGCTTTGGTTTAAGCAGCGCGTTTGCGTGCAAACAATATGCGTAGCGCTATCAGGGCGAACAATACAAACCAGGCAAGCGACCACTCAGCAATGCTCAAGCCTAAGAAACTCCATTTAACTTCTGCGCAGTTTCCATCGCCTTTGAACAGTAGCTCAAGCGTTTTCATCCATGGCATGTGCTCTAACCAAAACGTTAAGCCGGGCCCACAGGCAGGTACTTGATCTTCCGGTAGGTGTTGGAGCCAGACTTGTCGGCCTGCGGTTATCAAACCTCCAGCGGCAGACAATAGTGCGAAAAATGCCATAGCGCGTTGCATTCCCCACGATTTAAAAGTGAGCACACCCAAAACCGCAAACACAGCGAAGCAATAGTAGAAGAAGCGCTGTGTCATACACAGCGGGCATGGCTCTAAACCCTGATTGTATTGCAAGTGGTAGCCGTAACCTAGCAAGCAGGCGATGGCCACAACGGAGGCTAGCCACAACCAACGAAAATTAGCTGGTGGGTTTAGATAGTTAATTGGTGTGTTCATGCGTTCATACACTAAATATAATTGACTGGTCTCATTATAGTACCCCCGCGCTGGCGTGACAGCGCTAATCCAAGCCGTATCCACCTAACGTTTGAGCAACACAAACTATTGCATCTCATCAAGCTATCGGCACGGCATATGGCCCGTGCGCATTTCAAGGTAGTTTTACCGCATTAAAAACCATCGATCAGCACTTCTGGGCAATATTACCGCTTGGTACAGGTGTAAATGTCACTCTTCCTGCAAGCAATCCAGCCAAACTATATCCACTTATTTAAACAACGTAATTGATCAGCCACCCGGCGCTAAGGAACACACAATGACAAGCAAACTGCAACGATTTCGCAAAAGCACACTGTGCCTCGCAATAGCGGCAACCAGCCTCGTGGTAGCGGGTTGTGGTGCTGGCACCACAGCAACTAGCGGACAAGATGTTCGCACCAGCGAGCAACAAGATGAGGCTCCAAGCTCCATGGTTTCCCTTGAGGTACGTCTACCGCAGCGCATGATGAACCTGGGTATACCAGTTGACGTCGTCGCCACAATCAGTGGCGAAACACTAAACATGAATAAATCAGGCGATGTCTACAGTCTGGACATAAACCTGCCCTTGTTTCGCGAATATGCGGTTTTTCTAGCCGCACAACGCTCATCGGATGGACTACTGCTGGCGGCTGCCCAGACCACGGTAAACACCGACGCAAACCTCGTACCCTTAGCCATACCACAACAGCTTTTCAATACCGACATTGATGATGACAGTGATGGCTTTGACAACATTTCTGAAATAGAACGTGGCTCAGAACCGCGAATTCAAACCGCCGACTTTGACGGTGACGGCATTCCCAATGAATCCGATTCGGATGATGATAATGACGGCGTTGGTGATGCATACGATGCGTTTCCACTTGATGCCAATGAAGCCGTGGACACAGATGGCGATGGCATTGGTGATAACCGAGATCGAGATGACGATAATGATTCAATACTCGATGTCGATGATAAGTTTCCCTTGGATGCTAATGAAAGCCTCGACTTGGATCTTGACGGCATTGGCAACAGTGTTGATTTAGATGACGACGGCGATGGCACCATTGACTTAGAAGACCCACAACCAAACAATCCCAATATCACTGGTAATGAAGATTCTGACGGTGACGGTTTTCGAGATTTAGAAGATGCATTCCCATATGACCCGAGCGAGCATGCAGATGCTGACGGCGACGGAGTTGGTAACGTTGCTGATTTCGATGATGACAATAACGGCATTCCTGATAATCAGGATAACTCTATTGTGGTGATCCCCTTTTCGAACCGAATTCCAACGCTCGATGGTGCCTACGGTTGGTGGGAATGGAGTGATGCAGGTTACTCTGATAACAAAGGCAATACGCTACACATCAACCATTTAATGCTCGACAATACGGGTACTCATCAGGATGGGACTGGTGAAACTGATTGGTATGAACTCAATGGCAGTAGCTACTGGCGCGCTAAGCACGATGGCACCAACCTTTATGTACTGATTGTTGTAACCAAAGAGCCTTTCTTTGAGCGCATTAACGACTCTGCCGATATTTGGCAAGATGACGCTGCTGAGTTGTATTTTGATATCGGTAACGATAAAGCCACAGCATTCGGAAATGATGATTACCAACGCATTTATCGTTACGAGCATAACGATGCTAACAATATTCTAGACGGGTTCTATTCTGCGCCGGGTTTGGACGGGTATCACCGCACCAGTCGCGCGATGGAAATGGCAGGACAAACTCGCTCTATTTACGAGATACAAGTCAACATGGCATCGATCGGTTTAAGCCCTGAGCAGATGTTCGGTTTGGATGTTCAGATAAACGATGACGACGATGGCGGAGATCGCGATGCTAAATGGGGATGGTTTGCCCCGTCTTTTCAAGATGAGAGCTGGAGAAACCCAAGCCTATACGGTACAGCAATTCTTGCACCCATCACGAATACAAACGCCGACTAAGCTCTTGTAAAAAACCCGTGAAGTAGACTTGGCCTCATCGTTCGATGGGGCCTTTTTTTTACTTGTTTAGTGCAACATGAAATGGTCTACAAAGTAGCGACCACCTTTTAGCGCTACCGTGAGCATGGCTAACACCTGACCATCCGTGCCGGAGAATTGCTGATCCCAAATTAGGGTAAAGCTTTTTTGCTTACGAAAAATGGCAACCAGCTCGCGCTGACCTGGGCTGCCCCACGCCGACTCATACTGATCGCAATTGGCTAAGAAGTCTTCAGGCCCGCCAAGACTTTTCAGGTGTACTGAAAAGTGGCAGCTGTGAAGGTTGTAGTCTCGACGCGCCAGTCCCCGGATGATGTCATCCATCATCGGGTTGGCCACTTTCAAGATATCGTTGTCATCTAGTTCTAGGCAGCTCATTCCCCAATTTTACATCGAAAAAGCTGCAGATGAGTAGTACTAGGGGCTGAACTTAAGTAGCAGCCCTGTAAAATCGCTTAGTCGCGGTTCTGCTTGCCCATGCGGTAACCGCGGTACCACTCTTTCTCAAGCTCTTTCGTCGCGAAATAGGAGTGATGACAGTTAGATGGCGTCGTGCCCTTAATTCCCGCGTCCATACCCGCTTTACGGGCCGAGGAAGGTGTTACGTGGTGCAGAGGCTTGAAAGACTCAGAGATCACTGAGTTCAAACCGATAAAATCAAAGGTGCGCTTCATCGCGGCAGCTCCAAACAAAAATATATTTACCGGCCTATTCCGGTAACGTCGGAGCGAAAAGTATCACGCACTCACTAACGACATGGCAACCCAGTTCGCAGAGTTGCAGCGCAATATATGGCTGATGGGTTTGCTATGGCTAAATTCTGATGTACAGCTCGATCTGTACGGAATTGGCTCACATACTCACGCTGCCGAGCAGATTCTCAGCAAAAGTGACGTCCAGAGTATCAACCTGAAAAGCCGATGAATCGTACTTGATACCGTAGCCGGCACTGTGCGTTATTGCGCAATGTTCCAGGCTAATTCGGGTGTCGAGGCCATCAACAATGATATTACCGGCTCGGGCCGGATCGCCGCCGCCATGCGAGAGCGTGACGTGCTTGAATTGGTTGTTTTCTCTACTGCTCGATACGTATTGAATACCGTTCCAATAGCCCGGTCGCGGCTCCATTCCGGTGATGGATATCGGCTCGTCAGCGGTGCCTATCGCGCTAATAACGCCTTCATCCAAAACCAGCAAAGCCACGTCGGCTGCCATACGTAAATCGGTGCCAGGCGCGATATCCAAGGTACCGTTGATAACAAATCCACTTGA
>CALHOU010000074.1 GCA_938035945.1 uncultured Granulosicoccaceae bacterium
ATCGATACCGTCAAGCTTGCGTGTGTCTACAACGCCGTCAGGTGCTATTTCTAGTTTGCCAAAGTGCACGCCTTTTGTGACGAGCTTTACGGTCACGACCTCTCCAGAGGAGCGCGCTTGCTTGAGTCCTTCATTGCGTAACGCTCTTAAATCAGCGCTCATCTCACGCGCAAGCAGTTCGACCAAACCGGCACCGAACAGGTGATTGGTATTGCGTTCGTTTGAAAATTGAGGGTCGGTGGAATCAAAATCAGCCAGCTGAAAGCCTTCCGATACAAATACGTTGGCAACAAAATCGCCCGCACCACCCATAACCGGTAAGTTATGGCAACTAGAACACGCGTTTGCGTCCAAACCAGCAGTGCGCGCGAACTCATTTTTTGGTGGGCGTTTGCGTTTTGTTGGAATGATGGCTTGTGTCGCCATTGGCCGACCAACGCCATCGGTTACGGTGAAAGATGCAGAAAACAATCGACGACCTTCGGCGATGAGTTTGTCTAATTGTTTTTTATCAGGTGAGCCGCTGAAAGCTTCAATTTTGTTGTTGTTTAGTAACGCCGCATCGTCCCAAGGTTTAGCGCTGGTATTCTCCGCAGTAGCTGCTTGATGTGCGACTAGGCCGCTTAGCAGCAGGATAGTCATGCGCAGCATGCTTGGCTTATTCATACCAGTGATGCCTCCATTGCTGATTCTTCCGTTATTTCAGCGAACTCACGATCAATTACCGCCATGGCGTCAATCACCAGACCTTCATGCAGTAGCTCTTTTGCGTTTTCAAAACAGTGTAGTGCGTTAACGTATTCAGTACGGCTGTGACCAACGGTTTCAAGTGCATTTGCAATATCACCGCGCATAAGATCCACAGCATCCTGATTAAGTCCAACCATAGCCACAGGCATTGCGTCAAATAGGGTAAACAGGGTGGATAAGCCGAACCCAATCGCTTTGCCGGCCGTTTGAAACGCAATCTTTTCTTGTTCGCCATTATTTTTCGCAACTTCGGTTAGCTGCGTTAAGACTTCATTGCCGATACTTGCATCTGGTATTTCATCTACTGCAAGCTTTTTAGCCGAGCGAACAATGCCGTAGTCTGCCGAATAGGCTTCTATGCAACCACGTTTTCCACATCTGCACAGTGCACCATCTTTCTGATATTGAATATGACCGAGTTCCAGTGCTGATGAGTATGGACCGATAAAAGGCTCGCCTGATATGTATAAGCCTAATCCAATTCCGCAGGTGTAGAGCACAGCTGCGAAACTGTCACCTAGACCCGCTATGTTGCGATTGTGCAGGGCTCGAGCAATAAGGCCACAGTCGTTGTTTACGTGGATAGGTACGTTAAATATTTTGTTGAGGTGATTGGCTATTTTTACATTTTCAATAGATAGAATCGGTGACCACAGTAATTCGCCTGAGGCTACGTCAGTGACACCTTGATAGGCCAGACTAATGGCTTTGAGTTGCGCGTATTTGCCTTGTTTCAATATTGCCTTAATGCCGGATTCAATTTTCTGTACCAGCTGTTTTTCGCTTAACGACCTTGAATCGACGGCAATCTCTGTTTGGCGTAGTGTTTTACCTGCATAGTTCACAATAGAAAAACTGAGTAGGTCTATTGTCAGTGCAACGGTGACGGCTGCCGCTGCGTTTGCATGCAATGTGATCGTTGTTCTGGGCCGGCCGCGTTTTTGGTCAGTCTCGTTTTTACTGTCTGAACAAACAATTCCTTGTTCGGTCATTAAGCCAAAAAGGATCGATAACGATGCTTGACTTAATCCTGTTTGCTGACCAATTTTTGCACGTGATAATGGACCTTGCGAACGGATAGTCCGAAGTATTCTGTGGCGATTCTCGGTTCTGAGATCGTCGGTTCGCATGATATTGGTCTTATTCTGGTCGAGCATGTTGGTTAATTAGTGACAGCCTGTACGGTATTAACTGATTTATTGACTTATTAGTGTCCTGTTCGTTATTCCAAAGACAGGTTCGTGACAGAAATTAGTGGAAATATCGGTCACGCATAGCGATCAAGTCGTCTTGAGCACATGTAGCTGTTCAGTGCTGCGACAACTTTTTTTGCTCTTGCTTGTGAAATAACTTGACACATTTTTCTGTCAGTGTCATTATTTTTTTTAGTCGTGAATTAATTCGGCTTAAATGCTGTGGCTGACCTACAGCCCAACTCAAGAACTACAATTTGGAGTGAGTATGAAAAAGACCTCAATAGCGCTAGCAACAGCCACTGTTGCTGCACTTTTTGCCGGTAACGTATTCGCCGCAGGTAAAACTGTTGGTGTATCTTGGAAAGTGTTCCAGGAAGAGCGTTGGAAGCGTGATGAAGCAGTAATCAAAGAAATCGTTGAAGCTAACGGTGACAAATATATCTCTGCTGATGCGCAAGGTTCTGCTGCTAAGCAGCTAACTGACGTTGAATCGCTAATTTCTCAAGGCGCAGACGTTCTAATGATTGTACCTTTCGATTCAGAAGCGATTTTGCCTGCGGTAGAGCAAGCTTCAGCTGAAGGTATTCCTATGATTGCTTATGATGTGCAGATTGAGCACCCAGATTCGCTTTACATCACCTTCGACAATGTTGGTGTTGGCCGAATGATGGCTCAAACTATGCTCGACAGTGGTCAAACCGAAGGCAACTTTGCATTCATTAAAGGTGACCAAGGTGATCCAAATGCCACCTTCTTGTTCGAAGGTATCATGGAAATCCTTCAGCCAAGCATCGATTCAGGCGCAATTAAGAACTCTTGCGAAACTTTCACCGATGGTTGGAAGCCTGAAAACGCTCAGAAAAATATGGAGCAATGCCTGACTTCTCAAGATAACAAGATCGATGCAGTTATCTCTGAAAACGACGGTATGGCTGGTGGTGTTGTAGCTGCGCTTGAAGCTCAGGGCATGGCTGGCAACGTTCCTGTAACTGGTCAAGATGGTGACCTTGCTGCTATCAACCGCGTTGCTCGCGGTACGCAGTTGGTATCTGTTTGGAAGGATTCTCGTGCACTAGGAAAAGTGGCTGCTGAAGCTGCTCTTATGCTAGCGGACGGAAAGTCTATGTCTGACGTGCCAAACACAGCGCCTTTCTCTGGCGGTAAGCGTGGTGTAGAAGTTGTTTCAATTCTTCTTCCACCAACGCCAATCACAACTAGCAACATCAGTGCAGTTATCGATGCTGGTTGGATTTCTAAAGAAAAAGCCTGTGAAGGTGCACAAGATGGTGTTGATGGCTGCTAATCATTAGCGCTTTAAAGTTGACTCAGTGCTGCGTTCCTTGCAGCGCTGGGTGAATTCAACACGCAGTAACACCGGCTTTCTCAAATTGTTAGACGGCCGGTGTCTATAATTTGTAGCACTCAATCTGATGCTCATGAAAAATCTGCTTTCGCAGATCGATGTTAATTAAATCAAACGCTAACAATTTTCTTTCAATCGAAGGCAGGGTGTTTTGTGCCTTTGACAGTACGGTTTTCTACGCGGAGTGCGAACGGTGTCTGACGAGCAAAAAGAATTTAAAGAAAGCGCAATGGTGCGTTTTTTAAGAGCCACTGAAGTCGATACTCGACTGCTGGGCATGATCGGCGCTTTGCTGTTGATTTGGATTGGTTTCCATCTATACGGGCATTTTGTAAACGACTATGGTGCTTTTCTAACGCCGCGAAACCTTTGGAATCTATCGGTTCAAACGTCTTCGATTGCGGTAATGGCCACGGGCATGGTGTTGGTTATCGTGACCCGGCACATTGACTTATCGGTCGGCTCATTGCTTGGCTTTACGGCCATGATCATGGGCGTTGTTCAAGTATGGATTCTGCCTGAGGTGCTCGGTCTTGGTCATCCGATGATCTGGGTTATCACCGTTATTGTTGGCATCTTGTTTGGCACCCTGATCGGTGCATTCCAGGGTTTTCTGATCGCCTACCTAGACATCCCGGCCTTTATCGTCACACTCGGTGGGTTGTTGATATGGCGTGGCGCATCCTATCTGGTCGCGCGTGGCGAAACGATCGCACCCGTCGATCCCACATTCTCATTAATCGGTGGTGGCCCCTACGGCACCATCGGCGCTACGGGGTCTTGGATTCTGGGTATTGTTATTTCTTTGGCGATTTTATTGATGCTGTATAACGGCCGGAAGCAACGACTACGTTTTGGTTTTCCAACGCGTCCCATGTGGGCAGAATTGTTAATCGGTGGTACCGGAATCAGCTTTGTTATTGGGGCCGTATTAGTGATGAACGCTTACCCATGGCCAAAAGGCATCATCAGGCAGTACGCCGCTGCAAACAACATAACTGTGCCTGAAGAAGGTCTATTTATTTCGCACGGTTTTGCCATACCTATTTTAGTGGCCATTGGTGTTGGTATCGCGATGACCTTTTTGGCCACGCGC
Organism: uncultured Granulosicoccaceae bacterium; assembly: GCA_938035945.1. GTDB lineage: Bacteria > Pseudomonadota > Gammaproteobacteria > Granulosicoccales > Granulosicoccaceae > Granulosicoccus. The sequence continues at coordinate 4,406 of CALHOU010000074.1, forward strand.
ACACGTTTCGGTCGCTATGTGTTTGCCATTGGTGGAAATCCTGAAGCGGCAGAACTGGCTGGTATAAATACCAAAAAAATGACCATGATGATTTTTGCATTGATGGGCGGGTTGACCGGTATAGCCGCTGTTATCGCCAGTGCGCGATTAAAGTCGGCAACGCTTGCACTGGGTCAATTTGATGAGCTGTACGTAATCGCTGCGGCGGTCATTGGCGGCACATCGTTTGCCGGTGGTATCGGCACTATATATGGTGCCATTCTTGGCGCATTGGTTATGCAGTCTTTGCAATCGGGCATGGTGTTGATTGGGTTCGATGCTGCTATTCAACAAATGGTCGTGGGTGGTGTTCTAGTACTCGCGGTTTTCCTTGATAACCTCTACCGCAAAAAGTCGGTTTAAGCACTGGAGTTATGACAATGGAAAATGCAACACAGTCAAACGATCCGAACGCTGGCGCAACACCGCTGGTTGAAATGAAGGACATTTCAATTTCCTTCGGTGGTATTCACGCGGTAGATAAAGCATCGTGCGAGTTATACCCTGGTGAAGTTGTCGGGCTACTTGGTCACAACGGTGCGGGTAAATCCACGCTAATTAAAATTCTATCGGGGGCCTACTCGCGTGATAGTGGCACCATATTCGTCGATGGCGAGGAGGCGACCATTACCAATCCTCGCCAGGCCAAGGAATACGGTATTGAAACTATTTATCAAACCCTTGCCCTGGCTGACAATGTAGACGCTGCCGCTAACCTTTACTTGGGTCGCGAAATACTCACGCGATGGAGAACCTTGGACGATGCAGCGATGGAAGCTGAAACGCGAAAGGTTATGAATCGACTCAATCCAAATTTTACCCGCTTTAAAGACCCCGTTAAACAACTATCAGGTGGTCAGCGACAGTCGGTGGCAATTGCGCGTGCTATCCATTTTAACGCACGCATTTTAATTATGGATGAGCCAACCGCTGCACTGGGTCCTGCAGAAACTGAGCAAGTGGGTCAACTGATTCATCAGTTGAAAGGTGATGGCATCGGAATTTTCTTGATCAGTCACGATATTCACGACGTATTTGATTTAGCCGACAGAGTGGTCGTTATGAAAAATGGTGCGGTAGTCGGTTCCGCACGCACTGAGGATGTTACCAAGGATGAGGTGCTGGGCATGATCATCCTGGGAAAGTGCCCACCGGGTGCCAGTAAAGGTCCTGGCGCTCTCGACGACTAAGCATTAGCAAAAACAAAACAAAGGAAAAATGATGGGTACAGGTTTCTTCGGAGATATTGAAAAAATTGCGTACGCAGGTGCAGAGTCGCGTGACCCACTGGCGTTTCGTTATTACAACCCGGATGAAATCATCATGGGTAAGCGCATGGAAGATCACTTGCGTTTCGCCGCATGTTATTGGCACAGCTTTGTTTGGCCTGGTGGCGATCCGTTCGGTGGGCAAACCTTCGAGCGTCCTTGGTTTGGTGATTCTATCAGCGATGCGAAACTCAAGGCCGATGTGGCTTTTGAAATGTTCTCAGCCCTTGGCGTGCCTTACTTTTGTTTTCACGATGCGGATGTGCGTCCCGAAGGCGATAGCTTTGCGCAAAGCACCAGCAACTTAGAAGAGATCACCGATTACTTTGCTCAGAAGATGTCAGACACTGGCGTTAAATTGTTATGGGGCACGGCTAACCTGTTTTCACACCGACGTTTTATGAGCGGTGCGGCAACCAATCCTGACCCTGCTGTTTTTGCCTATGCCGCGGCGACCGTAAAAACCTGCATGGATGCAACTAAGAAACTCAATGGTGAGAACTATGTATTGTGGGGTGGGCGAGAAGGTTACGAAACCTTGCTTAACACTAATATGAGCCGTGAACTAGACCAGCTAGGGCGTTTTCTAAACATGGTTGTGGAATACAAGCACAAAATTGGCTTTACCGGCGCTATATTAATTGAACCAAAACCGCAGGAACCCACCAAACACCAATACGATTACGATGTTGCGACCGTTTATGGTTTTTTAAAGCGCTATGGTCTAGAGAACGAGGTGAAGGTCAACATAGAGCAGGGGCATGCGATTTTGGCGGGTCATTCATTCGAACACGAATTGGCAACCGCTGATGCACTGGGGATATTTGGCTCAATTGATATGAATCGTAACGATTATCAATCTGGCTGGGACACCGACCAATTTCCGAACAATGTTCCGGAAATGGCTTTGGCCTACTATATGGTTCTAAAAGCGGGTGGATTCACAACCGGCGGCACTAACTTTGACGCAAAATTACGTCGTCAGTCGCTCGACCCAGATGACCTGTTGGCAGCACATATCGGTGGAATGGATTGTTGCGCTCGTGGGTTAAAAGCCGCCGCCGCCATGCTCGAAGACAAAGCCCTGGAGGCGCCTTTGCAATCGCGTTACGCACAGTGGGACTCAGAACTTGCTGCTAAAATGATGGGTGGCGACATGGGTTTAGAAGCCATTGAGCAATATGTGCGTGATAACGCGCTTAATCCTGAGCCAATATCAGGCCAACAAGAGAAGCTTGAAAACATTGTTAATCGATACGTTTAAGAAACAGTTTGTTTTAAAGACTATTCAATGTGCCGCCTTGTGTGCGTGCTTTAGCACCGCCGCGGCGCAAACATCAGAGCTGGCAATTTGTACAACACCGCAGCGACCCGCGTGCCCCTCGGCATTGCAACGGCCTGCCACTTCAGAGTTTACGTTTTCGCGCTTAATTTTTGCCGATAACCCTGTAGCCATAAATGACTTGGGCGATCGCATAGGCTACCCGCATTGGCAAGCTGACTGTTCAGAGAGTGAGCCGCATTTTATAGCGGCGATGAAACGCTTAACCCATGTCGATACGAACGAAGACAGTCAGTCCATCTCATTGTTGGATCAACGTATCTTCGATTACCCCATGTTGTACATAGTGGAAGCAGGCTTTGCATCGTTCGGAAACGAAGAGAGCGATAATTTGCGTGAATACTTGTTGCGCGGTGGTTTTTTATTGGTTGATGATTTCCATGGTAGTTACCAATGGGATCAGTTCAGTGATTGGATAGGGCAGGTGTTTCCCGATAGAGACATCGTTGATATCCCGGAAAGCCACGATATTTTTAATGTGCATTTTCCGATTGAAGAATTTATCCAAATTCCTGGTTTACGCTCATTGTGTTTAAACCCTGGTGAAACCTGGGAGCTGCCCATTTCAAAAAGCATGAACGTTGTAGAGAGCAATGCGTCAAGACAGCAGCCGCGTTGGCGCGGCATCTTGGATGATGATGGCCGTATTATGGTGATTGTTAATTGGAATATGGATTTAGGCGATGCTTGGGAACATGCCGACATGGAAGAGTACAGCGCCTTGTATACCGCAACAGCATACCGTTTGGGCGTTAACTACGTTATTTACGGTATGACGCACTAATCGCTGGCCGCTTATCGCAAGCAGCCAGCACTCACTAGCGCTTAGGCAATGGTTGGAATATGCAATCCAACCATATGCTGCATCACCCGCAATACTTGCGTGCTATAACCAAATTCGTTGTCGTACCAAACATAGAGGACGCAACGCTTATCTTCAGCAAGGGTTGCCACCGAATCGAAAATGGCAGGCTCGGGTGTGCCGACCAAATCAGTTGAAACTACTTCAGTTGAGTACGAATAGTTGATTTGTAAGCTCAGCTCTGAATCGAACGCCATATCGCGTACATACTCGTTTATCTCTTCACGCGTTGTGCTGTGCTTTAGATTCAAATTACAAACAGCCATAGAAACATTAGGCGTTGGTACACGAATAGCATTGCCAGTGAGTTTGCCTGCGAGTTCAGGCAATGCTTTCGCAACCGCTTTTGCAGCACCGGTGCTGGTTAAAACCATATTCAGCGGAGCGCTTCGGCCGCGTCGGTCAGCTTTGTGAAAGTTGTCTATCAGGTTTTGATCGTTGGTGTAGGAATGCACAGTTTCCACATGACCGTTCTCAATGCCGAACTTATCGTTAATCACTTTTAGAATGGGTGTGATGGCATTAGTCGTGCAGCTAGCTGCACAGATAATTTTATCCGCATCATCCATCATGTGTTCGTTTACGCCGTAAACGATGTTCTTGATGTCGCCTCCAGCTGGTGCGGTCAGTAAGACTTTGCTTGCACCCTTTGGCACCAGGTGACGCGACAACGCTTCTTCGTCTTTAAATACACCAGTGTTATCAACAATAAGTGCGTTGTTGATTCCGTATTCTGTGTAGTCGATATCTTCAGGCTGATTAGCGTAGATAACTTTTATGAAATTACCGTTTGCGATAATGGCACTTTGCTCTAAATCAACGTTGATGTGTCCATTGAATGGGCCATGAATTGAATCGCGCCGCAACAAGCTTGCACGTTTTTGTAAATCACCATCGCGCCCACCTCGAACAACAATGGCACGCAAGCGTAGCGGGTTAGTGGATGTGGTACGTTCGATGAGTAGGCGAGCTAGAATGCGGCCGATTCGCCCAAAACCGTACAGTACGATATCGCGAGGTTCATCTAGCAAGCTGCTTTCATCTTTTAACTCAGCCGTTTGCTCGGTTAAGAAGGCGTTCAAGTCGGCGCTGTCAGCGGTGCTGACCAAACCCTTGTTGCGCGCTTTGAACGCAAGCTTTCCGATATCAATTCGAGAACATCCGGGCATGATGGAGACCAGCTCTCGCAGTATCCTGGAGGTCTCGGATACCGAGACAGATTCTCCAACCACTTGCAGCGATAACCTGTGTGCTTTGATGATGTCGATGGTGGATGCGTTCATCAGCTTGCGACCGAAAACGGTCACGATTACGCCGCGGTCTCGGTATAAGGTGCCAACAGCTGGAATCATTTGCTCGGCTAGGCTTTGCTCTTCAATATAGGCTTGAAGGTAGGAATTTTCAGTGTTCACGGCGTCTGACTGACCTCTGTCACAATTTAGGGCCGTCCCATGTCACCGTTTACGGCAATATTTGGGCGGCTGGGGTTAATTTCATGCAAAGTATATCGGCAACTTTTGACTTGCCATGACATCGAATAACCAGCAGTCGTACTTAGATCAATTAATGACCATCCTATACCATTGTTAGGAGTGCAAAACTGTTTACACGAGCCATAAGAAATCTTTGATACCATGAGAGTTCGTTCACAGTTCCGTCCGACCCCGGCCCCGTAATGGAATCACAAGCACCCTACAGAACGCTTCAGCCGGGTGAAATGCTGAATTGGTACCGAATCGAACGCATATTAGGCCGCGGTGGATTCGGTGTCATCTATTTGGCTACTGATACCAATCTTGACCATCTGGTCGCCATCAAAGAATACATACCCAGCGATGTTGCTACTCGCACCCAAGACAGCCAGGTGCATCCTATCACCGAAGAACATGGCGATATGTTCCGTTGGGGAATGGATCGATTTATAAAAGAGGCTCGCAACTTAGTTAAGTTCAAGCACCCGAATATTGTGCGGGTTATGTCAGTGTTTCAAGAGAACAACACGGCCTATATGGTCATGGAGTTTGAAGAAGGCCTGGATTTACGCAGTTTTCTGCGTCAGCCAGGTGCGAACAATGAACAATCACTGCGCCAACTCATTCTACCCATCATCAATGGACTTGCTGAGGTGCATCGGCATGGGTTTATTCATCGTGATATAAAACCTGCGAATATTTTAGTGAGAAAAGATGGCAGCCCGGTGTTGCTGGATTTTGGCTCTGCGCGTAATGCGAGTAAGTACACGCAGCAAAGTTTAACTGCACTTGTGTCGGTCGGATATGCACCTTTAGAGCAATACAATTCAGAATCGGATGAACAGCAAGGGCCATGGACGGATATCTATGCACTTGGGGGTACGCTTTACTATGCGATCAGTGGCAAAGATCCGGTTGAAAGTACTCGACGTGCAGCGGCTATTTTCAATGGCGGCGCAGACCCCCTAATCAACGCAGAATACCTAGGCGAAGGAAAATACACGGCCGACTTCCTACGCGCCATTGACTGGGCATTGCAATTTGGCATCGCTGATCGACCACAGTCCCTAAATGATTGGATGCCGGCATTGTTATCTGGGCAAAGCGATGCAAACAATGCAGGTGGCCCAATGACGCGCATCTCAGCTTTAAAGCCTGGTGTTGATACTAAAGCCATTAACGAGCTATCCGATGCCACGGTGTTATCGCGTGAGCGCCGCTCTGGTAAAGCCGATCGTCAACGTGCAAGCAGTGTTAACAGCCCAGCATCATCAGGAGATGTTAGCACCGGTGTTCGTGGGCTTTCTTTAATTGCATTGCTGTTGGCGGCCGTGGCATTGGCCTTATGGTTCACCTCTAACCGGAAAGGTGATGACAATCAAAATACGGCAGTAGCCGAAGCCCAAACAACATCCGCTGAACAAAAGCTGCAAGCAGACTTAGAGGCTAAGCTTGCTGAGCAACAACGCATTGAACAGGAAAATGCGGCCGAACGGCAACGCATTGCACTTGAGGAACAACGTAAAGCCGATGAGCTGGCGCTACAACGGCAAGCCGAAAAAGAAGCGCAGGCCGAACGAGATCGGGAAGCTGAAGAAGCGCGCTTAGCCACCGAAGCGCGGGCGGCAGAGCAGGCCGCGATTGTAGCTGCTGAAGCTAAAAAACGAGCCGAGCAGGAAAAAGCGGACAAAGCGCGCGCCGAAGCAGCTGCAGCTTCAGCGCGGGCAAAACAGCAGGCCGAGGCCAAAGCGGCAAGAGAACGGGAGGCTATTCGGCTTGAGCGTGAAGCAAAACGATTGGCCGTTGCGCGTAAAGAGCGCCGTTTAAAGCAGGCGATATCGGCTGCGCAGAATTCTTTGAGCGTGGGTGATTTGAGCGCGGCTCAACGCCAACTGCAAAACGCCCAATCCATCGATGCAAACGATCCTCGCGTACAAACCTTGGCTTTTGCCGTGCAGGCGGCGCAGGCTGAATATGATAAACCGGTTAGCGATGCAGACTTTGACACCGTGACCCGCATGTTTGATGGCTTGCAACGCGCGATAGAAAACAAAGATCCTGTTGCGTTAGATAGGTTGGCAATCTCATCTCAACAAAGCACGATTTTTAAATCGTTAATGAAAAACTTTGAACGCCTTGATGTTTCAATTACGGGTATTCGAGTACGTAACGTTGATAAGTCTATTACTGGAACCCTGCGCATAGAATCCATGGTTCGAGCTAATGGTGATCGTGGGAACCTTTCTGACAAATACGCGATCAGTACTATAACCAGTCGCCGTGTGAATGGTGGTTGGTCAAAAATTGAGTGGTGAGGTTGGTCTAGTACGCGGCGTGCTTGGTTGTGCTGGTTCTTCATCAGCATGTGCTGCGCCTAAGTCTAGGTCTCCATAACCAAGAGACTCAAGTTCATCACCGGTTCGCGAACGGCGAGTTAAAGATTTGATATCAGAAAGAATGCGTTTATAGGTGGTGATTAAGTCAGTGTATTCGCATGCCCGCATATCGCCTGCATCGCAATCGGCTGGGTCATCCAAACCATAGTCTTCAGCATAGCGTTTTTCATTTCGCATATCGCGCAACACCCGTTTGCCGAACAATCGCAAGATTTTTTGCGACATCAAAATGTTGCAAGCAGATTCGTCACGTGCGTTGCGTAAATCCGCACGTTCCATGTCGTTGTTATCGGGTAGGTCTAATTGCGTCAGTGTGCTTTCCAGTCGATGCCAACTACCGTCAAGATAGAGCGCATCAGCAATTGCCAACGACAAGCCACTTTTAAATTTGCGGCTAAACATCCCACAGTGACAACCGGCCTCTGTGCAAACCGCTCGGTCGGGTACAACGGGCGGTGTATCAAACCAGCTTGTCTCGATACCAAAAGGAATAACGTCTTTTGTTGCCGCTGATTTCGGTTTGGCCTTCGGAATAACAATACAGGCCGTATCTTGATAGGTTGTTGTACCGTCAGCGAGCTTACATGCGTGGATTGCGGCGCTTGCGAATTGTGTGGGTAACAGACATGCGAAACAAATAGCAACAAATCGCAAGATTTGAGCGTTTCCACATTGGGATATATTGCGGCTGATATTGCAAAGTAGTGCCATCACCTACTGGGTATCGGCACACATTGCAGCAGATGTAGCTTTAGTATTAATACCGCACACAATTTGGATTGTGACCGAGTACACAGATACTCAAGTTTGGTACCATCTAGTTAGGCGCATGCGGCTTTGTTGCGCACAGTAGCGCGGAACGCTGGGCACAAGATTTCGTACAGTTTCGCGTTTAGATAATAGCAAACGGATAATTAACTATGATCAAGTACCTTTCAGCTTTGGCAATGGTCGCACTATTGAGCGCTTGCTCTAGCGATAGCAATTCTGGTGATTCAGGTAATCCTACGAACCCGCCAGTTAATCCACCGAACAATACGCCTACAACACCTGGTGGGCCAATAGCACCTTCTGGTGGCCGCTCTGGCGTCTGGTTTGGTACCAACAATTTCGGTACGGGTGTGATGGTTATAGATGCAAGCGAAAATATCTACGCTTTAACCAACCGTAGTACACGTCCACAATATGAAGCTGTATTTGGTCCTTCGTCTGCACAGTTGCAACGATTCCTGCATCGCGATAGTGACAATCCAGCTTTTGCTGATTCGTTTACCTTAGCAGGGGATCTTCCATCGACAATCGATCCGAATGATTCTGATACCCAAACTTATAATTTGACTGTCGAAAACGACGGTCAGCAAATTCGCAACAGTGGCGCTGTTGGTGATTTCACGATGACGTTTGCTACAGAGAACGATCTGCCTGCACTTTCGCTGGCGGATATGGCTGGTAACTGGACAACCACGACATCTTTTTGTGCAGTCGATTGCAACATTACTTTGCGCATGACATTTGATGCAAACGGTGCGCTGACAGGTTCTACGCAGTTCAATACTGGTGATCTGAACACGCTCACTGGTGGTGCAGCCGTTGGGGGTCCGCAGTATTTAACCGTCTCTTTTGAATGGCTTGGTCGAACAGTTTCAGGCGTTTTGCACCGTGACCGCAACGACAGTAATCGCGTCATTCTAAACAGCATTGGTACTGAGAGTGCAACTGGCGTAACTGCATCATTTACCGCATCGATGGTTCGCGGTTAATAGCTGTTACTGTAAAAAAATTGTTTTACAACGGCCGCCCTAATCGGGCGGCTTTTTATTGCGCGCATTTTGTATTCACCAGTTAATTGGCCCTTATCGTAACCATGGCTTGGTGCGTTGCAATTTTCTACACGATAGCTGACCATAGACGAACTATCACTAAATACCTGTTAAACATGACTCGCAAACGATTAGTAATGGAAGTAGGGATGGGTACTGACCTGCATGGTCAGGACTACACAAAAGCGGCTATACGCGGATTAAAAGATGCGTTGTGGCACAACTCTTTGAGCGTGGCTACAGCCTTGGGATATTCCCGCGATGACATGCAAGTGGATATTGAAGTGGCCGTGGCCCATCCAGAAAAAGTGGACAAGCAAGCGGTCGCGGATGTGCTGCCTTACGGAAAAGGCCAAGTGTTTGTAAAAAAGGGTGGGCTTGATGTGCCGAATGACGACAACACAAACACGCTAGTCATCGCCAACGTGGCGGCCATCGTTTATCTGGACATGAAATCCGCTGCAGATCAAGAAGGTGCGAACTAATGGCCGAATCACTTAAACGCATTATTTTAGAAATGGGTACGGGCAATGACCTGTATGGCGAGGACTACACCAAAGCCTGTGTTAGGGCCGTGCAAGATGCTTTGCATCACAGCTCTATTATTTTATTCCGTTCACTTGGTATTGATCGCGACAGCATGCAGGTAGAAGTAACGGTTGCTGTGCAACAACCCGATAAGGTCGATAGCAGTGTAATTGCTGCCCAAATACCTTACGGTGAAGTGATCGTGAATGCCGTTGAGGGTGGGATGAATGTTGTTGACGAGGAGAACGGCACCACGTCAGTGATCGCCACTGCCGCAGTCGCCGCTCGCCTTAAATTGGATGATGGTCCGTTCTTGTTATAGAACGGACGCGATGGCTTCAACCAGTGCATCCATGCCTTCTTCGGGCAAGCCTGCAACGTTAATGCGACCATCACCAACCAGGTAGATGCCGTTGTCATCACGCAGTGTCGCTATTTGCTGTGTGTTTAAAGGCAAACGACTGAACATGCCTTTCTGGCCAGCGATATAGTCGAACTTATCTGAGTTGGTACGTTGTCGCATACCCTCGGCAAAAGCGGTACGCAACCGAAGCATGCGCAAACGCATCTCTTCCAATTCATCACGCCACTCTTTGTTCAATGCATCGTCAGTGAGTACAAGGTTAGTGGTGTTTGCGCCGTGATCAGGCGGCATGGAATAGTTTGAACGAATAACAACGCTAAGTTGGCCAAGTGCTTTGTCGGCGTTGGTATTATTTTCAGCCAGAATCATTGCCGCACCGGTTCGTTCTCGATAGAGACCTAAATTTTTCGAACAACTCGCAGCCACCACAAGTTCGGGCAACTTGCTTGCAAACAGTCGAACTGATGCTGCGTCTTGCTCTAGTCCGTCCCCAAAACCTTGGTAGGCTAAGTCGAAAAACGGGAACAAGGATTTCTTCGCACACATGTCAGCAACATCGCCCCATTGTTCGATGCTGAGATCGGCGCCGGTTGGGTTGTGGCAGCAACCGTGAAGTAATACAACATCGCCGTCATTGGCTTGTTTGAGGGTGCTCATCATGGCGTCGAAGTCGACGCTGCAGTTATCGGCATCGTAGTACGGGTAGGTTTTCATCTCTATTCCAGCAGCCTTGAAAACCGGAATGTGATTAGGCCAGGTAGGGTCTGACACCCAAATAGCTGAATTGGGTTTTGAGGCTTTGATCAGGTCGGCAAGTATGCGAAGCGCGCCTGTGCCGCCATTGGATTGCGCACACCGGATTCGATCTGTTTGTGCTTGAGCGCCAAAGACTTGCGTGATCATCGCCGCGCAAAATGGGCGGCTCCCCACAGGGCCCACATAGGCTTTGGTGTCTTGGGTGTCGAGCAGGATTTTTTCTGCCTTTTTAACGCTGGTTAAAACCGGGGTTTGGCCATTAGCGTCTTTGTAGACGCCTACGCCCAGGTCGATCTTGTTAGTACGGGTATCGGCACGGAAAGTCTCCATTAATTGGAGAATGGCATCCGGTTTTGACTCAGGTAGTGATTCGAACATGACGAGTATATAGCTTCTCTGGGTTGGTTTAACCCAGAGTCTATACCGTTGCGAGCTCGCTGTGGTGAGCTTCTAGCCTGATTAAGGCATAAAATGGCTGGGATTGAGATTCCCAGCCTTCCTATTTAAGGCAAGTGCGCATGTCATACACGCACGCCAAGGATCACGGCTGTGAGCTTGGCAACGCCATTCTTAGGTCGATGGCTTAAAAGGGGTAACGACACGGGCCCTCGATTCTGTAAAGCTACACCGTCGTTATGCCTAAGCGATCAGGAATAGAAGCGAAACAGTGTTTAAGAGCACAACAAACTGAATGATTTGAGTGCTCAATGTCTCGCCGTGTGAATGAAACATTGAAGCGGTTCGTATTATATTTCTTCGCTTGGTTCGAATAGCCGATCGATCGCTTCACGTTTGTTGTCAGCGCTAACGGCAGCCTCTAGTTGAAAGCCACGATTTTGCAGCTTTTCCGCAACCCATCGGTTACCGTAACGAAATGGTACGTACAGCAAACCAATTATGGCTAGCAAGGCAAAACCCGCTGTCCAGAGCTTCACCACTAATGACGCATCTGCACCAGCGTTTAACCATACGCTAGCTGTCGCCAGTAAACCTGCCAGCGAAACAACCCATAAGCAGCCATAGACCAGGGCCGTACCGAATAATGCTTTAGACAATAGCCATGGGAAGGTGAAAAACAAAGCAACCCAAGAAACACCCCGCTTCACCGCCTTGATGTCGCCGCGTCGACTGAATACGATATAGGCTCTACCGCCTATATCCAGCTCGTCATCCAGATCCATCGTTCCATCAACTTGAAGAATGTCGTTTGCATCTGCGTAGTCGCTGCGGACAACTTCGTGGGTGTCGTTGGGATCGATCGTAGTGTTCGCAGAGAGCGCGCCTGTGATATCCGCATCGGGCTGAGTATCATCGAGTTGAAGCGCTGTGACCTGCGATGTTGCGTCGTGGCTGACCGCTTCTTCAAAGTCATCGATAAAGACTTCTTGCGCTTCACTTTCAACGGCGTTAGCCGTGTCGTGCATGTGTTGTGCTTCACGTTCGAGTTTGTGCGCCAATTCAGAAGATCGTTGCTCTTCTGGTGACATGATCGTTGCTCTGGTCGCGGCAGCTGACGTACCAAACACCTCCGAGACAATCTCGTTCGTGCTCGGATTTTCTAAATTCTGCGCGCTGCTCTCTATTGGCTCGCCATTTATACCAGAGAGTGCTTTGTTGTCCTTATTATTTGATTTGGTCAGAGCATCGAGTTCAGCCAGCGTTTCATCATCGAATTCACCGAATTCGGTCGACAATTTGTTCGTACCGGAGACACTTGCATGGGCGGGTATTTCGCTTAATTCGAGTTCAGCGATATCGAGGCTCGGTTCGAGTGTCTTAGGGCTATCAATACCGGGACGCCCAGAAATGGGGTTATTTTCGTCGGGCGTGCTCAGTTCAAGTGTGTCGAGTTTTTCAGCACTACTTAAATTGGCCTCACGGCGGGTTCTATCGGCGGAAAAAGTGCGTTGCTTGCCATCCTTATTCAGCATCTCTTCGACACGTAAATTGGTGTACAAAAAGCGAGCTTCGTCATGGTCATCGCTTGCCAAAGCACATGCCCGCGCCCAAACAGCTGGCTTGCGCGCATCCGAATTCAGTTCGTCGGTGGCAATTTTATAGAGTTCTTCGTCAATCATTATGGGCAGGTCTGAATGAGATACGTGATTTTAGGTCGACTGGTTCGCGCTGCACAAGTGCGAAGTTGATTATATTTGCTCCCAGCAGATAACATCAACTGTGTATTGCGTCAAAGACGCCAAGGTATTGGCTTAGATGTGGCTGTAATTGATGAAACATTGCACAATATGGCGATTAGGCAATTTTAGGTGTATTTTAGTGCATAGGCTTTTGAAATTGAAGTTTGTACATCTGTTGGTTTCTCAAGCAACGAATTAGGTAAGAAAAGAGGTTCATCAATGAGAAATTTACTGATCCTTTGCGTAGTTGTTGGCTTGTCTGGCTGCGCTCATCTTTCGTTTAGTAAGGATGATGATCCATCTAACCTGGTTTTGGAACAAGATTTCAATCGCTCAACATTGATCGCTGCAGATTTTGCGGCAACGCTTGTACAAATCGAAGAAACTAATACCAGCAATCTGTTGTTACAAGCTGACAACCCAAGCACTCGTTTCGGAGAATTGTTATTAAGCGCACTACAAAAATCGGGTTACTCCATACGTCTTGGCGTTGATTCTATTGAAAACACGCTTGATTACGCAACGAATCGAGATGAGGAGCCCTCCAATAGTGGCAACCCCGTTTACACATTTATAGTTGCTGCAGGCCCGGTAAAACTTAAACGGGCGTACGAAGTTGATCAAACAGGTGTCAGGCCAACGGGCAACATGCTTATCAGCGGTGCCGATGCTAGCTATGTTGTGGTGGATGATTCAATTTTTAACTACGGACAGGCAACAGAGAATGGCGTTCAGGTCAGTGCCGTGCCTACCGCAGTACCGCTTGTGGGTTCTCGTGAGTTGGTGGCAGGACTTAACGATTCACCGAAAAAGTCGGGCACTGGTAACTATCAAGAATTTACCAATATGTATGACACTGACACATCGCGCTACGAAGAACTTTTCAAAGACTATGCAGTGATCGATTCGAACGTTTTGGTATTTGGCAACGATTCACTCATTCTTGGTCGCAACAATAAGCTGGCCGTACGTGAATTTACCAAGTTGTTTAACCCTGCCACGGATGTATTGTCCGTGATTGGTTGTTCACACGGGGCTAGTAAAGTGGAAAATGGAAACGCCTACCTTGCCAATGGTCGTGCTTTTCGCGTGAAGGAAGAGTTTGTGCTTGCCGGATTGGACGCGCAGCGGGTGTTGGAGGAAGGGTGTTGGGCCAACGTGGATTTCCCAAAAATGCCCGCACGAGGTGTGTTGGTGCAGCACAGGCGTTTGATTCAGTAATATCCCTGCTGAACACGCCTGCCGGTGCGTTTAGTGCGTTTGTAAATTCAGCGGTACATATTCACCCGATTCGGCGCGAACAAAAGAGTGTTCAATGGCTGGATGGCGCAAAGCCACGTCGCTAAGATCTTCTAACAAATTCTGTTCAGACACATACGCTTCATAAACTGTTTGTTCGTTCTCAGCATACAAATGGTAAAAGGGCTGATCTTTATGGGGCCGAATTTCTATCGGGATAGCTTCATACCACTGCTCGGTATTGCTGAATGTCGGGTCTACGTCAAAAATGATCCCGCGAAATGGATAAACGCGGTGACGTACTACCTGTCCGATTTGAAATTTAGCAACTCTACTCATAGCATTTAGTTTAACCAAGCAGTTCACACGTGTAATGAAACGAGTGTTAAAACGACAGTTCGTCTGTATGTTTTCATGCAGACATACAGTGTTACAAAGCATTGCGTACAGTACTTGAAACGCGGCACTCAGGTGCAATTTGGTACATCCAACATTTCAAGGAGAAAACGCATGCAAAAAGTAGCGTCAACCAAGTCTAGTATACGTGGCCAGAGATCGGGTGTATCACTGGTCAAAGCGGGCATTGTTACAGCGGTACTGTTCATACTCACGGCCTGTGGTTCCGGTGCTGGCGATCCGGTTCAGAACAGCCCAACCCAAGCGCTCGAAGCACCCGCACTTAGTCACTTAAGTGATGCTGAACTGCAACGCTCGGCGGCCACTGGCAGTAAACAGATGCGTACGGGCATGGATAACGTTCAACGTTTTGCGCAATCGCCAAGCATGGCAGACTCGATGAACACGGCCGATGCGGGAAACATGTTGTCTAGGTTAATGGGTATGTCAGGTGATTCTGCATCGGTAAGCGTCGATTCAATCAACTCTGATGATGTGGCCTACGATGCCAACGGTAGCCCAGTCGTTCCGGTAGATACCACTCCAGCAGATGATCAACCCGCGGACATGGTGTTCGACAACGACGAAGACCTGTGGGAGGACTCAGGTACTGACAGGTTAATCGATATAACGCTTGGCCTTGTCGGCGATGCTGATGTCACGCGAGCAGGTGATACGGTATTGGTAAACCCGGACGATCAAGTGCTGTGCAACGTTGAATCCCTGGATATGCAGTCCGCGCAGGAAATGCAATTTTGTTTAGCCATGGTTACGGACTTGCGCGTGCGGATCGATGGTCAAACCGAAGCGTCTGGATTGGTCACTTATCTTTACCAAGAAGAGCCAATGTTCAGCGTTGATTACGCACCGCAACGGGCAAGCTACAAGCTTTACCTGTTGGGTATACACAAAGTGTTGCAACAAGCGGCATCAATCGCACCGGATGAATATGGAGATATTCCCGAACAGTTTGAAGGTGTGATTGAATTAGGTGTGCAGATAGATAACGACACCTTTGGCCAGGAGGCCGGCTCGATAAATTTGGCGATCATCTCCCCAATTGCTATTGAAGCACAGGCGGCAGGCGCCGGTATTAACATCGCAGCTTCAAACCTGTTTCGATTTGAGAATAATGAAGCTCTGGGTGCTGCGAGCATTGAGCTGGATGCGGGAGCTGCGTCCTATTATTTTACTGATGGCGAGCGCATTGACATAGCCAGCAGCGGTTCGACATTCAAAATTGATTTTGTTGACGATGGTGAGCAAATTAGCGTAAGCAAATTGGGTTTGGGCCGTGGACCTTTAACCGTGTCCATCGATTCTGTGGAGGTGGCTCGGGTCACGCTTGAAACCTTCGGTTTTGATATTGATACAATTTCTCGTCAGCTCATGCTAACAAGCGAATTGGATTTAGACATCGTCGTTAATCTTGTGTCGGAGTATTTCGGTGGCTCGCCAGAGGAATCTTTCAGATTCGGCTTATCCGCAACAGCACCGACTAACGCGACGTTTATTGCTCAGAAAAATGGTTCTATAAAGCTTGAAAACGCGGGTCCTGTCGAACTTGATTGGTTCGCAAGTTTTGGCGGTGAAATGGGTCAGCAGAACTACCTATTACGCGAAGGTGAATGCTTTACAGAAGATAGTGTGGGCAACGCATTGTTTTCATTAACGGTTTGCGATTAGCAAAACAGGCTTTTCTTAAGTAAAGTTGGGCGCCGGGGAAGCTGTTCGGTGCCCAAGTTCTGAACACCCCCCCATCGCTTTATTCGATCTATTGCAGTTTCTCGAAGTTCGGTGGCGTCTCTGGTAATCTGTGCTTACTTTCACCACAGAATTTATTTGGAGTACGACGCATGAAAACCCTATCTTCGGGCTGGTCGCTCGCTGCAGTGGCCGCCACCTTCGCCGCATCGTCGGCCATGGCTGATACCAGCATGACCATCCTGCACACTAATGACTTCCATTCGCGAGTGGAACCTATCAGTAAGTACGATGGCGGTTGTTCCGCTGAGGACAATGCAGAAGGCAAATGCTTTGGTGGTTATGCCCGCATGGTCACAGCGGTTGCAGAAGCGCGTAAGCGTAACCCGGATGCTTTACTTGTTGATGGTGGTGATCAGTTCCAGGGTTCACTGTTCTATACCTACTACAAAGGCACCGTTGCCGCAGAGATCATGAACAACTTGCAGTACGACGGCATGACGGTGGGCAACCACGAATTTGATGATGGTCCTGCCGTGTTGCGTGGGTTCATGGATAAGGTTGCGTTTCCTGTTCTTATGTCTAACGCCGATGTTAGTAAGGAACCTGCGCTTGCTAACAAACTAATGAAGTCGACCGTGATAGAGAAGGCCGGACAAAAAATCGGTTTAATTGGTTTGACACCTGAAAACACAAATGAACTGGCAAGTCCGGGTAAAAACATCACGTTTTCCGACCCGGTTGAAGCAGTTAGAGGTGAAGTGGCAGCGCTGACAGAAGCTGGTGTAAACATCATTGTTGTGCTATCGCACTCGGGCTACCGAACCGATCTTCGTGTCGCTGAAGAAGTGGAAGGCGTTGATGTCATCGTGGGTGGTCATTCAAATACCTTGCTTTCAAATACCAATGAGCGTGCTAAAGGCCCTTATCCAACAATGGTTGGTAAAACCGCTGTTGTGCAAGCCTATGCTTATGGTAAGTACCTTGGTGAATTGAACGTTAAGTTCAATGATGCTGGCGAATTGGTGGAAGCGGTAGGTGAGCCGATTTTAATTGACGGTTCTATCGCTGAAAACGCGGACGTTGTTACCCGTGTTAGTGAGTTGGCAAAGCCACTTGATGAAATCCGTAACAAGGTTGTCGCGTCTGCGGCAGATTTGATCGAAGGTAATCGCGATGTCTGTCGAGCGATGGAATGTTCAATGGGTAACTTGGTCGCGGATGCCATGCTGGCACGTGTTGCTGATCAAGGCGTCAGTGTGGCGATTGCGAATTCAGGTGGCCTTCGTGCTTCCATTGATGCCGGTGAAATCACCATGGGCGAGGTGCTCACCGTACTGCCTTTCCAAAATACACTTTCAACTTTTCAGATCTCTGGTGCAGGCTTAATGTCGGCACTTGAAAATGGGGTGAGCCAAGTGGAAGAAGGTGCTGGGCGATTTCCACAGGTTGCTGGTATGAAATTCACTTGGGATCCTAATAAATCTCCGGAACAGGGCCGCATAGTTGAAGCCATGGTTATGCAAGATGGCGAGTGGACTGCGCTTGATGCCAGTGCCGAATACAGTGTTGTGACTAACAACTATGTGCGTGGCGGTGGTGATGGTTTTAAGATGTTCGCAACCGATGGCAAGAACGCTTATGACTATGGCCCAAGCTTGGAAGATGTGGTGGCTGAATACCTGGCTGAAGCCGGTCCTTACAAGCCCTATACTGATGGACGTATTAAGGCAATGCCTGCTCAGTAAAATGACCGACCGAGAGGCGCAAATCTGAACTTGCGCCTCTTCTTTGGTCCTCACCTGTTCGTTTCTCATTAGTACCTTGCATGCCTAAACACATTCCCATTCATACACGGTTTAAGTTAAGCCTATTTAGATGTGCCCTGCTAGTGTGGTTGAGTTACGCACCTGTGTTAAACGCATCGACAAGTGCTTCGCCCATCGCAAAGCCTTCAGTGGCTTCAATTAATTTATGTACTGATCAACTGGTGTTATTACTAGCCGAGCACGAACAAATATTATCCTTGTCCAATTTATCGCACGATAAATCCGGCTCTTATCTTTATAAAGAAGCGGCATCGTATCCAGTGACTAAAGGTGAGAGCGAAGCTATTTTGGCAATGCAGCCTGATGTCATTCTTGCTGGACAATACACGACAAAACAAACCGTAAAATTATTGCGTGAACTCGGCTTCAGGGTGGAGCTGGTACCGATTGCCAACACCCTTAATCAACTCTATGACAACATCATTAATGTGGCGACTTGGGTTGGAGATGTTGAGAAAGGCGAAAGGATGGTCAGTGCTATGCAACAGCGTGTATCCCGGCTAGGGGCGAAGTTGGCAGAGGATGTACGCGTCAATCCAAGCGCGGCTTTTTACGACCCTAACGGCTACACGGTGGGTGATAAGACCTTGCGCGGGCAAGTTTTGAAATTAAGCGGTTGGACTAATGTTGCCACACAGTGGGGAATTGAACACTATGGCACTTTGTCTTTAGAGTCAATGGTTACACTCGCTCCAGATGCCGTTATTGACTCACCCTACAGTGTAGGAACCTACTCACGTGGGCAGCAGCTACTAAAACACCCGGCATTGCATGCTCAGGGTCTAGACACGGTTGTTATTGGTATCCCGAGTCGACAAACCATTTGCGCAGGCCCTTGGACGGTTGACATGATTGAGCTATTGTCTGAGAAAAGATCTGATCTGCTGCATGCCAATGACGGAGCGGATTAGACATATTGGTAACCCCTGTTTGCTTGTCAATCAAGCGCTTATGTGCGATAACGAATGTGCTCGTCCAACTTAAGGGGGTAATATGAAAAAAGCATCACTTGTTGTAGCGGTATCATTTTCTCTTATGTCTGCAAGCGCGTTTGCCGGTGGCAATTGCATTTACGGTCATGCTCATGAGGTAGCTGAAGTGGCCGCTGAACCCACTAACGAAGAGGTCGTTGATCCAAGCTTGCTCGCTTTATTAAAAAAGCAGCAAGAGCAATCCAAACAAATGTCGCCAGTTATCACGTTTAACTAGTGTAATACTGCCCGCGAACGTTTGTGTTCGCAGGTCACATTTTAAGTTAATCCAAAGCGGCCTTTCGGGCCGCTTTTTCTTTGCCTGCAGAACACCCTTTGCCAAGGTTTACAAGCCTTAGTGTGAGGCACTGCACAGGCTGATCTTCCAACCATGACGTACCGCTCACTCGCTCCAGGGACAGCTTGTCTTGTAGTTATCTAAGCCGCTAGGGTAGTCGAACGCATAAAAACAATAATAAGCGGTGCTTTTGCATGTTTAATCTCCCAAGTCGCTCTCTTATAGTTGCACAAACACGTCGATGTTTATGGGTGTTTGCGATTTGCCTTGTACTGGGCTTAAACCTGTCTGTTGCACATGCGGTGCAGCTCGAGCAAGTGAGCACTGCAAAAGATACGACAACTGTAGATAATTCGGCAGATGAATTGTTCGCCGCTTCTGGTTTAAAAAAACTTGTGGAACAAATTCCAGCAAGTACGGCTGCATCGTTTGAGGTTGCGCTAACCGCTGATCAATTGCCCATACTTTTTAGTGCAGTAGACGAAGAGTCAATCAGGTTAGCCGTCAATAATGCGTTTAAACAAGCAACGTTCAACAAGTATCTGCTGAAGGAACTTCGCCAAGGCATGAGCCAGTCGGCACGGCAAACCATGCTTGATTGGTATGCCGGTGAGCTGGGTCAGCGCGTGGTGAAAGCAGAATTAGAAAACTCATTATTAACATCACAAACGCGTTTCGAAGATTATCAATATTTTTTGCAACGTTATCCTGTTGACCCGGTCAGGGAGCAGTTAATGTTGAACCTGGACTACACAATGAAGTCAACCGAAGCTGCGGTTGAAATGATGACCAATATTCAAGTGGCGTTTAGCGTAAGCCTTGCGCGTTTTATGCCGAAGGAATATCGCTTAAGTCGGCAGGAGATTATCGACATGGTTGAAAGCAACCATGAATACTTATGGGTGGAATACACTACGCAAACACTTGAAGTATTGTTATTTACGTATCAAGAATTAAGTAACGAAGAGCTTGTTGAATTAAACGACGTGCTCGGCACGCAAGCTGGCCAAGCATTTGTGGTTGCCATCAACAACGGAATCAAGAAAGGCATGTTCGCATCCAGCCTTGATCTTGGTGATGGACTTGGTGCTTTGTTAGACCAGGCACCTTTGTCGCCGGGCATTTAACTGGCCCGCTTAACTTATCGTTATGACGTTTCGCGCGGCGGCAATCCTGTGTGCTGCGATAAAATAGTACCTTTTTTCGTGCGTTTCTTTCCTGGCGTGCTGTTTTTCTTCCGCGCGCTGCTATAGCTTCCGTCGGTTCTTGGTTGATAAGCCGGAATCAAATGATGTTTGCTATTACCAATCAAATCCTGTCGGCCCATCTCTTTTAACGCATCCCGAAGCATGGGCCAATTGTTAGGATCGTGATAACGCAGGAATGCTTTGTGAAGTGCACGTTGCGAAGCGGTTTTAGCGACACTTACATCCTCGCTATCTTGTTTAATGCGCTTTAAAGGATTTTTACCCGTGTAGTACATCGTGGTTGCACTGGCCATCGGGGAGGGGTAAAAATTCTGCACCTGATCAGCTCGAAAACCGTTGCGCTTAAGCCAAAGTGCAAGGTTCATCATGTCAGTGTCGGTGGTGCCGGGATGTGCAGCTATAAAGTACGGTATTAAATACTGTTCTTTGCCAGCTTTTTTGCTGAATTTCTCAAACAAAGCTTTAAATTCATCATATGCCCCAATGCCGGGCTTCATCATCTTATCCAGCGGAGCGCGTTCGGTGTGCTCTGGCGCAATTTTTAAATAGCCACCAACATGATGTGTAACTAATTCCTCTACGTATTCAGGTGATTCAACGGCTAAGTCATACCGAAGTCCAGATGCAATAAGGACCTTTTTAATACCCGGTAGTTCACGTGCGCGTTTGTATAATTTGATCAATGAAGAATGGTCGGTGTTCAAGTTGCTGCAAATGCCTGGATACACACAGGATGGCAGTCGGCAATTGGATTCAATTTCTTTCGATTTGCAAGCAATGCGATACATGTTTGCGGTGGGTCCGCCGAGGTCTGAGATAACGCCGGTAAAACCGGGGACGGTATCGCGCATGGATTCAATTTCTTTAATGATTGAATCTTCGGAACGGTTTTGTATAACCCGACCTTCATGTTCAGTGATAGAGCAAAAGGTACAGCCGCCAAAACACCCGCGCATTATATTGACCGAGAAACGGATCATGTCATACGCTGGAATCCGAGCTTTACCATAAGCCGGGTGTGGAACCCGCGAGAACGGTTGATCGAACACGTAGTCCATTTCTTCAGTATTTAGTGGAATCGGTGGTGGGTTTATCCATAGTTTCTGTCCTCCTTGATTCTGAACTAATGCGCGTGCATTGCCAGGGTTTGTCTCAAGATGTAAAACACGATTGGCGTGGGCGTAGAGCACTTTGTTGTTCTTGACCACATCAAATGCTGGCAGTCTTAACACCGTTCGATCACGTTCCCCTTTGCGAATTGCTTGTCGTTCTTGACGCGACATAAACTTCAGCGTGATAGGCGCGTTCGGGTCGTCGTTTGGTGTGCTGGATTCGGTGCCGGCATCATTGGCGGCCGGTGTATTGCACGATGCGGCTTCATCTTCGGGCAATACATCGTATGGGTTGCTGTGTTTTTCCACTCGACCTGGCTTATCAACATTGGTTGAATCGATTACCGTCCAGTCAGATGGGATATCGTTAATCATGTAGGCAGTGCCACGAAGGTTACGCAAGGTATCTATGCTTCGACCCGAAGCCAGACCATGTGCAATGTCGACAATGGCGCGTTCGCCATTGCCGTAAACGAGCATGTCGGCTTTGGCATCGGCCAGAATTGATCGGCGTACTTTGTCCTGCCAATAGTCGTAATGCGCTATGCGGCGTAATGAGGCTTCAATACCACCGATAACAATTGGAATGTCGGCGAAGGCTTCACGGCAACGCTGCGCGTACACGATTGAGCTGCGATCGGGACGTTTTCCACCCTCATTATTGGGCGAATAGGCGTCATCTGAGCGAATTTTTCGATCAGCCGTATATCGATTGATCATGGAGTCCATATTGCCGGCGGTAACACCGAAAAACAGGTTTGGGGCGCCTAGAGCCTGAAATGCGTCCGTGTTTTGCCATTCTGGCTGTGCGATGATGCCTACACGGAATCCGTGAGATTCCAGTAATCGGCCCACAATAGCCATGCCGAAGCTGGGGCTGTCGACGTACGCATCGCCCGTTACGATGATGATATCGCAGCTATCCCAGCCCAATTCGTCCATTTCGGCCCGATTCATGGGTAAAAAAGGCGCACGACCGTAACATTCTGCCCAATAAGGCGGGTAGTCAAATAAGGCGCGTGTTTTGGATTTCGTGGGCTCTGGCATTGAAACTGGTCTCGGTCAGCGCTCGTATAATACCTGTATACGCTTTTTTAAGCTCAATAAAGTACTTAGAAGTTCTGGATATCTTGATGAAGTTACTGTTAAAAGTTCTTATACCTGTGCTGGTTCTCGTTGGTAGCGCCTTCGCCGCCAAGACTATATTGGAGAATCGACCAGAACCCAGAAAACGCCCTCAGTTTCCGAAAGTGCAAGCTGTGGAGGCCACCGCATTAAAACTCAGCAATTATCCGGTTGTGATTCGTAGTCAAGGCACCGTCAAGCCAACCCAATCTTCGACGATGGTGGCCGAGGTAACGGGCACTATCGTAAAGCTTGCTGACGACTACGTTATCGGCGGCAGCTTTTCAAAGGGCGATGTGTTGATGCAAATTGATGAGCGCGATTACACAATAGCGTTAACACAGGCAGAAGCCAACCTGGCGCAATCAACAGCGGCGTTACAAGAAGAAGCTGCACGCGGACAATTAGCAAAATCTGAATGGGAGAGTTTGCGACGTGGTAAGAAAGCCTCTGAGTTCACGCTTCGTTTACCGCAGTTAGCGGCAGCTCGTGCAAACCGTGATGCCGCGCAAGCGCAAGTTGATCGAGCGAAATTGGATTTGGAACGAACGCGATTCGTTGCACCGTTCGACGGCAAAGTACTGGAAACCAGTGTTGACCCTGGTCAGTTTGTTTCACGTGGTGCACGCTTGGGTCAAATATATTCAACTGAAAGTGTTGATGTGCGATTGCCTTTGTCGAGTCGGCAGCTCACGTTTTTAGATATTCCCACCTCCGGCAACTTACCGCCAAGCCAATTACCAAACATTGAACTTAACGCCGTAGTTGCAGGTGAGAAACAAACTTGGACGGGAAAAGTCGTACGCGCCGAAGGTGTTGATACAGCCACTCAGCAACTCAACATCATAGCCCGCATTGAAAAGCCGTTTGCTGATGGTCGAACGCCGTTGCGTATTGGTCAATTTGTAGAAGCCAATATTGCCGGTCGTGTGTTAGAGAATGTGTTTGTGTTGCCACGATCAGCTGTACGTGAAGATCGCGAGGTATTGCTGGTTAATAAAGACAACCAACTCGAACGTCGTGAAGTCACAGTGGCTTGGGCAGATGAACAAACCGCTGCAATAAGCGGCGGGCTTGAAGCCGGTGCGGTGCTTGTGACTACGCCATTGAGCACAGTGACCAATGGTACGCCAGTGCGTGCAACCATAGACGGTGTTGCTCCGCCGCCACCAAAGGGTAGACGGGGCGGTGGTGCTGGAAAGCCTGAGGGTGGCGGTAAACCCGCCGGTACCGGACAGCGCGGTCAGGGCCAGGCTGATGGTGCAGGCAGGCGTGGTCAGGGCCAAGGTGATGGTGCTGGTAGGCCTAGCCAAGGCCAGGGTGCCGAAGGTCAAGGTGAGGGCGCTGGCGCAAGTAATCGTAGCGCTGGCAAGCCCAGAGAAGGGAAAGGTAGGCGTGGTCAAGAACGTGGCCAGAATGCCGAACAAGGTGCGCAAACAACCGAGACGAGTGGCAAGATTGATCGTTCATCGGGTGCTACAGTTTCTAACTAACAACGGGAGACCACTATGCATAGTTTGATTGCTTGGTTTGCGCGGAACTCAGTTGCCGCTAACCTGTTAATGTTTTTTATTATCCTGTGGGGGCTAACAACGGTCTCAAGCCGTTTGCCACTAGAGGTTTTTCCTAGCTTCGAACTTGATCGTGTATCTATCCGTGTACCGTTTCGCGGTGGCACGCCAGCTGAGGTCGAAGAAGCCATCACCATTAAGATTGAAGAGGCGATTCAAGATATACAAGGTATCAAACGCATTACCTCCACAGCGAGCGAAGGTCTTGGCTCAGTTAATGTAGAAATGCTTAAAGGCTTTGATACCGAAACCGTGCTTGATGAAATCAAGCAGCAGGTTGATCAGATTAGCGATTTTCCAAGTGATGCCGAATCGCCTTCGGTCTACATTCCATCACGTGTACGAGAAGTTATCAGTGTCATCGTTGCCGGTGACATGCCAGAGAAGGACTTGCGCGTTATTGCCTCTCGTGTGCGCGATGATCTTGAAGCGTTACCTGATGTCTCATCGGTGGCTGTGTCTGGTGCGCGTGAATTTGAACTATCGATTGAGGTATCCGAAGCGGCACTGAGTCGCTATGGCATAACCCTCAGTCAAGTTGCCCAGGCGATTAACAACAGTTCGCTGGATTTGGCCGCAGGCTCCATCCAAACCGCCGGTGGTGAAGTGTTGCTGCGCACGAAAGGTCAGGCTTACGGCTCTGATGATTTTCGCAATGTGGTTGTGGTTACGCGTCCAGACGGCACTCGTTTAACAGTGGGCGATGTGGCCGTTGTTAATGATGGATTTTCTGAAGATGAATTAGAGCAAAAATTCAACACGCAACGAACCATCGAAATAGATGTGTTTCGTACGGGTCTGCAAAGTGCGATCACAGTATCTGATCAAGTCAAAGGCTATATAGAAGCCAATCAAGAGAACATGCCCTACGGTGTGCAGCTAGGCTACTGGCGTGATTCATCAAGGGCCGTTCGTGCACGACTATCCACTTTGGGCAAGAGTGCGTTGCAAGGCGGACTGTTGGTGATGTTATTGCTGACATTGTTTCTTCGCTTTTGGGTAGCGGCTTGGGTGTTTATTGGCGTGCCGGTCTCTATTCTCGGCGGCATAGCGATGATGCCATTTTTAGGCGTTACGATAAATTTATTGAGTTTGTTCGCGTTTATATTAGTGCTGGGTATCGTGGTAGATGATGCGATTGTGACGGGTGAAAATATCTATACCCACATGCGTAAAAATCCAAATCGAGTGCAAGCGGCTATCGATGGCACACAAGAGGTCGCCATACCCGTAACCTTTGGTGTGTTAACAACGGTGGCGGCGTTTATACCCTTGTTATTGATCGAGGGGGTGCGTGGACAAATCTTTGCGCAGATACCATTAATCGTTATACCAGTGTTGCTGTTCTCCATTATTGAATCCAAGTTTGTGTTGCCTTCGCACATGAGTCACTTGAATTTCCACAAAGAAAAGCCGCCCAACATATTTGCCCGTATGCAGCACAAGTTTGCCGATGGGTTTGAATGGTGTGTGGAGAATATCTATCAGCCATTCCTGGCTGCCGCATTGCGTCAACGGTATTTAGTGTTATCGATTTTCATCGGTAGTGCGATTGTTATTTTCAGTTACGTAAGCGCTGGCCATGTGAGATTTATATTCTTCCCACGCGTGCAAAGTGAAGTTGCGCGTGTGTCATTAGAAATGGTTGACGGCACGCCGTTTGAAGTCACCCAAAAACATATCGATCGGATTACCGAATCCGTGCGGCAACTGCAAGCTAAACATGTCGACCCAGATACGAATGAAAGTATCATTGAAGGCATTATGTCAACCGCTGGCAGCGCCGGTCGTGGCGGACGTGGCTCGCACGTTGGTCGTGTTCTATTTGAATTAACACCACCTGAAAACCGAACGCTCGATGTAAGTACGAACCAAGTGGTTGGTGAACTTCGTCGACTCATTGGTGACATTCCTGGTGCGAAGAACGTGTCATACCGAGCCGAATTTGGTCGTGGCGGTAGCCCGATTGATTTAGAAATATCCGGGTTCGATTTTGATGAACTGCAGGAGGTGGCCGCTTTATTTAAAAACGAGCTGACCAATTACCCGGGTGTATCTGATATCACCGATTCGTTTGAGGGTGGCAAGCAAGAAATACAACTGAGTATCAAGCCTGAAGCGCAACAATTGGGTTTAACTTTGTCTATGCTGGCCAGCCAGGTCAGGCCAGCATTTTTAGGCACCGAAGTACAAAGCATTCAACGTAATCGTGACGATGTAAAAGTGGTGGTGCGTTATCCGGCTAGCGAGCGTCGCTCTATTGAGAGCTTGCAGCGCTTGCCGATTAAAACGCCAAGCGGTGAAGAGCTGCCATTGGGTAGCGTAGCCAACGTTAAAATGGGGCGCGGATTTTCAGCGATCAAACGGGTTGACCGACGTCGAACTTTAAATGTTGAAGCTGACTTGGATAAAGAGTCAGCTAATATTGAAGCCATAAAAGCTGACTTGGAAAATTTCTATGAGAACATTAAAGGCAGCTATCCTGATATTCGCGTATCGCTGGAAGGTGAGGCGCGGGAACAACGAGAATCGTTTGGTAGCCTAAAAACAGGTTTGATATTTGTACTAATGATTATCTACACCCTGCTGGCCATTCCATTTAGAAGCTACCTGCAGCCTTTGATGGTTATGTGCGTCATTCCGTTTGGTATTGTCGGTGGCATACTCGGGCACATGATTATGGGCATGAACTTGAGCATCATGAGTTATATGGGCATGTTAGCCTTGTGCGGTGTGGTGGTTAATGATTCATTGGTGCTGGTAGACTATGTAAACAAACGTCGTCTGGCGGGTGAGCCGATGATGAGCGCGGTAAGAATTGCTGGTGTCGCGCGATTTAGAGCCGTTATTTTAACGTCGCTAACAACCTTCTTCGGCCTTACCCCGTTGATATTTGAAAACAGTACACAGGCTCAGTTCTTGATTCCAATGGCCGTATCTCTGGGCTTCGGCATCCTATTCGCAACCCTCGTTACACTGGTATTGATACCGGTCAACTACTTGGTGTTTGAGGATTTACGAAGGCTATTTGGCTTGAAAGACAGCCGCTTCGTTACGACGTTAAAACCACCAGCGCAGCAAGTCGTAAAAAATTCACCAGCGACTTAAACAGCGTACTAAACACATGGCAAATGAAAAGTCTGTAAAACCACCACGCTCTGCAGAAGAGCAGGCGTTGGTGGAAGCGGCAATTCGCGATTTGTTTGAACATAAAATCGTGTTCAACGAATACCTTGGCGTTACTATGGGCGAGTATTCAGACGAGTCAGTAAAAGTGGTGTTTCACATGCGACCGGAGCTTATTGGCCATTACATGCATGGTCGCTTGCACGGTGGCGTGATTTCCTCTGTGCTCGATGCAGCAGGTGGGTTGGCGGTGATTTGGGCCAGTGCGTATTTACACGGCCATGAATCGGTCGAGCAAGTGCTCAATCGATTCAAAGCGCTGGCAACGATCGATATCCGAGTCGATTATTTGCGCCCGGGTGTTGGCGAACGGTTTGTCGCTGAAGCTTCAATCGTACGTTTGGGGCGACGCATTGCAGCGACAAGATCCGCTTTGGTCAATGAGCAAGGTGTTGAAATTGCCACTGCTAATGGTGCGTATATCGTCAGTTAACAAGCTGATAACTTCATTCGAAGTTGTTGTTTTTGCGTTTGCAGTTTTTGCTGCGCACTCGCTGTTTGCCCGTCACGCATTTGCGAAAACAATTTAGCCAATTGTTCTTGCACATTCTGTTTGCAAGCGTCCGATGCGGTTCCCACATCAGGTGCTGTTCTAACGCCTAATGCTTGTGTGTTGTCTATTGGAGGGGACTCTGGTGCTTGTGCAGCGATCGGTTTTTTCATGGTCGACATCGCTGCTGCATCACAACCACCTAGATCAGCAACAAAATTGTATGGGAAGTCATCACACGTGACCGGTCCATACGAGCCGGCTGAACAGCGTGCTGCAGAAAGGGCTGTAATACGGTTGACATCGGTATTAACGTTGTCCTTGTGTGAGTACACATAACTAATGACACCAATTGATGTTCGAGGCAAGGCATCTATTCCACCGTAATTTGCAAACACATCACCAGAAGATTGACCTGATCGCATGGCCATGGCCGTGCTTCTGGCAAAGTTATTAGCAATACGGCAATCTACCTTGGGCTTCTTGTTTGCGTTTTCGGCGAGTACTTTTTGTGTTTCGTTTGCACCGACACAAGGTGTCTGTGTGTAAGTTACTCCACCATTGGCATCGGCACATTTATAGATCGCGGCAGAGACTGTGGTTGGGAAGCTCACTGTGGTGATGCTGCTTAGCGCAAGTGACAGCAACGCGGTGCTGAATATGGATGATTGCAAAACTCGCCGGCGAGGGCGGCTTTCATTTGCTCTAAGCCGCGCTTGATCGATTATCTGTGCCATGTCGCCCGTCCTGCTAACTGCGTGATAGTTAGCTAGCGGCTTGCGCTCTGGTTGGTTTGCCTCCGATTTAAAGATTGTTGCGGCTGTTAATCCGAAATTGTGATGTGGTTAACTTTTTGGTTTAAATTCTGGGTAGCACCAATGCTGCCAAGCAATCTTGCGCTTGCGCTCTTTTGGCTTTCCTTCCAAATTAGTATCAAACGTCACGTAGTGCAAAGTCAGTATCCCAAGTTGCCTGGTGCGATCAGTCGCTTGATCGTTCCACTTCCTGCATTGGTAGTGGCCAAAGCCGCTGCGCGGTGAATTACTTTTATAGCTGCGCAACCGGTCGTAGTATTTTCTGGTTCTGTAGCCTTCGTATAAGGGGTACATATAGTCTGGTGCTACCCAGTCGGGGTCGGTCTCGGTCAGGCCATAAAGATTGACCAGTTCACCATTTCTAAGCCTGCCTTCTACCTGTGGATATAACGATATTGCCAGTGGCCTTGGTGCAAACATACTCCACTTTTGATCGATGCGTAGAACGCGGCTTGTTATATCTAGCGGCTTGATTCTGACCTTGCTCATGTCTGGCAAGGTGCTAATGTTGAATACGGTTATAACAACTAGGCAGTAAGCTGCAAACAGTTGCCCGAGTAAGTGTGGTTTTAACTTAACGGCTCGGTATGGTAATGCACGCGCTGTCATGTTGCCCATCGTGCCACGGTTGGTGGCCACCCAACGATAGATGCGATTGCCTAACCACATAAACGGAGGAAACCTCATCAACCAACCAATGGGTTTGAGTGGCCAGCTTTGGCCAAATAGAAATGCCATGGCGTGCCAATGGGTGTAGGTTTTACCTTGGCTATCAGTTATCACCCAAGAGTTTTCGCGTTCCATGATTGGGTAGATGTCTGGGTAGTTTTGCGCTGGTAAGATTTTAACCGTGTCGGGGAGCAAAAACTCGCGCAGTATCAAACACATTTTTAAGCAAAAGCCGCAGTCTTCGTCGTAGTACATGGTGACCTGCGCTGATTTTGATTGCTGTTTTCGTTTTGCTAAATAGACCCACACGATCGATGGAATAAGCAGCGTCAAAGACATAAAGTCGATGAGTGGAAATAGCCCAATGTGTAGCAATAAGCCGAATGACACATGCAAGGATGCAAGCATGAGTAGACCTATAATACGCGTGATCGGCCATTTGAACGGAAGTAGTACCAGCAATGGCCCGATCAATTCTGCGAATATGACGTAGGCTGCACCTAGTGGTAGCAACGGTGAGAATTGTTTGAACCAATTACCAATCGGTGTGGCAAAGTGTTGTATTTCTAATGTGTACTGAGCGGCTTCAAATGGAAAGCGCCAGGGTGCACCGGTTTTAAGCAGGGCGGTAAAAAAATACAAATACAACACTTGCAGAATAACGGCCACCGTTGCCACGGAAAAATATAACTGGGCGTTATCGGGTTGAAACCGCAGCTGGTTTGGATTGCGTTGGTGTTCGGGCTGTAGTGCTGCATCTATAGACCATCGCGCACCGATGGGTAAGAACATGGCCCAGAACGCCATAACCACAAGCAGTATGTCGCCGCCTTGCAAAATCAGCTCGTTTCGATTTAGCAGTGATGCCAACAATAGCCACGATAGGAAACTCATCAGCCGCGTGCGATAACCCAGCAGTAATCCCACAGCAAACACCGCAGCGAGTGTGAACAATAGGATTTGCCACCACAACGCACCGGTTGCTGCATGTAACGACAAATACCAACTGTTATTTATTTCAAGCCATCTCGAGCGAGGTAATACGCCTAAGTCGGTGTAGAACATTTGCATGGTTGGTACACGCAGTACCAGGTCGAGCAATATCAACAGCGCAAGACAAATTCGCATGAGCGCAAGCGAGCGAAGATCAATACTAAAGACCGTTTTCAGGCTGCCCCAGTTTTGCGCACCGAAAATTGCGTTTTTAGAGGCTTTGAGCGGCTGTGTCATTTGCAAATGCAACAGTTAAAGTTATCAACTCAAGTTTAGTGCAATTCCGGGGACAGTTTACTTAATAGCCGGTAATACCGGCTATTAAGTAAACTGTCCCCGGATTAGGAATGGGGCGATATATGTAAACTGTCCCCGAAAAAAAAGTGGATTAGTCGGCGTGGCCGAGGGAGCGGAAACCTATCCAGCGGGGTGAGTCCTGATCGGCCAACGAGATCAGGGCTCTGTTTGCGATATAGTCTGCGTCCAGCACCACACCGGTTTTGCCAACGTGATCACCATTGGTAACTTTGACTTCTAAGCCAGCAGCGAAGACGGGGCGGCGATTTTTGGACGCTTTTTTATAGCGTGCATTGGACGCATCGAGCATGGTTTTAAGGGATTCAAGTCGGGCCTGTTCTGCGGGGCTGAGATCTTTGTTCGAATCCATGTTGTCGGTACCGTCTTCTGCTTCCGTGCCATTGTTGCCACTTGGCTGTGTGTTCGAGTCCTGTGTGTCGTATGAGTTTACCGTACCAGCGCCGTTCGTGGGCTTATCGGCGGCCTCAGACTGTTCATCCGCTTTGTCCCACTCGTCTTCGAGGAAGGGAAGGTGAATGATGTGCGAATCCGGCCCTTCGCCAGCGCGGCGTTCATGTGCTCGGCGCTCACCTGTTTTTACCCGCCAGGTACCATCGCCATCAAGCAGCTGCCGACGCTTTCGCTCGCGTTTTTCTAATCGTCTCTTTTTGTCGGGTGGATGTGCGATGGTTCTGAACCTCTGAGTAAACTAAATGGCTAATGCTTTAAGCGAGCAGACACTGGGCCAAATCATTATTGAATGAGTCTAAATCATTGAATGGCAATGACATAGTTACAGCCTTGTTCCATTCATGCTTATGAAGGTAATCGGCCGCCGAAATACTTCTGAAGTGCTTAAAGCGTGTGCAGCTTCTCAGTTAAGACACATGACACAGTATTTGTTGCCGAATCAGTTCAGGTTTTCGCCCAGCTTTTTACAGATGGGGATCGCCATATCCGTTACTGCTGGCAGTGGAGGGGAAATCACTAACGCCAATATAAGAAATTCATAGAAATTTCACAACGGTTGGACATCAACCAGGCGACATCTCATCCGCATTACAAAACGTCCCGTAAAGAGGAATGGTAATGCCAATTAGAACTGACAGACTAGTGCTGGCTGGGCTTATGCTCGCTACAGCACACGGAAGTGTTGCGCTTGCAGAAACTGCAAACCACGCCAACGATGTGTCAGCATTCAATACTGAACTTAGCCTTGCGAAGCCTGCGCACAATCAAAACGATGTGTACGTGCGAGATGGTGACATACTGAGTGCGCCGAGTATATCGACGCGTGGTATCGGTGTGAGTGCTTCTGTGTTGCTTTGGGAAGACGGCATTGTTCCTTATTATATCGATCCCGAATTACAGCCGTTTGTTGTTGATATTGTAGAAAAAGCCGTTAAGACGTGGAACCGGGTTGCTGGCATATCATTGGTTGAAATTGACCCACGAGATGCTGGTAGCCCGGCGGACTACCTACATTTTACTCCGGCAAGTGGTTGTGCATCCTGGATTGGTCGTCAGGGTGGCGCGCAATCTGTTTGGACGGCGCCGAGTTGTAGCACCGGAAGTATGATCCATGAAATCGGTCATGCTTTGGGATTAGAACATGAACACACGCGACCTGATCGTGACCAATACATCAAAATAAATTGGGAGAACATTGAGCCCGAAAAGGTCAGCAATTTTGATGTGAGTACGATCGATAAACAATACTATGGACCATACGACTACGAGTCGATCATGCACTATGGTGAATACTTCTTCTCATCAAACGGGCTACCTACAATAGAAGCACTAAATGCAAGTGGTAGTGTTATTGGTCAACGCATTGCACCTAGTGCAGGAGATATTGCTGCTATATCGCAATTGTATGCAAGTGATGTTTCGCTTGTGAGCAATGTCTTCACGGTTGGTAGCCAATCGGAAGTTAGCTTGTTAGTGACCAACGAATCGTCACAGGGTGCAAACAATTTAGAAATTGCGCTGCAGATCGGTGATGCGCAGTTACTATCGAACAGCAACTTGGATTGGCAGTGCGCCAGTTATGGTGGCGAACTCACCTGCAGTCGCGACCGCTTACAAGCCAGCTCGCAAAGTAACTTGGTATTACTGATCGATCAGCCGCTTACTGAAGCCGAGCTAAAACCTCAGTTGTTAACCAAGTCGCCGGACCAAAATTTATCTAATAATTCAGGCGTATTTTCTCCATCGGCGGCAAATCAGGTTGGTTCGGAACACCTATATTCAGACCAGCAGTTACAGGCGAACGCAGGCGGTGTTGGTTATTGGATGTTTGGTTTGCTCATCGCCATGGTTGGCATGCGACGTAAGCAGGCCCTAGCTACTTAATAAGCGGTGAAAAATAAGATGCGCAAAGGTCTATACTTAATATAAAGATAGACAACAAGGTCGATAAAATGCGCGGAGCAGGTGGCACCAATGGTGGTGAGTGGTCCTTTCTTTTAGGGCTGGGGATGATGATTGCCGGGTTCTACCTGCTTTTAAGCTCCATCGTTATCGACGCGCGATTCGGTTTTGGCATGCATCTTTACGGCATTGGTGGTTTCGGTATTACCAGCGGAATGCTGATGATCCCGTTTATTATTGGCGTGATCTTTATTTTCTATAACAGCCGAAACTACGTAGGCTGGCTGCTATGCATTGGAACGCTTATAGCGCTTCTAGCTGGTGTACTTGCACAGTCTCAATTTCGCTTCACGCAAATGACGGCGTTTAACTTACTGCTGATTCTTATTTTATCCTTCGGTGGTTTGGGTTTGTTTTTGCGTTCATTAAAATCGAACCCGATATAAACTCGCCTGGCCATAGCCGAGCTTAATCAGTAACCGTATTCCCCGGCCGTTTTGTGCGCAAGCTTTGCAATTTCTGCAATGTATGAAGGCGACTTTTTTTCATCATAGCGCGCCCTAAATTCCAGGCTTTGCGGTGTCCAATCATAATTAAGCTTAACGATCTCCTTACGCTGCAAGGATTCTCTAACCATCACCAGTGGCAGCGTTGCTACGCCCATATGATTTATCGCCATATACAAACAAGCGGCCAAATTGCTCGATGGCACCAAGCGGTGTTGACTGCTGTGCTGTGATTGAAAATGTCTGGCAATCGCTTTGAATAAATCAGAATCACGCGCATGGGTCAAAATGGGTTGCGATGCGATTTCCTTTTTTGTTAGTTTACGCCTTATCGATAATCCCAACTCGGTTGAGGCAACCCAAACCAACGGATAAGTGCCAAGATTGATATTGCCTGAAGTTGTTCTGTCGAACGGTGCGTTTTGCAGCGCGAGATCGATATTGCGATCAAACAACTCTTTGGATAAATTTGCCGATAAGTCGACAGTGAGTTCGACATGTATGTTGGGAAACTGTTCGTTCAGGGCTCTAAGAAAATCTTGCAGCCAGGTATGCACGATCATCTCGGTCACACCTAAGCGCAAGGTACCCTCCCGCAAGGAAGCATCGCCCGATGCAGATATCAAGGCATCGACCGCGCTCAATACTGACCTTGCGTGCGATAACAGTTCCTTTCCGCGAGCGGTCAGTCGTACCGATCCTGCGTCCCGTTCAAGCAACTGAACATTAAGTGAATCTTCGAGCGCTCTGATGCGTATCGAGATATTTGGCTGGGTTGTGTTCAGGCGCGTGGCCGCCTTGCTAAAGCTGCCTAAATCGATCGCCCACACAAATGCCTCAAGTTGTTTCAGGTTCAAGCTCATGTGAGGTTGATAAGCGGTTTGTGGATGATTTTCTTCATCAATACTATTCGGCGCTTGGTTAGTTGCCGTAGATGACCGCCAGCGTCGAAGATTATAAGCATAAGAAATAATAATATAATCCATAATATAAAATAATTGGATATTATTATCCAGATCTTGGACACTGCGCTCAATAATCCCAAGGAAAATACCGATGACTCAGGCGATCCACAGATTAGGTGTTGATATAGGCGGGACCTTTACCGATGTGGTTCTCGAAGTTGGTGATGAGCTTTTTTCCACCAAAGTACTGACCACCTACACAGCGCCAGAAGACGCCATCATCGATGGCATGCATCAAGTCTTGAAAAAAGCCGGCCTTGCACCATCTGCAATTGGCCAGATCATCCACGGTACAACCCTGGCCACCAATGCCCTGATCGAACGTCGCGGTGCGAAAACCGCGCTAATCACAACGGAAGGTTTTCGTGATGTTATTGAGATGCGCACAGAATCGCGCTTTGAGCAATATGATTTAAATCTCGAATTGCCTGAGCCACTGCTTCCACGTCAAAGTCGATTAACGCTCACAGAGCGAGTTAATGCATCCGGCGAAGTGTTGTGTGCGTTAGACGAAGCTGAAATTGAAACGGTTGCCGATACCATTGCTCAAGCTGGCTATGAAAGTGTTGCTGTGGGTTTATTGCACAGCTATGCAAACCCTGTTCACGAAAACATGATTCGCGATGTACTGACAAAGCGTTTACCGCACGTGATGGTGTCATTGTCTTCAGAGGTGTCGCCGCAAATGCGTGAGTACGAGCGCTTCAATACGGTTGTTGCTAACGCTTATATCAAGCCGCTAATGAAAAGTTACCTAGGGCGTCTTGAGGGGCGTCTTAAAAACGAAGGCGTTAGCTGCTCGATTTTTCTCATGCACTCCGGTGGTGGCATTATCTCTTTGGAGAGTGCAGCTGACTTTCCGGTCCGTCTGGTTGAGTCAGGTCCGGCTGGCGGGGCTGTGTTTGCCGCCAATATTGCATCAAAGTACGGTTTGGATAAAGTGCTTTCATTTGATATGGGCGGCACTACAGCCAAGATATGTTTGATAAAAAATCAAACGCCGAAAACCAGTCGCGTGTTTGAAGTAGCCAGAACTTACCGCTTTAAAAAGGGCTCGGGCATGCCTATCTCGATTCCGGTTATCGACATGGTGGAGATCGGTGCTGGTGGTGGGTCGCTTGCGCACGTCGATGGTATGAATCAAATTCGTGTTGGTCCAGAGTCGGCAGGTTCTGAGCCTGGCCCTGCTTGTTATGGTCGCGGTGGCGATCGCCCGGCGGTGACCGATGCTGATTTGGTGTTAGGCAAGCTTGATCCAGATAACTTTGCCGGTGGTTCAATTCAATTACACAAAGATGAATCGGGTAAGGCGTTGACTACGGTCATTGGCGATACCTTGAGTATGGATCAACAAACAGCGGCCTTTGGTCTGGCCGAAGTGGTCGATGAAAACATGGCCAATGCTGCGCGTGTACACGCGGTTGAGAACGGCGAGGATTTATCCGAGTACACAATGATAGCGTTCGGTGGTGCGGCACCACTGCATGCCGGACGACTTTGTGAAAAGCTCAGTATAGATCGATTGTTAGTGCCCCCAGGTGCAGGCGTTGGTTCAGCCATTGGTTTTTTACGCGCGCCATTTAGCTTTGAAGCTAACCGCAGTGTTTACATGCGGCTATCGGATTTTGACCCGAGCCTTATCACAAAATTATTAGGTGAATTGCAATCAGAAGCAATCAGTTTTGTGCGCTCATGTGATGCAGAGTCTGAGATCTTGTCTGAATTTAAAGTGTATATGCGTTATTCGGGACAAGGCTGGGAAATACCGGTTGAACTCAGCGCGGCACAAGTCGCCAACCCGCAAGTGGATGTCTTTCAATCACGTTTTGAAGAAGACTACACCGCTTTGTTCGGACGTACGGTTGATGGCATGGATATAGAGATAACGGTTTGGGCCGTTAACGCCACTACTCCTGCACATGCTGTTCAACGCGTAGCATCAGAATCGGGTAGTAGTGAAGCCCGTGTGCATGGTCAGCGCACGATGTTTGATCCCGCGCAAAGCCGCGAAGTTGATGCGGCTATCGTGCTGCGCAATGAAATGGCAACCGGGCAAACCGTGCAGGGTCCTGCCGCTATAACCGAAGATGAAACCACCATTATTTTACCAAGCAGCCGACGCGCCGTAAGACAACCTGACGGTTGTATTGACGTGCTGGTTGGAAAATAGGAGATCGCCAAAATGAATACGATAAGCAATGTTTCAAATCAGGTCATGTGGAACCGCTTGATCTCGGTTGTTGAAGAACAGGCGCAAGCACTTGTACGCACCGCGTTTTCAACCTCTGTGCGCGAAGCCGGTGATTTATCTGCTGGTGTATATGACACCGAAGGTCGCATGTTGGCGCAAGCGGTTACGGGCACACCAGGGCACGTGAATGCCATGGCCGATGCCGTGGCCCATTTTATTCGACGAATTGGTCGAGAAAATATTTTAGAAGGCGATGTGTACATCACTAACGACCCTTGGGAAGGTACCGGTCACTTACACGATATCACCGTTGTGAGCCCATCGTTTTTAAACGCTGAACTGGTGGGCTTTTTTGGTTGTACCGCTCACATTGTAGATATCGGTGGCCGTGGTTTTGGTGCTGATGCAAATTCAGTTTATGAAGAAGGGCTGTATATACCGATCATGAAATTCGCCAATCAAGGTGTAGTGGATAAGACTTTAGTCAATATAGTTCGGGGCAACGTACGTGAACCAGACCAATTAGTCGGTGATATTTACGCGTTGGCTACCTGCAATGAGATTGGTCATCGTCGTCTTATAGACATGATGCAGGAATTTGGCTTGAGTCAGCTTGATGGCATTGCTGAATTCATATTGGAAAACTCAAGGCGTGCAACGATAGAAAAAATCGCTGCCTTACCGCAAAAAAGTGCGACGGGTGAAATGACCATTGATGGTTATAGCCACCCAGTCGATTTGCGTGTGAAGCTCTTCATTGAAAAAGATCACATGCTGTGTGATTTTGAAGGCACATCTGGTTTAGATAAAAAAGGTATTAATGTGCCACTGGTGTACACCAAGGCTTATGCGTGCTATGCGTTGAAATGCGCAGTTGCGCCAGAAATTCCTAACAACGCAGCTTCACTCGAACCGTTCCGTATTGTGGCGCCAGAAAATTCTATAGTGAATGCACTGCACCCAGCACCGGTGGCTTTGCGCCATGTTATTGGCCACATGATCCCGGATACCGTGTACGCGGCACTCGACAAGTTATTACCAGCAACAGTGCCTGCAGAAGGTGCGGGTTGCTTGTGTAATTTCCAGGTGTCGGTGCGTCCGCGAACCGATGAACCCGCACCTGAAGGTACCGTACGCTCAGAGGTGCTTACCTTTAATTCAGGTGGTGCCGGTGCGCGTCCTCAATATGACGGGCTTAACGCTACCGCGTTTCCATCAGGCGTTATGACTATGCCGGTTGAGGCAACCGAAAATGTGGGCCCTGTTTTGATTTGGCGTAAAGAGCTTCGCCCTGATAGCGGTGGTGCTGGCCAGTTTCGTGGTGGTCTTGGTCAATACATGGAAGTGGGCGTTGTTGAAGGGCATGAGTTTGACTTCCAGGCCATGTTCGATCGTGTTGATCATCCAGCGCGTGGTCGTCAAGGCGGTCACAACGGTGGTTCTACAACCATTGCGCAAGATGATGGTACGGCCATGAAAGGTAAGGGTAAGCAGTTTGTGCCGCACGGTCGTAAAGTGATGTTGGCGTTTCCTGGTGGCGCCGGCTATGGCGACCCTAAGCAGCGTGACCCTGATATGGTCAAGCGCGACTTGGCCCGTGGCTATATCAGTGCATCGGTTGCGAAACAAGACTATGGTTTAAGCGATGCCGAAATACAATCGGTTGAGGATGCAGTTCAGCGCGGTGAAAACATCTAGCGCTTTATTTGCAAAACCTGATTACGTCACTCTTATGAAAGGTGGTCAATGAATTACGCAGCAACATGTTTATCTGCCGTTAAACCGTCCGCGTCGGCAATGACCAGTGAGCTTGCAAAGGCCATGAAGGCGGCAGGGCACGACGTTATAGATTTGGGGTTGGGCGAACCCGATTTTGATACGCCACCAAGCATTGTCGATGCGGCATGCGATGCCGCACGAGC
Source organism: uncultured Granulosicoccaceae bacterium (assembly GCA_938035945.1). GTDB lineage: Bacteria > Pseudomonadota > Gammaproteobacteria > Granulosicoccales > Granulosicoccaceae > Granulosicoccus. The sequence goes on from CALHOU010000074.1 coordinate 43,251, forward strand.
GGGTCAAACGCGTTACCCACCTACGGTTGGTACATTGGAATTGCGAACAGCGATCAGTGACAAGTTCAAGCGTGAAAACGGATTGGCATATTCAACTGATGAAATTATTGTATCCAACGGCGCCAAACAAATTATTTTCGGAGCGCTCATGGCAAGCATGGAGCCAGGCCAAGAGGTCGTACTGTGTGCTCCATTTTTTGGTTCTTATAAAGATATTACGCTAATCCAAGGCGGCGTACCGGTTGAGGTTCAATGTCCGGCGGCCAACGGTTTTAAATTAACCCCCGACGCATTAGACGCGGTATTAACAGATAAAACGCGATGGTTATTTTTAAATTCCCCGTGCAACCCCAGCGGGGCTGTGTATAGCGCGGAAGAATTAAAAGCTTTGGAGAACGTACTGGCAAATTTCCCGAACGTTCTTATTCTATCGGATGAAATCTACGAGCATATTTTGTTCGATGACCTTGAGCACATACCCTTTGTGCGCGCCTGTCCAAGTTTGCGTGACAGGACCTTAACCGTGAATGGTGTATCCAAGGCGTATGCAATGACCGGTTGGCGAATAGGCTATGGGGCTGGTCATAAAACATTAATCAGTGCCATGACCAAAGTGCAATCACAGATTTCATCGGGTGCTTGTTCGGTGGCACAGTCTGCAGCAGTCGCTGCCTTAAACGGACCGCAACAGAGTGTTGCTGAGTTTCGCGAAGCCTTTGAAGTTCGCCGTAATTTAGTACATCAGCTTGTTACAAAAATCGACGGCTTGCATCTCGATGCACCCGGTGGGGCCTTCTATGCCTATATTGGATGCGCAAACTATATCGGCGCAACAATGCCGGATGGAAATACCATTGATGACGATGTGGCCTTAGCCAAATACTTTTTAGAAGATGCCCAAGTGGCATTGGTGCCAGGTTCGGCCTATGGCTTATCGCCGTTTGTCAGAATTTCTACAGCTGCGCCCGAGGCGGTCTTAGAACAAGCACTAAAAAGGATGGAGCAAAGCCTTTTGAAGTTAAGCAAAGCATAGTTACAGAAAGAACAAACAATAACGTGGCGCTACGCAATATTGTGCGCAGTGCGTTATTCGGTACACCGCATTTATTCAAGAGAATACAAATATGAAATTGGTTCTAACAGGCGCTGCTGGGCGTCTTGGTTCTTATCTTCGAGAACCGTTGGCAAAAATGGCCGATAGTCTCATCTCTTCAGATATTGCTGATGATGTGGGCACCTTGTTCCCTGGCGAAACCTACGTAAAGGCTGACTTGAGTGACTTGAATGCCATTTTGGAACTTACTAAAGGCGCTGACATGATTGTGCACTTCGGTGCTTATGGCGATGAAGCTTCCTTCGATACCATACTAGGGCCTAACATTGTTGGCGCTTACAACATTTGGGAGTCAGCCTACCAAAATAACGTGCGTCGAGTTGTTTACGCCAGCTCTATTCACGCGGTTGGCATGCATCCTAAAACCGATTTTATTGGTACTGATGCGCCACACAAGCCAGATACATTTTACGGGTTGGCAAAGTGTTTTAGCGAAGACTTGGCCAGTCTGTATTGGGACAAGCGCCAAGTAGAAAGTGTGTGCATGCGAATTCTTTCATGTGCTCAAGTTACCAGTACACGTGCACTGGGGTCTTGGTTGTCATACGATGATTTGATTCATTTGGTTGAATGCTCAATCAATACGCCTGTGACCGGTTTTACAGTGGTGTACGGGGTGTCGAACAATGATCGCGTACCTGTTGATAATTCAGCATCAAGCTTTCTCGGCTTTCGACCTAAAGACAATGCAGAACAATACGCGGAACAAATATTGGCTGAGAGCGAGCCGATGGATGTAAACGATCCCGGGAGCCTATTACACGGCGGGCCGTTTGCGTCAATCGAATTGGGTAACAGTGGCTTGGCCACAATGAAAATTATTGACGATACGAAGAAAACGTAAGTTTTAGGGCATAAGGTAAATATTTAATGCGGTGCGTGCATGCGCATTTGCTAACTACACAAATTGGAGATACAACATGAGTGATAAGCAAGTCGTTTTAATAGTAGGTGGTGGTAGCGGTATCGGTGCAGATTCAGCTCGAGCATTGTCAGAAAAAGGCTATGACGTAGCTGTTATGTCTTCCTCTGGAAAAGGCGAAGCACTAGGTAATGAGCTAGGTGGATTGGGCTTTACTGGCTCCAACCTAGTGCCTGCAGATTTAGAAAAATTCGTGAGTGTGTCGATGGATAAATTCGGGCGCATTGATGGTGTTGTTAATTGCACCGGTCATGGCCCTAAAGGACCTATCATGGAAATCAGCGATGAAGATTGGCACTTAGGCATGGATTACTACATGATGAATGTTGTAAGGATGACGCGACTGGTTCTGCCCATCATGCAAAAACAAAAGAACGGATCTATAGTGAATATTTCGACCTTCGCAACGTTCGAACCCGACCCCGACTTCCCAACCTCTGCCGTATTCAGAGCATCGCTTGCAACCTACACAAAACTGTTCAGTACAAAGTTCGCCGCTGAAGGCATTCGCATGAACAATATTTTGCCCGGTTTTATCGACAGTCTGCCAGAAAAGGAAGACCGTGTTGCGCGTATTCCCGCTGGTCGATATGCGAATGTTCGTGAGTTATCTGAAACCGTTGCGTTTATGGTGTCAGACGCGTCGAGCTATATTACTGGCCAAAACTTACGTGTTGATGGAGGTTTAACGGCCTCTGTATGATGTATGTTCTCGCTTGGCGCTAACTGGTGTACTTGGCTGTTGGTAATCACATCACCACTCAAGTACATTATCAAAATCGAATTTAGCGTTCTTAGGCGGCTGTGGAATCAGCTTTGTGTTGTGGTAGTGGATGTAAATGGCTTCAACTCCCTCAACACTTTTCGTCGCATGGCACTGCTGCGGTCGGCTCTGTGGCCGTATTTTTCTCTTGAGCGCTTAGCGATCTTGCCACTGGCCGGTATTTGTGCGATACCAAAGCCAACGTAGACTGCATAGCTTAGTAGGTTAGCTTAGTGCTAATCGTTGGTTATATAAGCTACGCTATAGCTCCAATCTAAACAGTTCACCTCGACCGCAATGCCAGTTGGCGCAAAAGTTACCATGAGTGTTGAAGCTCGGATGTCGAACTACTATGGACTGTTTTTCTTGTCCATTGGTAGCGTGATGCCGTTCATCGCTCTGTGGTTTGATTCACTTGCTATATCACCAGCACTGAGTGGCGCTATATTCGCCGCACCGTCGATTGTGATTGTGCTATTCACGGTTGTTATCGGTGGTTGGGCTGATCGGCTAAGTGATTGGCGCACTGCCATTATCGTGTGCAATTGGATTGTGCTGATATTGTTTAGCTGGTTTTTATTTCGCACGAATAGTTGGGACATATTGATTGTTTGGACCTTGGCCGGTTTATTCACACATGCAAGCAATCCGATCATGGATGCAGCCGCATTGAATTTAACCAAAAAAAGAGGCAGTGATTTTGGTCGTATAAGAGCGATCGGGTCGATCGGATTTATTGTTGGTGTTGTGTTGGCTGGGTGGATTTTCGAACAGGTTGGACTGAGCTGGTTTGTACCGGTTGTGCTGGCGGGGGCTGCACTTCGGCTTATCGCTGCCCATGCCTTGCCGCGCTTTAAGTCTGCAGACGCAATCAATGATAATCGTGTAAACGGTGAGGCCATCCCGCGTGTCACCGGGGCTGCGCCATCAATTGCAATGGAACAGAGCCGCTCTGTTGGTATTCATGTTTTAAGACACCCAGGCATTCTGTGGGTCATTGTAGGAGCTGCACTGATTAATGCGTCGCACGGTTTCAACAATGTATTTGCGGTACTGCACTGGACTAAGCTGGAAATCAGCACCAGTCTGGCTTCGGTTTTGTGGGCTGTAGCGGTTATTGCAGAAGTGGCACTCATGTGGACTTTTCGCAGCGTCGCCAAGCGTTTCTCAGCACGAAAGTGTTTAGTGTTCGCAGGGGTCGTTTGCGCGCTGCGCTGGCTACTCTCTGGATTTGAACCCAGCCTTGTGCAAATCTTCATCTTGCAAAGCCTGCATGCAATCACGTTCGGGCTGTCATTTCTCGCCATCGTAAACTTCATCTCTCGCAGGGTGCATGAAAACAATGCGGCGCAAGCGCAGAGCGTATTTGCCACGCTTGTGACCGCATTCATGGCCGTATCCACGTGGCTCTCTGGGTGGCTTTATGAGCAGTTTGCTGGGCAGAGTTATTGGGCGATGGCTGTTCTAGCGCTAATCGGTGCCCTGTGTGTGCTGCTGAGCTTTAACAGCGACCTTAAAGACCCGGTAGCACCCGAATAGAGCACGTTATTAGCGCCATTGGCTTGGCAGAGTCGCCCATCTCTAATCTGACGCTGTTAGACTACCCAGCACCGTATTCTTTACCCCAAAGGGTGGTGTCTTAGAGCACAATACCGGCTCTACAGACCGTGTAACTTTAAGGCGCCGAATTGAGCGTTTGTACCTTTTTGAATAAGCAAGAATCATGACTCGATTTTCCGGATTTAGTTTGATCAAAAACGCCTTGCAACACCAGGAAAACTGGCAGCGCATGTGGCGTAACCCGAAACCTAAAGCACACTACGATTTTATCGTGGTCGGCGGCGGTGGCCACGGTTTGGCTACTGCCTACTACTTAGCCAAAGTGCATAATCAAAGTAGCGTGGCCGTTATAGAAAAAGGTTGGCTTGGCGGTGGAAACACGGGCCGTAACACAACAATAGTGCGTTCCAACTATCTATGGGATGAAGCTGCGCATCTTTACGAACACGCCATGAAGCTATGGGAAGGACTGTCGCAAGACCTTAACTACAATGTGATGTTCTCGCAACGAGGTGTAATGAACCTTGGTCATAACCTGCAAGACATGCGCGACATTGAACGACGTGTAAATGCCAATCGTTTAAATGGGATTGATGGTGAAGTGCTCGACGCGCAACAGTGCAAAGAGATCGTGCCCATCATGGATTGTTCTGGTAGCACACGCTATCCTGTTTTAGGTGCTTCGTGGCAACCGCGTGCCGGTGTTGCCAGACACGATGCAGTTGCGTGGGGTTATGCTCGCGGCGCTGATCAACTCGGCGTTGATATTATTCAGCAATGCGAAGTCACCGACATCCTCATTGAAGACGGGGCGGCTGTGGGTGTTGACACGCGTCAACACGGACAGATCAAAGCTGGACGCATAGGTTGCGTGGCCGCCGGAAACTCTGGCGTGCTCGCAGGCATGGCAGGTTTTGAATTGCCCATTGAATCTCATCCTTTACAAGCGTTCGTTTCAGAGCCGATTAAACCAATTTTGGATACGGTAGTTATGTCTAATGCAGTTCACGGCTATATGTCTCAATCGGATAAGGGTGACTTGGTTATCGGCGCAGGCATTGATGGTTATGTTGGCTATGGGCAACGAGGTTCATATCCGGTAATTGAGCACACCGTGCACGCCATCATGGAATTATTCCCAATCGTGAGCCGCGTTCGAATGAATCGACAATGGGGCGGCATTGTCGATACCACCCCGGATGCATGTCCGATTCTGTCAGCAACACCCGTTGAGAATTTATTTTTCAATTGTGGTTGGGGCACAGGTGGGTTTAAGGCAACGCCTGGTAGTGGTCATGTGTTTGCCGATCTACTGGCTAAGGGCAAACCAAATAAGTTGGCGGAGGCGTTTACTATGTTTCGTTTTTATGACGGTGCGCTAATTGATGAGCATGGCGCGGCGGGTGTAGCACACTAATTTCGGATAAACATTATGTTTGTTATTTATTGCCCTTATTGCGAAGAGCATCGTGAAGAAGAAGAGTTCCATGCAAGCGGCCAAGCCCATTTAGCCCGACCGTTGGATCCCGACAACTGTACTGATAAAGAGTGGGGGGATTTTTTATATTTTCGGAAAAATCCGCGTGGCTTGCATCAAGAGCTTTGGCAACACACAGCTGGGTGTCGTAAATTTTTCAATATCACGCGGGACACGGTCAGTTATAAAATATTGGAAACCTACAAAGTCGGTGAATCCCCGAAGGTGAATCTGGAAGACGCGTCGCATGGTTAATTTCGTAAAAGGGCGTTTTGTTCAAAACTATCGATTGCCCAGTGGCGGTCGGATCAACCGAAATAAAGTACTTACGTTCCGATACAACAATCGTTACTACAAAGGGTATGAAGGCGATACGCTTGCATCGGCCTTGCTGGCTAATGGCGTCGATATTGTTGGACGAAGTTTTAAGTACAGTCGCGCTCGCGGCATCATGTGCGCAGGGGTAGAAGAGCCAAATGCGATTATGCAAGTGGGCGCTACCGAGGCCACACAAATCCCGAATGTACGTGCAACCGAGCAATCGCTTTACGATGGTCTGGTATGCAGTTCAGTTAAAGGCTTTCCAAGCGTACGATTTGATTTTATGAGCTTGGTCGGTCGTGTCGCTGGTGGTGCGATGGGGCCAGGTTTTTACTACAAGACATTTATGTTTCCAGCGTTCATGTGGGAAACATACGAGAAGTTTATTCGAAAGGCTGCAGGTTTAGGTCGTAGCTCAAGAGAGCGAGACCCTGACACATACGATCATATGCATCAGCATGTGGACGTCATGGTGGTTGGTGGAGGTGCTTCTGGGTTGATGGCAGCGTTGTCAGCTGCTCGAGCAGGTGCTCGTGTCATTATCGCAGACGAACAAAGTGAAATGGGTGGAGCCTTACTGCATCACTATAAAGAAATAGATAATATGCCGGCTCTGGATTGGGTGCAGCAGGTGTGTGATGAGTTGGACGCAAACGAAAACGTTCAGCGCTTTACACGCTCCGTTGTAACCGGTTTACACGATCATAATTTTTTAACCATTAACGAACGTCGCACACATCACCTAGGCGATGCTGCACCTCAGGGCATGACACGCGAACGAATCCATAAGGTGCGTGCTAGTAGCGTTGTGTTGGCGACCGGTGCACATGAACGTCCACTGGTGTTTGGTAACAATGATCTACCCGGATGCATGCAGTGTTCCGCGGTGTCGCAATACATTCGGCGCTACGCAGTTATGCCTGGTACAAGTTTAGTGGTTATGACGGCCAATGACTCTGGGTATCAGTGTGCATTTGACTGGTTCGATGTGGGGCGCGAAGTCGTGGCCATTGTCGACACGAGAGCAAATCCGGATGGTGATGTTTTCGTTCAAGCAAAGGAGCGCGGCATTGAAGTGATAACAGGTTCAGCGGTTATCGAAGCCCGTGGTGGAGAGCGTGTGAGAAAGGCTGTAGTTGCAGCGATTAACGATAAAGGCACGTTCGTGACTGGTGAGCCAACGGAATTACTTTGCGACACCATTGCTAGCTCTGGCGGGTGGAGTCCAGCGGTACACCTGTCATGTCACACGGGCAGTCGGCCGGTTTGGAATGACGATATTTTTGGCTTTGTTCCGGGTGAAACGCCGGAAAATAACATTGCTGCAGGCCGAGTAAGCGGTGCACAAACATTGAGTGACTGCTTGCGTGAAGGTATTAAAGCTGGTGCTGATGCAGCTGCAAGTTGTGCGACTTTACATGGACAGGCGTCCAGCGATTCATTAAGCACGCCAAAAGTGGTTGATGTTAAGCAGGGTGCTGCAATGGCTATGTACTTAGTACCACACACCAAAACGCCAACACGTGCGCCTAAACAATTCGTTGACATGCAAAACGATGTTACCGCTGCGGCCCTGCAAGTTTCTACGCGAGAAGGTTTCGAGTCGATCGAACACGTAAAGCGGTACACCGCAATGGGCTTTGGTACAGATCAAGGAAAAACCGGCAACGTTAATGGTATGGCCATCGTTGCGAAAACACTTGGCCAAACCATTGCACAAACCGGCACCACCGTGTTTCGTCCTAACTACACACCCGTGACTTTTGGCGCGGTTGCAGGCAGTAACAAAGGCGCGCTATTTGACCCTAAGCGATTTACACCCATGCATAAATGGCATGTGGAACACGGCGCAAAATTTGAAAACGTCGGGCAATGGAAACGAGCTTGGTATTTTCCGCGCGAAGGCGAACGCATGCAGGATACGCTTAATCGAGAGTGCGTGGCGACGCGCGCAAGTGTAGGCATTTTGGACGCTTCTACGTTAGGCAAGATCGATATCCAGGGGAAAGATGCGCGAGAGTTTTTAGGTCGAGTGTATACCAACGCTTGGGCTAAGCTTGAGCCGGGTCGTTGTCGTTATGGATTGATGTGTGGTGAAGATGGCATGGTTATGGATGATGGTGTTACATCCTGTTTAGCCGAGAATCATTTTTTAATGACCACGACCACTGGCGGTGCTGCAAGTGTATTGTCTTGGCTTGAGCTGTATCACCAAACTGAGTGGCCTGAGATGGATGTCTACTTCAATAGTGTGACTGACCATTGGGCTACGATGACTATCTCCGGCCCTAATAGCCGAGCTTTATTAGCTAAAGTTTGCAGCGATATTGATTTGGATAAAGATGCGTTCAAATTTATGGACTGGCGCGCAGGCACGGTAGCTGGGGCACCGGCACGTGTGTACCGAATATCGTTCACCGGTGAGCTGTCTTACGAGATTAATGTCCCCGCTCACTATGGCTTACATGTATGGGAAGCCTTGTTTGAACACGGCCGTGAATTTGATTTAACACCGTATGGCACAGAGTCCATGCACGTGCTACGTGCGGAAAAAGGCTTTGTGATTGTTGGTCAGGATACCGATGGGTCGATAACGCCGATCGACATGGACCATGCCTGGGCTGTAGCAAACAATAAACCCTTTAGTTACATAGGCAAACGTGGAATGGCGCGCGAAGATTGTTTACGACCTAATCGTAAGCAATTGGTTGGGCTTGAGACAGTCGACCCGAACACGGTCTTACCCGAAGGCGCACAAGCAGTTCGAAATCCTGCGCAAAGCATTCCTATGACCATGGTTGGACACGTAACGTCGAGTTACTACAGCGCCAATGTTGGCCGTAGCATTGCGATGGCGGTGATTCGTGATGGCCTTAATCGTATGGGGGAATCGGTCTTCTTTCCGCTAGCCGATGGCAGCGTGGTAGAAGCTAAAATTTGCAACACCAACTGGGTAGACCCAGATGGTGCGCGGCACAAATCATAAGAGTGAGCACGATGGATACCGTTAACGTGTCAAACCAGTACGCTACGAATAGCGTGACTGAAAGAGCCGAGTTTGGTGATAGCAATACACCTGTCATTGCCTCAGCACTAGAACATGCGAACATGAAATCTCTGGCTGTAAAAACAGCCACCGGATTAGGTGTGACACTTGTTGAGTTGCCGGTGACCGGCATGCTAGTACTGCGAGCTAGAGATGACAAACCCGCACTTGCGGCTGCATTGAAGTCGAGCTTGCAGTTAGATTTACCAAACGTATTAGCAAGTAATGTTGTGGTTGATAACGGTAAGTCGTATTGCGCTCGCTGGATAGCACCGGATGAGTGGTTGCTGAGCTGTCCATTGCAAGACGCCTTCGAAATAGAGCAAAACATACGCACAGCAGCCGGTGCAAGTTCCATTGCCATCGTGAATGTCAGTGGCGGTTTTACCACCATCATGCTCAGCGGCAATAACGCCAACGATGTGTTAAAGAAAAGCGTAACCTACGATGTGCACCCAAGCCACTTCACCGTTGGCAAAGTCGTCAACACAGTTTTTTCAAAAGCCCAAGTGACCATGCGCTGCTTAGACACCAACCACTACGAGTTCATAGTCCGTCGCAGCTTCGCAGACTACGTCTGGCTATGGCTACAAGTGGCATCAGCCGAATACGGCATAAGCATCGAAATCGAGTAAATACGGGGACAGTTTACCTAATTGGCGGCGATTGGTATTATTTCAGGCATACAAGCTAATAAGGAAAAAGCATGTTTAATCACATCGACATCATTTCCATTCCGGTAGCCGATCAACAAAAAGCCAAGCAGTTTTATATTGAAATGCTCGGATTTGAATTAAAAGTGGAAAGCCCAATGGGGCCAAATCAGAACTGGGTGCAATTGGGATTAGATGGCGCTCAAACATCGATAACATTGGTCACGTGGTTTGATGCTATGCCGCCGGGTTCGGTGCAGGGACTGGTTCTCGATACGGCCAATATCGAACAAGCTCACGCAGCGTTAAAAAATAAAGGCTTAGACATTGGAGATGTCGATTCAATGCCATGGGGGCGGTTTGCAACCTTCTCCGATCCAGATGGAAATGGCTGGGTGTTGCAGCAGTCAAATTTTTAGAGGCTAACCCAGTTTTTCGCTTTCGTGACAGAATACTCACAAATCAATAATTATGCGTTTTCTGGAGCTACGGGCTCGTGTTCTTCATTCATTAGAAAGGTTCTGTTAAAAAAAAACGGTTCTCGACCGGTAAAATACTGCTATCCAATTTCCAATTAGGTAAACACTGTGATTGGCTCCATCTATAAGGACAGCATATTTACATGAACACACCATTCGGATTTCTACTCGCTGGGCTTTGCCTGCAAATTTTTACCCAAGATGTTCTAAGCCAAGACTCAATAACACTACGCTATCAGACCAACACCGATTCCCATCAAAAATACCAAGAGAGTTTCGGTGGTTTTAAAAAGACGATAGACCAAGATCAAATGGTTCACTTTGAGCCGTCACAACGGGTTCATTCACGCACATACCTTAGCTTAACACCTGATGCTGATGGACTACGGGTGAGCACAAGGGTTCTTGATAGCGACATCGAATTCGCGGATTCGCAAATGGTTGAGCCCAAGCAGCTTGCGGTGTTCGCACAGCAAAAGGCTATTCACGCATTCAATCAAGCGAGTCCCGACTATGTGATCAACGCTAATGGCGCTGTGGTTCGCTATGACATCACAGATGAGTATAAAGAGTCTTATAAAACATTAATAACAAATCAGCTGGCACTGATCAAACCCTCGTTGAACTTTAGCCGTCAAGCAAAAACGTTTGGCACGCAATTGGAGAATCGCTTTGCGAACGTAGACAAGCTACCCGATTCAGATTTTGAACCAAAAGAGCCACCTGTGCTTTACAACCTCAGATCTCTGGATAATGTGGTGATTAAACGAGATGGTACGCCAACAAAAGATGTAAAGCTAAGGGATGGAGATAATAGTGGTGAGCTGAGTTTTGTGGACGCAGTACCATGCTCGCAGGGAGAAAATGATAATAAGTGTGTTTTACTTAAGCATGTAGCGACCAACGCTGAAACCAATAATAAGACGCGTTACGAACAAACCCAAAAAACGTTTTTAATCGTGGCTCCTGAGTCGCTGAAACCTTATCAAGTGGAACAAGGGATATCTGTTATATCAGTTGCGAACGATAAAAGGGATGTGTTGCATCAAGAAGGGATGCGTTCGCTCTTTTTTTATGGCAGCCCCGATACTCGCGTCCCTTCAGATAATTATCATGATAGCGCTCGAAACTACTCCGCTATTTTAGATATGCCATCCAGTGCAAAAGCGAAATTGATTGACTACGCTGAAGTCTACTCAGCGCAAGTAAATCATGTAACAGGTGCGCAGAAAGATTGTCAGCAAAGGAGCACTAGTTCTTTGGCGAAAAAATCGCTTGAAAAAAAGAGAGTTGGGTGTGAGCAAATGAAAGTGTTTTATACAAATGCCGAAAAAATGCGATCACTAAGTGTTGTTGATGATCTGACCCCGAAAGCCGATTCATCTAAAGTGGTGCGCAGATTTGTAGCCGGTCTTAACACGCTGTTTGGGCAAAGAGCGATATCATTAACGAGGCTAGAAATGCAGAAAATTAAAGACGATGGTAAAAGCATGACTATGGATGAACAACAGGCATTTATGGCGAATACGATGAAGGAGGTGCTTTTGTCATCACCGGTAAACAGCGCCAAGCATAAGGCTTACAGCAAAGCTATGGTTGCAGAAATAGACAGGTTCATCAGTAGTGGCTACAGCGGTAGGCTTAATTATCTAAGCAGATAAAAACAACGAAAACTCCCTGTTGTGTGAGTGGAACTTTTGGTCGATCGCGCTCTCTATGTGGATGTCTACTTCACACAACAGGAATCTTTACTATGAAACACATGAAATTATGGCTCAGTGCATTTGCGCTACTGATTGCACTCGTCCTACCAGGCCAGCAATTACTGGCGGGCGAGATGAAACAATCAGGAGAATTCAAAGGCTTGAACAACCACATCACAACCGGCATGGTTGAGGTTGTTAAAACAGATGCAGGGTATGTCATTAAACTTGCGGATAACTTTTCTTTTGATGGCGCGCCTGACCCTAAAGTCGCATTTGGGACCGATGGCGAATATGATGCGTCAACGCTTATTGCTCCATTAAAATCCAATAGCGGCGCTCAGAGCTATGATGTTCCAGCATCCATTGATGTATCGAAATACAACGAAGTCTATATCTGGTGTGAGAAATTCTCAGTTGGCCTGGGTGTAGCTAGTATTAAATAACGTGCGCGCGCGCGCTCTCAGATGCGGGGCGAGCGTTTAAATTGTGATAAATATTGCATGCCCCTCAGCCTTACCCATTCACACTAGTACGCCGGTTCAGTTCCGGTAGCTAAACACGCATTTGAATCTCCTGTCGATTCTGGTGATAATGTGACATTCGTTTCATCACCTAATAAGGAGACCGTCGTGCCTGCCTTCAGTCTTGTTAGCTCAGTCGAGATCGATGCGCCTGCATCTAAAGTGCGTGACATAGTGTCAGATTTCAATACTTGGCCGATCTGGTCTCCCTGGCTTTTGATGGAGCGAGAGTGCTCACTTACATATAGAGGCTCAGCTCATGAGCCGGGTCATGGCTACGACTGGGAAGGTAAAAAGATTGGTGCAGGTGGAATGACCATGACCTCTCTCGATGCGAATCGTATGAATGCCGATCTTGTATTTTTAAAGCCATGGAAATCACAAGCCGACATCGCGTTTGATTTTGAATCCGTTGACGAGAATAAAACCCGTGTTAATTGGCATATGGACAGCAGCCTGCCGTTCTTCATGTTCTTTATGGTGAAGAAGATGAAGGCCTTCATAACGGGTGACTACGATCGTGGTTTGAGCATGCTTAAAGACTACGTAGAAAATGGCTCTGTGCCATCCGATGTTAGTGTGGAGGGTGTTGTGGACGTGGCTGCGCAGCTGTTTGCTGGAAAAACCTATCACGCCGAGATGAAAAACATGGGAGATTCCATGGCTGCGGCGTTTCCGGAGGTATTTAAAGCGGCCACTGAGGCCGGCGCTCAGATAAATGGTATGCCTTTTAGTATCTACAACACAATGGACCCGGTGAAAAGAACCTGTCACTATACGGCCGCGGTTCCTGTGGCAGAATCGGTGACTGCAGCGGCCGGCGTGATGTGCAGTGAACGCGCGCAATGCAAAGCGCTAAAACTTGTACATACTGGTGCTTACCGTCATTTGGGCAATGCCTGGTCAACGGGCATGAGTGATATGCGTTATGCGAAGATGAAGGCCGATAAAAATAATCCTCCGTTTGAGATTTATATTAACGATCCTGAAACCACGCCTGAAGAATCATTGATTACAGAAATTTATATGCCGATTCGAAGTTAATCAATAGCGCCGGATCGAGTTAGCGCTATCGTTTTGCCGCATAGTAGGATACGCGTCGTTCTAAATAGGCCAGAAATTCTGAAATAGTAAACGCCAAGCCAAACAGAACAATTAGAACAGCCCAAAAATGGCTCATCAGGAAATTGGCTGAATAGAGTTCAAACAACGCGCCAAAGCCGGCGATAGAAATAAGTAGCTGTCCGATGATTACACCTTTTACCGCGCGTATTACTCCAATGCGAACACCGCCCAATATTTCTGGCAGGGCGGCCCACACATAAACCTTTGTAAATGCATCCCAAGGGGACGCGCCGAAACTCGTAGCCATTTCAACAAGCGAGCGGTTAATTTGCAGCACGCCCGCTCGGGCATTGAGGATAATGATCCATATCGCGAACAGTGTGGTGGTAATGATGATTGATTTCATTCCGAAACCAAATAAAACCATTAGCACAGGTACAAGTGCTGTTAATGGTGCGCTAAGAAAAATATTGACCCACGGTAAAAGCAACTCGTCTAGTAGTCGATTTTTACCCATAAAAATACCGGTAGGGATGCCGATGACTATGGCGAAAAATACACCGGAAATAAACGCATAAGCCGTTTCGTACAGCGCGCTTTGAAAGGCTTTTGTACCAAAGATTTCGAACAGTGTAGAAAATACTTGTGACAGTGGTGGAACAAAAAAAGAGAATTCAGCGCGTCCGATAAGCTCCCACAGTAAGCCCCAAATAAGCAGTGATGACATTGCCGGTAAACGTACACCAAATAGTTTCATTACTTTCCTCGATTGGAATATAAATTTATCGTTTCGGCAAAAACAGTGTGTTCCCTATTCAACATAGCTTCTTAATGACGCCCAAATCTCGTCAACAATGTCCAGGTATTCAGGGTCTCTACGAATGGTCAGCATATCTTTTTCGCGTAAACCGGTAGGGCGAATGATGTCCGATACTCGACTTGGGCGAGGTAATAGAATGGCTATTTGATCCGACACATACACGGCTTCCTCAATCGAATGGGTAACGAAAATAAACGTCTTGTTCTCATTAGCCACTAAGGAGAGCAGATCCTCCTGGAATTTTCGCCGTGTTTGTTCATCCACGGCAGAGAACGGTTCATCCATTAACAGTACATCTGCATCTACCGATAGTGCTCGGGCTAATCCAACACGCTGTCGCATTCCACCGGACAATTCATGCGGATAGCTTTTCTCAAAGCCAGAGAGTCCAACATTGGCTATGTACTTTTCCGCAATCGCCTCACGTTCAGACTTTGCAACGCCGCGTAGCTCCAACCCGAAAGCAACGTTTCGCATGACCGATGCCCACGGTAATAAAGCGAAGTCCTGAAATACGAAAGCGCGATCTGGACCGGGACCGGTCACGGCTTTGCCATCAACCAGAACATCGCCGGATGTCGGGTCTAGTAAACCGGCAATTATTTTTAGCAGTGTCGTTTTGCCACAACCTGATGGACCGAGTAAAGAGGTCAGTTGCCCACGTGGAAATTCCAGAGACAGGTCTCTCAGCGCTTCTACATCACCGTAGTTTTTGGATACATTGCTAACAGAGACGGCAATGTCAGCTTGCGCAGCTGTTGTTATTTCTGTTTGAACGTTAGTCTGAAGCATATCCACGTACATTTCCTTCGAATAGGTAGTTTTCTATTTTTTCCAATAAATTCAAAAATAAAACAGCCAGAACAATGATGGAAAAAATAGCTGCATACATGCTGGCATAGTCTGCAATT
Organism: uncultured Granulosicoccaceae bacterium; assembly: GCA_938035945.1. GTDB lineage: Bacteria > Pseudomonadota > Gammaproteobacteria > Granulosicoccales > Granulosicoccaceae > Granulosicoccus. Next base: position 58,609 of record CALHOU010000074.1, read on the forward strand.
GAGCGACTAAATGTAATGATGTCGCCTACACCGGTTGGTGTAATTTTTAATTCGGAGAGTATCGCGCCGATAAACCCTGCAGATATGCCTAAGCGCAGTCCGGAAAAAATAACCGGGGAGGCCGCTGGAATAATAATTTTGGTTACAACTTCCAATCGGCTGGCTTGAAAAGATTTCCCCATTTCAATCAGTGACGAGGGTGTATTACGGACAGCACCCGCGGTATTTAGCACAATAACCGGCATGGCCATAATGCAAACCACAAAAACCTTTGATGTAAGCCCAATGCCGTAGACCATAACAAGCAGTGGAATGAGTGCGGCTAAGGGTGCTGCTTGCATAACGATAAATATCGGCGAGAATAACCAGTCAAACCAATTGTTCAAACCGGTCCACAAACCTACCGTGATGCCAACCACAGCGGAGATGGCAATACCAATGGCTAACGGTTTAAGGGTTTCGACATAGGCTGCGTATAAGCGTCCGTCGAAAGTCATTTCCGCCAGTGCCTTCATTGATTCAATGAACGTAGGAAACGCATAACTAACGGGTATATGACCCGCTATTTCCCAAGCGCCAAAGACAATGAATGCCGACAAGAATTTTAATAGTAACGATCGATTAAGCATAAGTACTTAACACCAGTTGGTTTACAACACCGGCCCGAATCGGGCCGGCATGTAACTACTATTTATTTTGAAGTGGCTGCCTCTAGCGGCGCCATGTACCAGAAGTCATCAATGTTAAGCGTTGATGGGTCTCCTTCGAGTTGGCCAGCAGCGCTATACCATTCCAAGTCAGCCTGCGCACCCTTACGCCCACCGCCCTCCGGGTCGTAAAGCCCGCCTGCGATCGCATCGGTATAAAACCCGTCCAGCTCACCGAGAATTTCCTTCGGTAGTTGCCCAATCGGACCGTCTGGGTCTGTTTCGCGACTGATGATGGTTGGGTCTTCGTTCATGTCTTTCCAAGTACTGGCAAGTGCATCAACAAATATTTGAACAGCAGCTTCGTTCTTTTTAATCCAGTCTAAATTGGCGAATAGTGCTTCGTCGCTTGCTTCAACATCAAACATTGGCAATACATTGAATTTATCACCGTGCTGACGCATTACTTTATTTTTATTTGATAGATCGATGATTGTGGCATCAGCCTGGCCTGCTACCAACGCGACAACGCGATTTGAAGAACCAGGCACATACGAACGCTTGCCAAACTTGATACCCATTTTGTCTTCGATGACATTAGCGATTGAATCTGTACCACCACCACGAGAATGCAGCAGAATTGGCTGGCCGTCCAGGTCTTCCAATTTGCTGTATTTCTTGTTAGTCACTGGAAAGAACTTCAACTTCGATAGTTGAAAAACAATACGAAGAGGTGCTTTAGAACGTTGCATAGCTGCGTAGGGCGTACCAAATCCAATGTCCATTTGTCCGCTAAGAACAGCTTGTATAGCGAGCTCTTCATCGGAAAAGGCCGTCCATTCATAGTCAAGACCGTTTGCTTTTGCACGGTCTAGTGCCACGAAAAATGCAGCTAACTCATCTGATGGTGTTTCAGCGAGCGCAATTCGAATGGTATCGGCATTTGCCGATGCAGTGAAAAGTCCGAAGACCAATGGTAAAGCCACAATGCCTGCAGCTAATTTTCTTAACTTCTCTTGCATAGTCTCTTGCTCCTAATCAATGGTTTTAAAGGTAATTGGCCGTAGCAAAATTACTCGGTCATTGCGTCTCTTTCAGGGCGCTTTGTATCTTCTTTTCTTACGGAATGGTGTCTCCATAGAGTCGTGATGAAACTGAATTTAAGTGGTCGCGCATAGCTGTGTGTGCCGCTAATGGGTCACGGGCTTCTATGGCTGCGAGAATAGCGTCATGCTGAGCAAAGCTTTTGTGGTTTTTTGGGGGTTGCTTGCTTTCTCGAACCACCTTGTGCCATGCGACAGCGCGCTGCACCTGATTGAGATGATCGTAGAGCGAAATGAGTAACACATTGCCGGTCGCCTCAGCAACTGCTCTATGAAAAGCATCGTCATTTAACTCGTAGTTATCCCAACTTGTCGCCGCGACAGAGTTATCGCGCGCCTTGCGTATGTTCTCTACGCTAACGCTAGAAGCGTTTGCTGCGGCTTCTCTTGCAATGGCAGGTTCTAATGACATACGAGCCCGCATCATTTGTACGGGTGTTATTTGTTGACTGAGCGTAGTTAGCCCCGGTAGTTCGTTGGTTTTGTCTTTACCGGCGACAAACGTACCTTTACCCACGTGCCGCCAAATAGTGCCATTGCGTTCCAGAGCGTCTAGCCCTTTACGCAAAGTAGAACGACTTATACCCATGTTGCTTATAAGTTCTCGTTCGGCTGGTAAGCGATCGCCAGGGGCGTATTCGCCGGCCTCAATAAGCGCCTTGAGCTGAATTTCAGCTTCGTTTCTTTCTAGCATGTCTGGTTTGCTTGACACCGAATGATCTCAAATTGGTTGATCAATTGTGGTTTGAAAGGCATATTAATCACAACCAATCGTCTTTTGCAAGCCTACTTGCCATAAAAAATAAATTGGTTCAAAATGGTTTAATCTTGAGAAATCAAACTTGGAGTCGTGTGTTAATGAGCCAGTTCGCCGTTGAATCACCACCAGTCGTTGCCTTACCTATTGCGGGCACCGATAAAACATTTCCTGTGCGACGTGTTTATTGCATTGGTAGAAATTACGCCGCGCACGCGATCGAAATGGGCCATGACCCAGATCGGGAGCCGCCGTTTTTCTTTCAAAAAAATCCAGATAATCTCGACACCTCGGGTCAGTTTCCTTATCCACCCAAAACATCGGATGTACATCATGAGATTGAGATGGCGGTGATGCTTAAATCGGGTGGCACAAACATATCCGTGGCTAACGCTCTAGATCATGTATTTGGTTACGCACTTTCTTTGGATATGACACGCCGTGATTTGCAAGGCGAGCAGAAAAAGATGGGTAGACCTTGGGAAATTGGTAAAGCGTTTGAGCGCTCTGCGCCCATTGGACCAATCCACACAGTGGAAGAGGTTGGGCATTTAGATCAAGGTCGTGTTGAACTCAAAGTTAACAACGAAATTAAACAAGAAGGTGATCTTAATCAGATGATTTGGAAAGTGCCTGAAATGATCTCCTACTTATCCGACTATTTTGAGCTTGCCACGGGTGACGTTATTCTCTCTGGAACGCCTGCAGGAGTTGGTCCGATAGTAAAAGGCGATGTTATGGACATAAGCGTAGCCGGGCTCGGTAGTATGACGATACCCGTGGTTTAACTTACGCTCAATAACACCAAGCCAATTAAGGTCGCGTTAGTGCTTCCAGAATGCGCGCCCAACTGCGGGTGCCTTTATGGAAGCTTTTTACATTGTACTTCTCGTTTGGCGAATGGATAGCATCGTCTTCAAGACCGAAGCCGACCAATAAGCTATCCATGTCCAATATGTCTTTGATGTGACCGACCACCGGTATAGAACCACCACAACCGGCGTACACGGCTTCGTTTTCCCATTCGTCTGACAATGCTGCATGTGCACGGGCAAACTCGGGTGCATCAACTGGCATGACGGTCGCACCGGCGGCATCCTTAGACTTGAATTCAACCGAACAGTCAGGGGGTAATTTATCGCGAACGTATTGCTGGAATGTTTGTTGAATTTTATTTGCATTCTGCTCACCAACCAATCGAAAACTCACCTTTGCCGATGCTTGCGATGGCAACACGGTTTTAAAACCCTCGCCGGTGTAGCCACCCCATATTCCGTTAACATCGAACGTGGGCCGAGACCAAATTTGTTCTAACACGGTGTAACCATCTTCACCTGCAGGTGTCGACAGACCAACGTCTGTTAAAAAGGCATCTTCGTCGTGTTCTAGTGATGCCCACTGCTGCTTTATTTGTGAAGATGGCTCGGTGACACCTTCATAAAAACCGTCGAGCGTAATTCGGCCCGTATCGTCATGTACATCAGCCAGGATTCTGGTGAGCACCCGAATTGGGTTCATGGCAGGACCGCCATACATACCCGAATGCAAATCCAACGAAGGTCCTGTGATAGTCAGTTCCTCGCCAACCATGCCGCGTAACATGGTTGATATGGCGGGTGTGTTGCTATCCCACATGCCAGTGTCGCACACCATGGCAATATCGGCCTTTAGCAGTTCCCGATTGTCTTTCATGAAAGGTATCAATGATGGTGAGCCACTTTCTTCCTCACCTTCGAAAAATACAGTGATGTTAGCGGGTAGGGAGCCAGAGATTTGTTTCCACGCACGGCAAGCTTCAACGAAGGTCATAAGCTGCCCTTTGTCATCGCTAGCACCACGTGCACGAATCACTTTTCCGTTAGCGGTATCTTCAATTTGTGGATCGAATGGTGGGCTATTCCATAGCTCCAGTGGGTCAACCGGTTGCACATCATAATGGCCGTAGAACAAGTAGTGCGGCTTGTCGGCACCAGCGTTTAACTTACCAACGACCATCGGATGGCCAGGTGTGTCATGGCGTTTTGCGTCGAAGCCAATGCTGATTAAGTCCTCAACCAACCAATCAGCCGCGGTTATACATTCATCAGCGTAGGCAGAATCGGTAGAGATGCTCTCCACACGCAGTAAGTTACAAAGACGATCGAGCGCGTTTTCCTGCTCGCTATCGATCAAATCCAGTACCGCTTGTAAGTCACTCATCGAAACACCACTCCCTATACGCTAGTAAAAAGCATTGCACTCCAATGCCCGCGGTTTATCCTGAACTACGCTTCTGCCGTTTCGGCCAATTGCACGAGTAAATCTTTCGCATCAATTTGATCTCCTGCTTTTACCAACAACTCTTTAACAACACCAGCTGCATCGGCATAGATTGCCGTTTCCATTTTCATCGCCTCAATCGACAACAACACATCTCCTGCTGTAACTGTCTGACCTTCGGATACTTTAACGGTTGAAACAACACCAGGCATTGGCGCGCCAACTTGTAGCTTATCGTCTTGGTCTGCTTTGGCGCGTGCAGCGAATGCACCACTTGCGCCGTGGATACGATCAGGCACTTGAATAGATCGAGGTTGGCCATTGAGTTCAAAGAACACGCGCACCAAACCTTTGTCGTTGGTTTCACCGATCGCGACACATCGAATAACCAAGGTTTTACCCTGTTCTATATGCACTAACAATTCGTCGCCGACTTTTAACCCATAAAAGTAAACTGGTGTTGGCAGTACGCTGGTTGGGCCATATTCGTTTTGCGCGCCGACAAAGTCGGTGAACACTTTAGGGTACATGTTGTACGCCGCAAGTTCTTGCTGAGAAATACTTTTCTCTAACGTTTCTTCTAATTCAATTCTGGTTTTCTCTAAATCAACCGGTGGAATCAGTGCACCTGCACGTTCTGATAAAGGTGCTTCCCCTTTGAGTACTTTGTTTTGTATTTGCTCGGGCCAACCACCTGGAATTTGGCTGAGCTCACCACGCATTAACGATACAACCGAATCGGGAAAGGCGATATCGCGATCAGGGTCTACTACATCGTCTATGTTTAAGTCTTGGCTGACCATCATTAAGGCCAGATCGCCCACAACCTTTGAGGAAGGTGTGACTTTGACAATATCGCCTAGCATTTCGTTTACATCAGCATAGGCTTTTGCCACTTCATGCCAGCGCGGTGCTAAGCCCAAAGAACGTGCTTGTTCTTTTAAATTGGTGAATTGTCCGCCTGGCATTTCGTGTAGGTAGACTTCCGATGCAGGCCCTTTTAAATCACTCTCAAATGCCGCATATTGCGAGCGTACGTTCTCCCAGTAAAAGGAAATTTTCTGGATAGCGTCTTGATCGAGTTTAGGGTCGCGCTCATCGCCGGCTAAGGCTGCGAGAATAGAGCCCAAACAGGGTTGTGAGGTGTTACCTGATAAGGCGTCCATGGCGGCATCTACCGCATCAACACCCGATTCGATAGCAGCCAATACGGTTGCTGCGGATATGCCGGAGGTATCGTGTGTGTGAAAATGCACTGGCAAACCAACCTCAGAACGCAGCGCTTTAAATAACACTTTCGCAGCCGCTGGGCGCATAAGGCCACCCATGTCTTTTATACAAAGTATATGAGCACCGGCTTTTTCTAACTCGCGAGCCATACTTAAGTAGTAGTCGAGTTTGTACTTGGGTTTAGACTCGTTAAGCATATCGCCGGTGTAGCAAATGGCGGCTTCACAAAGCTTGTCTTCTTCGAGTATCGCATCCATTGACACTCGCATATTTTCAATCCAGTTAAAGCAATCGAATACACGGAACAAATCAATGCCACCGGCAGCGGCTTCTTTTACAAAGTGCTTGACGACATTGTCGGCGTAGTTGGTATAGCCAACACCATTCGCTCCTCGAATAAGGGCTTGTAGAAGAATGTTTGGGGCGCGTTCACGTATCAGTGCTAACCGCTCCCAAGGGTCTTCGGTTAAGAAACGCATGCTGACATCGAATGTTGCACCACCCCAGCATTCTAAGGATAAAAGCTCAGGCATGCTCTTAGCGTAAGCACCGGCCACGTTTACAATGTCGTAGGTACGCATACGTGTGGCCAACAAAGATTGTGGTGCATCACGCATGGTTGTATCGGTAATTAAAACCTGCTTTTGTTCACGCATCCATTGCGCAAATTTTACTGGCCCGTCACGATCAAGGCGGTTTCGTGTGCCATCGACTATGGGCTTTTCAAACCAAGGCGCATCAATCGCGAGCATGTCGGTGCGCGGCTTTGCACGATCGCGTGCATCGGGGTGGCCATTAACCGACACATCGGCGATGTAATGGAGAAGTTTGGTAGCTCGATCTTTTCGTTTTACCTGTTCAAACAGAGCAGGCGTGCTATCGATAAATTTTGTCGTGTAGCTGTTATCTAAAAATTCTGGATGGCCAATAATGTTTTCGAGAAACGTTAAATTGGTTGCAACTCCTCGAATACGAAATTCGCGCAAAGCGCGATCCATGCGTTTAATGGTTTCTTCCGCAGTCGGAGACCAGGCCGTTACTTTTTCCAATAGTGGGTCGTAAAAGCGATTAATCACAGCACCAGAATAGGCTGTACCACCATCTAAACGAATACCAAAACCCTGAGCGCCTCGGTAGGCGGTGATTCGCCCATAGTCAGGAATAAAGTTCTGCTCTGGGTCTTCAGTGGTTATACGACACTGCATGGCATGACCGTTGAGCTTTATGTCTTCCTGTTTAGGCACACCCGATTCTGGCGTACCAATAACCGCACCTTCTAATAAGTGGATTTGCGCTTTGATGATGTCAATGCCAGTCACTTCTTCAGTCACTGTGTGTTCAACCTGAACACGAGGGTTAACTTCAATAAAATAAAAATCTTCACTGTCCATATCCATCAAGAATTCGATGGTTCCTGCGCCTACATAGTTGGTTGAGTTACCAATTAACAGCGCATAATCTGAGATCTCTTTGCGTTTGGCTTCTGAAAGGTAAGGAGCTGGGGCGCGTTCAACCACTTTTTGGTTGCGGCGTTGAACAGTACAGTCTCGTTCAAACAAGTGCACCACATTGCCATGCTTGTCACCCAATATCTGTGCTTCAACATGGCGAGCACGTTCGACCAGTTTTTCTAAATAGATTTCATCTTTACCAAACGCTGCGCGTGCTTCGCGCTTAGCTTCGTTGACTTCAGTATCCAAGTCATCTTCGCTTCGAATAACCCGCATACCACGACCGCCACCACCCCAGGATGCTTTGAGCATTAGCGGATAACCGATTTCGCCAGCCATGGATTTAATCTTGTCTATGTCATCTGGCAGTGGTTCTGTGGCAGGCACCACTGGCACACCGGCTTTAACCGCTAAGTTTCTAGCGGCAACCTTATTGCCCAATGAGCGCATCGTTTCGGCTCGCGGGCCAATGAACATGATGCCGGCTTCATCGCAGGCATCGACAAATTCGGGAGATTCAGATAACAGTCCGTAGCCAGGGTGGATTGCATCGGCGCCAGATAGCTTGGCCACACGAAGTACTTCTTCGATGGAGAGATAAGATTCGATCGGCCCCATATCAGTGTCGAGGTGCGGACCTTTTCCGACCTGATAGGCTTCGTCAGCCTTAAATCGGTGCAGGGCTAGCTTATCTTCTTCCGCCCAGATGGCGACGGTTTTGATATCCAGCTCGTTTGCTGCGCGGAACACACGGATGGCAATTTCTGATCGATTAGCAACCAGTAGCTTTTTGATGGGCACGCCTTATCCTCATTTAGAGAAGAATAGATGCACATAGTTTAGCAGGCCCGCTAGGCGGTTTTAGCTTGCCTTGTCAATAGTCTTTATTTACTCAGATAAGGAGAATTCGAATGCAATTACCACATCATTGCTCACGTAATCGTCATTTGGCTGACTTTCCAGTCCTAATTGGTAGGCGCTGCGGTCAATCGTGAACTCTCCGGATGCTTTTTTGTTGCCATCTGTGTCTTGGATGCTCAACGTAAAGGTCTGTTTTTGATCAATTCCCTTAATGCTCAGAGTGCCTGTCACTAGGTAGCTCCCATCTGCTGCGCCAGTAATGTCGTCCGATATAAATGTGGCTTGTGGGTGTGTCGCGCTATCAAACCAATCGGCGTCTGGAAGGGGGCCTTGCACCTGCAAGTTAGTGGACGTTACTGAGGCTGTCTCGACCGTGGCCGAGAGCGAGCTGCTGGGTAAGTCACTTGGATCAATCGATGCGGTCACTGTTGATTCTGGAAATGAGATTTCTGTGGCTTCGCCCATAATACTGGCGACCGCGCTCACAGCACTATTGCCTGCTTTCAAACTCACAGTCGGTGTGCTTAGTTGCGCGTAAGCGATAACTGCACCCGCAATACCCAAGCCCAACACCGCGAATAGCGTGAACATGGTTTTCCCAGTACCCGCTTCTTTATTCGGGGACATGCGCGTGAGTACCGTGTCTTTGTCCACAAAGTGATGCTTTAGAGCACCAGCGATGTGCAGCAACAGAATTATGATAAGCACACCGGTAGCCATTTCATGCATTTCATGGATAAGTGACTCGGCCGATTCACGATCGGCTAAATCTGGTAACCAAGGTAGGTGTGGCCATGGAATGACGTTAAAGAGCAGTGTGTCTATGTTAAGGGTAGAAACCGACACCAACATCCAGCCCGTGATGGGCGCGATGAACATCAAGGCATAGAGCGCAAAGTGAGAAATGTTTGCCAACACATGTTCCCACTTAGGTGCATTAGCCGGATGGCTGGGTGATTTATGCGTGAGCCGCCAAAGCAATCGGCCGACGGCCAAAAACAGAATAAGAATGCCGAAGGTTTTATGCCATTGCGTAAGTTCGAAACGCAGCGGGTCTGTTGGTTCTAATTGATGTAGGTATTTGCCGACGATTAGCATGCCTACTATGAGAAACGCCATCAACCAATGAAGGCTGATGGCGATGTTGTTATACCGAGAAACAGGTTCTTTTGGCATAGTGTTTGTCGATCACTATAGGATTGTTAGTACCAGTTTAACCTTATTTCATCGATTCAAAGCGAATGGGATTGTCTACTTAGCCATTGCCAATTCGGCGGTAACGCTAAGCGCTATTTCATCACTGACATGTGGAA